>URCB01000009.1 GCA_900546255.1 uncultured Eubacteriales bacterium
CCGGCACCATATCGCGGAGTAGAGCAGTTGGTAGCTCGTCGGGCTCATAACCCGGAGGCCGCAGGTTCAAGTCCTGTCTCCGCAACCAAAAAACACCCCGTTTCCCTTGGGAAATGGGGTGTTTTCCGTATCATGGCAGGACAAGGAGGGAACAGAATGCTTCACCGTAACGCAGCCCAGCGCGCGTTAGAAAAGGAACTGGCACTTCTTCAAAAACGGGAGGGCCGTATGGAGACCCGGGCACTGGCAGAGAAGGAAGGGGCTTGGAAAGCAAAGCTGGAGGAAAAAGTTCCCGAGAAAGTGTATACCTCCTTGGAGCAGGCGTTCTGCAAAGCGTTTGCCCTGGTCTTTGAGAAGGGGACCGGGATCATCGAGAAAAGCTATGACCGGGATGCCCTGGAAAAGGACTACGCTGTGCGGGACTTTGCCGTCCAGGTCAAGGGGGACCGCCGCACGCTGCGCCGCTTTCCCAAGGAAAACCGGGGGGCCAACGCAAAGAACCTCCTCCTCTCGACGGTAGAGGGGGTGGGGCTGGGTGCGCTGGGCATTGGCCTGCCAGATATTGTCCTCTTTGTGGGAATGCTGCTCAAGGGTATCTATGAAACGGCTTTGCGGTATGGCTTTCCCTATGAAGATCCTGCGGAACAGATGTGGATTCTCCGCATGATGGAGACCGCGTTGACCAAAGGTCCTCTGTGGACAGAAAAGAACCAGGGTGTAGATGCGTTTCTGTACCAGGGGCTGATGGAGGAACCCACCAAGGAAGCTCTGTCTCAGCAGATCCAGGCCACGGCACAGACCTTTGCCATGGATATGTTGGTCCTGAAGTTCATCCAGGGACTGCCCTTGGTGGGGGCGCTGGGTGGCGCGGCCAACCCGGTGTATTACCGTCGGGTGTTAAACTATGTCCAATTGAAATACCACAAACGATATCTCTATCAAAAAAGAAGGGAGATGGCACCATGAACGAATGGATTCTGCCCCAGGGAGAGGCGGCGGCGCTGATGCCGGGGGCATCCTATAGTCTGCCCGGTCTGTTTCTATATTCGAAGTTAATTTATCAGTGCCTGGATCAGGTCCAGGATAAATTTGGGTATGCCATCCCGGTGCGTTACCTCTATGGTTCCCCCAAGGTCCTGTGGAACTGTGGGCGGCTGATCATCACAGACAACCACTACACCCGAGAGGAGATCTACCAGGAGTTGGCTGGCGCCAAAGCGCGGGGGATCACCCCTCTGTTGACCTTTTCTGCGCCGGTGCTCTCCCAGGAGGACCTCGCGGACCCTGCCGGAAACACGATCCTGTCCATGGCGGATGAAGTGGGCGGGGGCGTGATTGTCTCTACCCCCCTGCTTCGGGACTATATCCGGGCCAAGTATCCCAACATAGAGGTGCATGCGTCGGTGATCATGACGGCCTTCCCAGAGCAGCGGGATGAGAGCTACTATGCCTCCCTAGCGCGGGAGTATGACCGGTTTGTGGTCCACCCGGATGACAATTTCCGCCTGGATCTCCTGGAGAAGATTCCGAAAGACCGGGCGGAGATCATCCTCAACGAGCGCTGCGTTTACCAGTGCCATCAGCGGAAGGAACACTACCTATCCATTGTAGAGGATCAAGCGGCGCTGATTCATGGGGAAGGGGAACTGACCCACTTTCTAGACCGCTGTCCCAACGTCCCCGACTTTAAGCAGCACGCCTCCAAAGCGCGGAACATCTCCCTGACGGCGGAGGAGGCAGTGCGCCTGCGAGAGATGGGTTTTTCTCTCTTTAAGCTCCAGGGGCGGCTGGACATCCCCTATGTGTTCTTCTTTGATTTTCTCCGCTATGCGTTGGAGAACCAGCTGTCTTTCCCCGCAGAATATCCCGTGTTTTCCTTTTCGATCCGCCAATACTTAAAGGAAAAGGAACGGAACCGGCAAAGACAGAGAAACCAGGAAAAAATATAAGTTGCAGAAGCCCCGTGGACCGAGATCCACGGGGCTTCTGCTTGTAAAGAAGGAGAAGTAGAAAGAAAGCTTATTCAAATTGGCTGTAGTAGAGGGCGGCGTAGGCGCCTTTCTTTGCCAGCAGGGTTTTGTGATCCCCCTGCTCGATGATGTTGCCGTTGGCCATAAACAGGATGTTGTCCGCATCCCGAATGGTGGAAAGGCGGTGGGCGATGACAAAGCTGGTTCGGCCGTCCATGAGCTGTTTCATGGCCTTGCCGATCTCCACCTCCGTACGGGTATCCACGCTGGAGGTGGCCTCGTCCAGGATCAGGATGGGGGGATCGCAGAGGAACACCCGGGCAATGGTCAGCAGCTGGCGCTGGCCGGCGGAGAGGTTGGCGGCTTCGTTGTCCAGCACCGTGTCATAGCCCTGGGGCATGGTGCGGATGAAGTAGTCCACCATGGCGGCCTTGGCAGCGGCCACAATCTCCTCGCGGGTGGCGTCCGGCTTGCCGTAGGCAATGTTTTCCGCCACGGTACCGCCAAACAACCAGGTGTCCTGGAGAACCATGCCGAAGTTGCGGCGCAGCCCGCTGCGGGTCATCTCGGCGGTAGAGACGCCGTCCACCGTGATTTTCCCGCCATTGACCTCGTAAAACCGCATCAGGAGGTTGATCAGCGTGGTCTTCCCGGCCCCTGTGCTGCCGACTACGGCGATCTTCTGCCCTGGCCGGGCGGAGAAACTGATGTCCTGCATCAGCAGGCGGTCGGGGTTGTAGCCAAAGCTGACGTGCTCAAAGGCCACGTTGCCCTTGGAGTGTTCCACGACGGCGGGGTGCTCGGGGTCAGGGATCTCCTCCTCCTCGTCCAGCATTTCAAAGGTACGCTCGGCGGAAGCCAGGGCGGACTGGAGGGAGTTGATCATATAGGAGGCCTCCGTGAGAGGCTCTGCCGTCTGGTTCACATACTGGAAGAAGGCCTGTACCACACCAATGGTCATGGTGCCGTTGAGCATCGCGTACCCGGCAATGACGGCGATCACAGCCTGGGACAGCCGGGTCAGCAGACGGATGAGGGGGTTAATGCAGATGGTGAGGAAGTCTGCCTTCTGGTTGGCAGCGCGGTTTTCTTCCGCAACTTTTACCACTTGTTGAATACTCTCATCCTCGTGGTTGTAAGCCTTGATGACGTCGCGGCCCTTATAGTACTCTTCCACCACGCCCGTCAGGGAGCCGATGGTCTCTTGCCGCTGGGCAGCGCAAAGCAAGTTCTTAGAGGCTACCACCTTGGTGATTACCACGCAGATGGCCATGAACACCAGGAAAATCAGGGTGAGGGGTACGCTGTAATAGAACATGACGATCAGAGACCCGATGACGGTGCCAATGGCGACGATCATCTTCAGCAGACCGGTCTGGAGGACTTCGGAAATCTTATCCAAGTCGCTGGTGACCCGGCTGAGAATCTCACCGGCCTTGTTCTGGTCAAAGAAGCGCAGCGGCAGGCGGTGAAGCTTGCGGGAGACCTGGGTTCGCAGGGAGAGCACCAAGGTCTCGGCTACGCTGGCCATCAGATAGGATTGCAGGTAGTAGAACACCCAGGTAAACAGGTACTGTATGGTAAGGCGGAAGAGTTCCTTCCCCAAGTTGTCCCAGGTAATGACGAAGGCAGTGCCGGTGTTCCAGGCTGTCTGGATGCTCTGCCACAGGTGGTCGATGACCACTGCGCTGTACAGGGGATTCCAAATACTCAGAATCACGTAGATTACAATGGAGATACCCACCACAGCGAGACGGGCACGCTGGCTCCGCAGTTGGCTGAACAGACGGACCACAGTGCTTTTGGTGTTCTGAGGAACTTCTCGCTGTGGGGTATGCAAGGTTTTCTTGTCGCTCATGCTTCCTGCGCCTCCTTTGTCTGGGATTCGTAGATTTCTTGGTAAACGGTGCAGGTTTCCATCAGTTCTTCGTGGGTGCCAATGCCTGCCACGGCCCCCTCGTCCAGGACGACGATCTGGTGGGCATGGCGGATGGAGCTGACACGCTGGGCAATGATGAGGACGGCGGCGTCCTGGGTTTCTGCGGCCAGTGCCTTTCGTAAGGCGGCGTCGGTCTTAAAGTCCAGGGCAGAGAAACTGTCGTCGAAGATATAGAGTTCCGGTTTCTTCACCAGCGCCCGGGCAATGGACAGACGCTGCTTTTGCCCGCCGGAAAAGTTGGTGCCGCCTTGGGCCACGTAGGAATTGAGCCCATCAGGGAGGGACCGGATGAAGTCCCCGGCCTGGGCCACATCGGCGGCGTGCATGAGTTCCTCCTCGGTGGCATTTTTCCGGCTGTACCGCAGGTTGTCGGCGATGGTACCGGAGAAGAGCCAAGCCTTCTGTTGGACATAGGACAGGTGGTCTCGGAGGAACTGCTGGGTCATTTGCCGGATGTCCGTGCCGTTGAGCAGCAGGGCGCCCTCTGTAGCGTCATGGAATCGAAGGATTAGGGCGGCTACGGTGGACTTGCCGCTGCCTGTGCCGCCGATGATGGCGGTGGTTTCTCCTCGTCGGCAGGTGAAGTTCAGGTTCCGCAGGGTGTACTCCTCTGCGTCAGCAAAGCGGAAGGAGACATCCTGGAACGTGAGGACGTCTTTCTCGTCGCCTTTTTCTTCCGGGTCGTCCAACACCAAGTCGGTGATCTCTGGGGAGTGGTCCAGCACCAGGCGGATACGCTCACAGCACTCCAAAGCACGGGGCAGGGTCAGGATGACCATCTGCGCCATCATCAGATAGAACAGAACCAGAAAGGCGTACTCGATGACGGCGGTGATGTCACCGATCTGGAACAGGCCGGCGTGGATCTGCCCGCCGCTCATCCAGTAGATCAGGACCACGAAGAAGTTGATAAAGAAGAAGGACAGGCCGTCCAAGTTGGCAAAGCGCCGATTGGCCCGGATAGAGGTCTGTGCGTAGTTGGTGAAGGCGGTGTCCATACGGGTTTTCTCCCGCTTTTCATTGTTAAACGCACGAACCACTCGCACGCCGGTGAGGTTTTCCAGGAAAACGGTGCTCATCCGGTCCAACAGTTTCTGAAGCCGGCGGAACAGAGGGGAGGCGCTGCGGATCATGAAGAAGGCGAGAATCAGCACCACCAGCACCACTGCCAGCAAGACAAAGCCGATGGCTCGATTCAGATTGAAGGTGAGCACCAGGGACAGCACGCAGATCACCGGCACCGGCAGGATCATCTGAATGGAACTGAGCAGAGCCATTTGGATCGTTGTGACGTCCGAGATGGTCCGGGTGGTGATAGAGGCGGTGCCGAACTGCCGGAAGTCATAGACAGACAGCTTAAGGGATTTGGTGTAGATGGCTTGCCGCATATCTTTGGCCACCTGTGCAGTCAAGGTGGCGCAGGCATATCCCCCGGCAATGGCACCGAGGCCTGCCACCGCGGAAATCACCGCCATCTGAATGCCCGTGGTTACGATGGATTGGAACGCTGCGCCCGAGGTGCCTGCGTTGAGCATTTCCGCCACCAGCGTAGGAATGAACAGGGAGCCGGCCACGTCCACAAACAGCAGCACAACGGTGAGCACGCAGAGCTTCCAATGGGGTTTGAGGAATCGTAAGAGCAGTTTCATGGAATGGGATTCTCCTTTCCGAAAATGGAATAAAAAAGGCGCCCGGGCCGTCTAGGACTTCCCGAGCGCACTCGACATCTTCTCCAACACTGTCATTGCGATGACAGGTCCTCCGATGAGTGGGTGTTTGTTTTTTCTTCTTCCAAGGCCTGCTTCAACGCGGCGCTGAAGCGCAGCGTAAGCTGCGTAATGGATTCTTGCTCCTCTGGGGTTAAGGTTTCCCAGGCTCGTGCTTCTAGCCGCTCCATTTTGGAAACAGTCTCATCCACAAAGTGCTGACCGGTTTCGGTTAAAATGGCTCGTTTGCTTCGCTGGTTGTCCTGGAACGGTTCCAGCCGGATCAGGCCTTTTTTGATGAGGAGCTTGAAGGCGGAGTTCAAGGTCTGCCGGTTCAGGCAGAGCTGATCACTGATCTCCTTTTGTGTGACGATTCCCTCCTTGATGAGGACCAGGGACCAGTACTCCGGGTCAGAGAGACCACAGGACTTGGCGAGGGGGCCATAGACTGCGTCAAATTCCATGGCGGCGTCTCGAAAGGCGTCTAAGCGAGGATCCTGTTTGGGGAGAGAGGGCATTGGCATCACCTTCGGAAATAGTCTGAAATCATACTGTATGATTTAGGAACGTTCGATATCATACCACTAGGGGAAAGGGATGTCAAGGAATAAGGTACCAATTTAGAGGGAAGGGAACGTTCGCTTTTTGTGGAACATGTTAACACAAGCGAAGAAAAGAGGCTGCTCTTTGAAAGAAAGAGCAGCCCTTGCAGGGAAAGTCGTGGTTTACATGTGGAACCGTCGACGAACCTCCTCCCGGAGCGAGGGGACCCGACGGATGACGATCAGAGGGATGAGTAGAATTACGCAGATAGCCAAGACAATGAGGGACCAGCTGGGGGACCAACTGCCATGGAGATAACCATCAATCAGCCCCTCTACCCCCAACGTAAACACCCCCGAGGAGCCGATTACCAATGCGATGGAGGATAGGGTGCTCCGTTTTCGCTGCCCCATAGTCAATCCCCAAAACAGGAACAAGGCACCCAGCAGGAGAATGATGGGCAGCGCCAGGTGCAAGTACCAATCCCATCCATCCAGATCCACTGCGATGAGGGAGACATAGACGGCGATGGCAAGGACATCTGCCAGTAGCTGTAGACGAAAGGTATCCTTTTTGTGGTGGAGCAAAGGGGGCACGGTCCAGATCCACAGCATAATCGCTGCGCCGATCACATAGAGAGACCAGGTGTGCTGGGTTTTGAGAAAGAGATTCAAGATCCCACAGCACACGGCCACAGAGGCCAGAACGGTGGAGATCAGGATGGCGATGGGCAGCTTCGAGGAGGGGGGAACCTCCTTGCGCTCGGTGGGAAAGGGTTTTGGTGCTGCCTCGTTGACAGGCTGGTTGGGATTATAGACTGGCGTGTGGCAGAGAGGGCAAAAGGATGCAGTCTCATCCAGTTCCACGCCGCAGTTGACGCAGTAGGACATAGGAAACACCTCTCAACAAAATCAGTGGGTACGGTTGGACTCCACCTTGACATGGATCCCTGCCTGCACCAGATGGGAGAAAAAACGCCGCTCCGTTTCGCTGGAGACCCCGGTTCCAGCGAAGGTGATGGCCATGGTATTGCCGTAGCTGATGGAGGCGCAATGGGGGGAGGGGCGTGTGGCTTGTCCCAACATCACTTCCATGTGATGGATGTGGGGTTCCATTTCTGGGGGAACGTGAAAGATTCCAGGATTGGTGTAGGTCCCAGAATAGGGACGAACGCCAACCAATTGGTAGGAAAATGCCATGATTGGATTTTTCAGAAACAAGGGCACCATCTGCAAAAAGCGGTTTTTGGTAAATTGCACATTGCCAGTGAGTTTGGCCTGCATCTCCTGCCGGTTTGCGTGAAGGCGCATGTAGCTGTGCACTTGTCGGACAATTTCTTCTAGCGTGTACTCCCCCAATGTGGGGTCAATGCAGGGGCGGACGGTGAGGATAAAGTTACGCAAGGTTTCCGAAGGGAACCATGGCCGGAGATTGATGGGGATGGCCAGGGCCACAGGCCGAGGGTGGCGGTAGTGTCGCGCGGCTTGGTTTTCCAGCAAAGATTGCAGCAGGACCGCGGTGAGATACTCTGTCACAGAGGCGCTGTACTGTTGAGACACTTTACGCAGCTGATCCACAGGAACCAGGCCCATGGTGACATTTAAAGTGTAAAAGGGTTCTGGTTGACTGGTGTTGGGAAAGGCGGTTTTCTCCAGTTTATCCCGCAGGATACGCTGGCCGGCATATTTGGCATAGGCGTCCTCCAACTCCTCCTTACGAGGGGGCTGGGTGATGTCTAAAATGCCGGGACCATTTGGAATGGCATAGCCCAGTTCCCGGAGATAGACCGCCAACAGGGTGCGGAAAAAGACCAGCGTTCCAGCCCCGTCTGAAATGGCGTGGAAGACTTCCAAAGAGATGCGGTGTTCGTAGTAGAAAATGCGAATCAGCCATTCATTGTCCTCCCGAAACCGTACGGGCTGGCAGGGGTTTACCATATCCTGTTTCACGAAGGGGCCTGGGTTGGGGTTGGGCTCAAAGTAACACCAGAAAGCACCTCGGCGCATCCGAACGGCAAAACCAGGAAACCGTGGCATGGTCTTTCCGACAGCACGCTGGAGCAGGGTAGGGTTGACAGGTTCTGTCATGACAGCGGAAAACCGATAGATGGCGGAGTAACGGTCCTTCTGGATGGCAGAATACAGTACCCCCGCGTTGTCCAAAGGATACCACGTGTTTTTGGCCTGCTTTTTGGACACGGGTGAGGCCCCCTTTGTACGCAACATGACATGTTTGCTCCAATTCATTGTATCATAGCGAGGGAGAAACTACAAGGGAAAGAAGGGGAAGGCCTTTTCTTTTTCCGGCTGCCGTGGTATACTAAGCCATCTTTTATTGACGGGAAAAGGAGAGCTGCAGTATGGACCCAAAGAAACTGTCCTTGCGGTTGAAGCCTCGAGGAAAAACAACGGGAAGGGAAAGCGCCGAGGACCGTCAGTTGGCACCTATGATGCGGGCCTTGAAGGCGATTCATTCTGTAGGTACACCGGACTCTATGAATCCAGAGGATTTGGCCAAGCAGCGTGCCGCCCAAGAGGTGCTGGGACGCCTGGTGGCCCCCATGATTGTCATGAAAAAGTGGGAGACCTTCCACCTAAAAGAGATGGCCTGCGCTTGGGTAAAGCCGGATTGGCCCCACGACAAGCGGCGTGTGATCCTCTACTGTCACGGCGGGGGATATACCAGTGGAAACCTGGGCTACTCCCGCCCACTGGCATCAAAACTCACCAATGCCACTGGTTGGGAGACCCTGTGCTTTGAGTATCGTTTGGCGCCGGAACACCCCTTCCCAGCGGCAGTGGACGATGCCAGACGGGCGTGGGACTATTTGATGTATTTGGGGTATGGCGCCCGGGATGTGGTGGTAGCGGGGGATTCGGCAGGGGGGAACTTGGCGTTGGTTCTCTGCCACCAGCTCAAACAGGCGGGGCGTCAACTGCCTGGCCGTCTTGTATTGATGTCCCCCTGGACGGATATGACCGCCAGCGGGCGCTCCTATACCCAACGGGCTGCGATGGATCCTACGATTACCCTGGATTACATCCACGCGGTGCGAGAGGTGTATGCCGGAGGAAACGAGTTGACCTCTCCGTTGCTTTCCCCGCTCTTTGGGGACTTCCGGGGATTTCCACCGACTTTGGTGCAGGTGGGGAGCAATGAGATCCTCTATTCAGATTCCCTCCGCTTGCGGGAACGCATGCAGGCAGCAGGGGTGCACTGCCAGCTAGAGGTGTGGGAAGATATGTGGCATGTGTTCCAAATGTTCCCGATTCGGAAAGCGGCGTTGGCCATGGAACACATTGGTCAATTCTTGTTGGACAGTATTTGACGATTGGAGCCAACTCTGTGATAGAATTTGTCCCTGTTGCAAATGCAACAGGGATAAATTTGCTGTTGGCGTAAGATAGAGGATAGAAGCGGGGGACTTTTCAGTGAGGTTCCCGCAGTCAGAATTGGTAGGAGGTGCTACCCATGAAGAAACCAAACATTCGTATCACGCTGGTAGGCCAAAAAGGGACAATGGGGTGCCACAGGGGGCATCAGGTGGGGGATTCCTATGACTTTGACACAGAGCGGGGAAAACTTTGCCCGATGGCGATGCACGTTGCCTTTCCCTATGTCGATATTCTGCGATACGGTGGCAAACTGCCTAGTCAACCGGATGGAACCTTTTTGTTTTGCTGCCCGGACGTGGACGTCATTAACGTCTTTCAGCTGACGGTAGAAGACGAAGGGGACGGTGCAGCGTCAGTCTAACTTGGAAATGGATGCGTCAAACGTGCCCACCTGGGATAGGGTGGGCACGTTTGGTGTACAATGGTCATAACGCATGGGGATCGGTTTGTAGATTTTCCTCCAGCAAAGTGAGAAATCTCCGAAGCACGGGGGTGAGTTCTCCCGGCAGGTAGAAAGCACCAAAGGAGATGGGAGAGATCTCTGGCATAGGAATGTACCGAAGATGGGGGAAAAGAGAGCGGAACGGGGGCCCAGAGATGATCGCAAAGGCAAGACCAGCTTCTACTAAGGTATACAGGATTTCTAAGTTGTCGCAAAAGAGAATTTGCTCGGAATTGCGCCCCGAGACCACTTGGCTTTGAACATCTAACAGCTCCGTAGAGAAAATGGGTGGCCGGCAGATGGCCATTCTTCCAGCATCACGAAGTTGATGCACAGAGACCTGTTCCAACTGGGCCAGTGGATGTTGTGCGCTGCAAAGGCAGACGACGGGCCGAAGGCACAATTCTCGGTAGACGGCTTTTTTGAGAGAAGTTTTCTTATGGGAGATCAGTACTTGGATATCGCCTTCCTCCAGAAGGTTTTCTAGGGAATCGAAGGGTGTCATTCGAAGCAGCGGAAGGAGGAGCGGCTCCTCTGTGGCAAGCTGTGAAAGGGTGGGAATCATCAAACGGAGGTCTACAAAATTTCGGCATCCCACCCCGAGGCGAACGGAGTGTACTTCTTGGGCCGCTTTCAATCGCTCTTTGGAGAGGCCGGAAATTCGAAGAATCTCATCGGCATATTGGGTAAAGAGATAGCCAGCTTGGGTTAAGCGGACACTTTTGCTGGTTCGGTGAAAGAGTTTGACCCCTAGTTCATTCTCTAGCGCATTGATCTGATGGCTGACAGCGGGTTGGGTGATCCGCAGCACTTCTGCGGCGCGGGAGAAGTTGAGGAAGTTGGCGACGGTCATAAAGCATTCCAGTTGTGTAGTATTCAAACAAAGACCCCCAGTTTCTAAAATTCAATTTTGAGCAATAGGACAAAACTATAAAAAAGCCTTATAGATAATAACACATTTGAATTTAACATACAAGGAAAACTGTGCTATAAAAAGTAAGGTATGGAACAATTCTCGCCCTAATCAATGGAAGGATAAGAGGTGAAACAAGGTATGGAAAATATGAACCGGAGCAAGATGATCCGGGATAACCGTCTGATCGGTATTCAGCAAGAGACGCTGGCCGATAGGGTCATGGGGCGAAAGGGGCTTACCGCAGCGCAGGCGTATATGCTGCACTATATTCTTCAGCACTCGGAGGAAGGCACGTCTCTGACTGCCATGCACCGGGAGTTTGGGTATTCTAAGGCAGCGCTTTCCAGCAGTTTGAAAAGCTTACGGCAAAAGGGATATGTTCGCGTAGAGCGGTGTCCCGAAGATGACCGGCGAAAACGTCTGTTTGCTACAGAGCAGGGATGTGCGTTGAAGACGTTTCTCGAAGATTCTACACACCTGATCTGCGACCGGATTTATGCGGGCCTTTCCCCATCCGAATTGGCAGAATTGGACCGTTTACAAAAGAAAGTGCGGCGCAACCTGTCCGCCAATGAAATGAAGTAACAGGGAGGGTTTATTCTCGTGCGACAAATTTTACAGCAACTCAAACAGTATAAACGGGACACTTTCCTCTGCATAGGCCTGACGACCTTAGAGGTTGTGATGGAGATTTTGCTTCCCTTCATCACGGCTATGTTGATTGACCAGGGGCTGGAAGCAAGTAACATGCCTATCGTTTATCGTTATGGTATCCTAATGGTGGTGATGGCGTTCCTGAGTTTGGCCTTTGGCGCCTTGGCCGGAAAATTTGCTGCCAGTGCGTCGACAGGCCTGGCAGCCAATTTACGGGAAGCGATTTATGCCAATATCCAGACATTTTCCTTCTCTAACATTGATAAGTTTAGTGTACCCAGCTTGGTTACACGGATGACTACAGATATCACAAATGTACAGAATGCATTTATGATGGTGATTCGGGTGGCAACCCGTGCTCCGCTCACGCTGGTTTTCAGCTTCATTATGTGTCTGATCATCAACCCGCATCTGAGCGGAATGTTTTTGATTGCAGTAGCCTTCCTGGCGATTGTACTGGCGATTATTATGACAGTGACGCTGAAAATCTTTAATCAGGTGTTCCGTCGGTACGATGATTTGAACGCCAGCGTCCAGGAAAACATCTCCGCCATCCGCGTGGTAAAGGCGTTTGTCCGGGAGGATTATGAGAACACCAAGTTCTCCAAGGCCTCTGCCACATTGTACAAGATGTTTGTGAAGGCAGAGAGCATCCTTACGGTGAATGCACCTGCGATGATGGTTGCTGTGTATTTCTGCATCATCTCGGTTTCCTGGCTGGGCGCCCACTTCATCGTGGGTGGCACCCTTTCCACCGGTGACCTGACGAGCCTCTTCAGCTATATCATGTCCATGCTGATGAGCCTGATGATGGTCTCCATGGTAGTGGTGATGATCAGCATTTCCCTGGCCAGCATCCGACGGATCAGTGAGGTTCTGCAGGAAACCCCGGATCTTCACAACCCTGAAAACCCTGTGGAAGAGGTGAAGGACGGCAGCATCGACTTCAACCATGTCACCTTCTCCTACAAGCACGGCAGCGATAAGAGCGCGTTGATGGACATTGACTTGCACATCCATTCCGGCGAGACCATCGGCATCATCGGCGGTACCGGCTCCGGGAAGAGTAGCTTGGCCAACCTGATTTGCCGCCTATACGATGTGGACCAAGGCTCTGTCTGTGTGGGCGGCGTGGATGTCCGCTCGTACGATATGGAGGCCCTTCGGGAACAGGTGTCTGTGGTGCTTCAAAAGAACACCCTTTTCTCGGGGACCATTTTGGATAACCTTCGCTGGGGCAATCCCAATGCCACGGAGGCAGAGTGCATCGAGGCCTGCCAGGCAGCCTGTGCCGATGAGTTCATTGACCGGATGCCCGATGGGTACCAGACCCGCATTGAGCGTGGCGGCAACAATGTTTCTGGCGGTCAAAAGCAGCGTTTGTGCATTGCACGGGCCCTGTTGAAGAAACCGAAGATTTTGATTTTGGACGACTCTACCTCTGCGGTGGACACGGCAACAGACGCGAAGATTCGAAAGGCCTTTGCAGAGAAAATCCCCGGTACCACGAAGATCATCATTGCCCAGCGAATCTCCAGCGTAGAGAGCGCCGATCGGATTCTGGTGCTGGATGACGGCCGCATCAATGGGTTTGACACCCACGAGAACCTGCTGCAGACCAACGCCATCTATCAGGACATCTACGAGTCTCAGATCAAGGGCGGCGGCGACTTCGACCAGCCGGCGTGAAAGGAGGCGGATGAACAATGAAAGAAAAATTATCCAAGACAGCAGCAACCGGCGTGTTGGGACGGGTCGTCCGCTACATGCTTCACTACTACAAGGGGCTGTTTGCGCTGGTGTTGGTCTGCATTGTGGTCAGTGCAGTGTCTACGGTCATTGGCTCGGCCTTTCCCCAGACTTTGGTGGATGACTATATTGTCCCCATGATCAACAGTGGTTCCCAGGATTTTAGTGGACTGTTTCATGCGATTGTCCGCTTGGTTGGCATTCTGGCCGTAGGCGTGGTGGCTATCTTTGCCTATAACCGCATCATGGTTAACATCAGCCAAGGGACGATGCGCCACCTTCGGGACGACCTCTTCCACAAGATGGAGTCGCTTCCCATTAAGTATTTTGATACCCACGCCCATGGCGACATTATGTCGGTGTACACCAACGACGTGGATACCCTTCGTCAGATGATCAGCCAGAGCATTCCGCAGATTATCAACACGGTGATCACCATGATTGCCACCTTGATTACCATGTTGGTGCTCAACCCTGTGCTGACCATTATCCCAGTGGTTACCGCTATTATTATGTTGCTGGTTACCAGCAAACTGGCTGGCCGCTCCGGGAAATACTACGTTCACCAACAGAGAGATCTGGGCGCAGTGGACGGCTTTATCGAGGAAATGTTGGATGGCCAAAAAGTGGTCAAGGTATTCTGCCACGAAGAGGCTGCCAAGCGGGATTTTCGCGAGGTCAACGATGCCCTGCGGGACAGTGCCGACAAAGCCAACCGGTATGCCAACCTTTTGATGCCCATCAATGCGAACATTGGATGGTTGAGCTATGTGGTGATGGCCATTGTCGGTGCAGTGCTGGGGATCAACGGAATGGCTGGCGTGACCATTGGTACGGTGATCACCTTCTTGGGTCTGAATAAGAGCTTTACCAACCCTGTGATCCAAGTGAGTCAGCAGATCAATTTCGTAGTGACGGCGGCGGCTGGTGCCAAGCGTGTCTTTGACCTGATGGATCAGGAGCCCGAAGTTGACGAGGGCTTTGTGGAACTGGTCAACGCCAAGGAGGACGCCGACGGTCATCTGCACCCAGTGGATCACCGCACCAACGTGTGGGCCTGGAAGATCCCGATGGAGGATGGCAAGGTACAATACGTTCGCCTGGAGGGCGGTGTCGTCCTGGATGAGGTGGACTTTGGGTACGAGCTCAATAAGCTGGTTCTCCATGACATCAGTCTGTGGGCCAAACCTGGACAGAAGATCGCCTTCGTTGGCGCCACCGGTGCGGGTAAGACCACCATTACCAACCTGATCAACCGCTTCTACGACATTGCCGACGGCAAAATTCGCTATGACGGCATCAACATCAACAAGATCAAGAAACCCGACCTCCGGCGGTCCATGGGGATCGTCCTGCAGGATACCCACTTGTTTACCGGCACGGTGATGGACAACATCCGGTACGGCAACCTGGATGCACCGGATCGGGAGTGTATCGCGGCCGCCAAACTGGCCAATGCCGATGGCTTTATCCAGCGTCTGCCGGATGGGTATCAGACCATGCTGACCGGGGATGGCGCCAATTTGAGCAACGGCCAACGGCAGTTGCTGGCCATCGCCCGGGCGGCTGTGGCAGATCCCCCTGTGCTGATTTTGGATGAGGCCACTTCCTCCATCGACACCAGAACAGAAAAACTGGTGCAGGAGGGCATGGACGCGCTGATGACTGGGCGTACCACCTTCGTCATTGCCCACCGCCTGTCCACGGTTCGCAATGCGGACTGCATCATGGTTATGGATCAGGGCCGTATCATTGAGCGGGGTACCCATGATGAGTTGATTGAAAAGAAAGGGAAGTATTACCAGCTCTATACCGGTAATTTTGCCGAGGAATAATAGACGGCCTGCGTTTTTTCGAGGTGTAAAAAGGTCCCCCATCGTTTTCGATGGGGGACCTTTTGTATGGTATGGATTTTTTGGAGTTTACCAGAGGCCCAGAACATGCTGCATCAGCAGGCTGGTTACGGTGATCCCAATCCAGCAGCAGGCGCCCAAGGCGAGGGGGGCACCGCCGGTCTTCACCAGCTTGACAATATCGGTGTTGAGACCGATGGCAGCCATGGCCAGGACAATGAAAAACTTGCTGAGGGTCTTGATGGGGGAGAAGACACTGGCTTCCACCCCAAGGGACACGGCGATGGTGGTGATAAGGCTGGCAAGGATGAAGTAGAGGATGAAAAAGGGGAAGATGGTGCGGAGTTTTACCTTTTGCCCGCTCTCTTTCTGCCCGCGCTTTGCTTGCAGGAAGGCAAGAACCAAGACAATGGGGATGATGGCCAGAGTACGGGTGAGTTTTACGGTAACGGCTTTGTCCAAGGTGGCGCTGCCCAACCCCCACATACTGTCCCACGTGGAGGCGGCGGCCGTGACTGAAGAGGTGTCGTTCACGGCGGTACCTGCAAAAATGCCGAACCCCTCGCCAGACGTTGTGCTAAAGCCTAGGAAGTTGCCTAAGATAGGGAAGATAATAGCAGCCAGGACGTTAAAGAAGAAAATCACAGAGATAGACTGGGCGACTTCCTCGTCGTCGGCGTTGATAACAGGCGCCGTGGCGGCAATGGCGGAACCGCCACAGATGGAGGAGCCTACACCAATGAGGGTGGCGCTCTTCGCGGGAATGGGCAGTACCTTATAGAGGAGAAAGGCAATCAAAAGGGAGACGGTGATGGTGCAGAGGATAATCGGCAGGGACTGCTGGCCGGTTTTCAGAACTACGGTTAGGTCCAACCCGAACCCCAGTAGAATTACCGCCCATTGAAGGATTTTTTTGGAGGTGAACTGGATGCCAGGTGCCATAGATCCTTTCTCCTTCAGGGGGATGGCCAGGAGCATCCCCAAGAGGATAGCAATGACAGGGCCTCCGATGATGGGAAAAAGTGTCCCCAAAATCCAGGCAGGAATGGCGATGATCAGACATAGCAAGATGCCACGGCCGTTGGTTATAAGAAATTTCATAGCAATTCTCTCTCTTTCTGGGGAATATCGTGTGGAAGCTATTGTAAATAATGGAGTGCCCAAGGAGACGTCATCGCACGCAGCAGGCACGGTACTGCATTGACTGGAAAAATACCTTTTTCAATTTGGTTGTCAGAAGTGAAGGTATCATACTAGACGATTTATAAAAAGTCAAGGTTTTCAAAGAGATTCTTCTGTTTGTGGTGGAACGGGCACCGCTGTCTGATGATGAGTTCGGGCAATTTGATGGATATGAACGCACTGCTATGTGGGGTGGGATCGGGTGTCCCAGTGCATTCTTTACTGCAAATGAATTCGATTTTGTTTCTAGGATAGAAGATCTTAACGAGCAGGGACGAGTGCTGTGTTCGCAGGGAGTGGGACGTGACAATAAATGTAGTAAGAGATTGACACTTTGCATGTAGTGTATTTGCACAAAGAAGACAGAGCGCTATCGTTTTTGTTTTGCTTTCCTGGCAAGATAGAAGGATTCCGCAAGTTTTCCTGCAGGAACTTTGGGTATAACTTTCATTTACAAAGGGAGCTTGTAAATGGTAATATGATAACATCAGAGGAAGAGTGCGGGCCATGGATCATGGCTCGCCTCTGAATATAAGGAAAACTATCCAGCAAAATGGTCCCCCCATTTGCTCTGGGAGAAGGAGGAGTCAACGTGGCAAGAAAGCGCAAGACAATGGACGGCAACACTGCAGCGGCCCATGTGGCGTATGCTTTTACAGAAGTCGCGGCAATTTATCCCATTACCCCATCCTCTGTGATGGCAGAATTGTCGGACAAGTGGTCTGCGGAAGGACGGAAAAATATGTTTGGCCAGCCGGTCAAAGTGTCGGTCATGCAGTCGGAGGGCGGCGCTGCCGGCGCTGTGCACGGTTCTCTAACCGCTGGTGCTTTGACCACCACGTTTACCGCTTCTCAGGGCCTTTTGCTGATGATCCCGAACATGTATAAGATTGCGGGCAGCCTGCTGCCCGGGGTGATGCATGTGTCTGCTCGGGCCTTGGCAACCCATGCCTTGTCCATTTTTGGCGACCACAGCGATGTGATGTCTTGCCGTTCTACGGGGTATGCCATGCTGTGCAGCGCCAATCCCCAAGAGGTGATGGATCTGGGTGCGGTGGCCCATCTGACTGCCATTGCGGGCCGGGTTCCTTTCCTGCACTTCTTTGACGGGTTCCGCACGTCCCACGAGATTCGCAAGGTGGAAGTTTGGGACTATGATGAACTCAAGTCCATGGTGGATATGGACGCGCTGAATGCCTTCCGGGCCCGGGCTCTGAACCCGGATCACCCGGTGCTGCGTGGTTCGGCCCAGAATCCGGACATTTTCTTCCAGGTCAACGAGTCTCGGAACCAGTACTATGATGCGCTGCCCGATGTGGTAGAGAAGTACATGGATAAGGTCAACGAGAAAATCGGGACCAACTATAAACTCTTCAACTACTACGGCGCACCGGATGCAGAGACGGTTATGGTTGCCATGGGTTCCGTTTGTGATGCAGCGGAAGAAGTGGTGGACTACATGAACGCCAAGGGAGAGAAGGTTGGCCTGGTCAAGGTCCACCTCTATCGTCCCTTCGCCAGCGACCGCTTTGTGGCAGCCCTTCCGGCAACGGTGAAGAATGTCGTTGTGATGGATCGCTGTAAGGATCCCTCCGCCATTGGAGAACCCCTGTATTTGGATGTTGTGGCATCTTTGGCCGGCAGCGCTCTGGCTGGGGTGAAAGTGGTGGGCGGCCGGTATGGTCTGGGCTCCAAGGACACCACCCCCGGCGGCATCCTTGCGGCCTTCCGCAATGGGCAGAACGAGGCTCCCGTGCGTAGCTTTACCATCAACATTGAGGACGATGTGACCCACCGTTCCCTTCCCATTGTGGAGGAGCCCGATGTGGCGGACGAAGGGACCATTGCCTGTAAGTTCTGGGGCCTTGGCGGCGACGGCACCGTGGGCGCCAACAAGAACTCCATCAAGATCATCGGGGATAACACCGATATGCAGGTGCAGGCATACTTCCAGTATGACTCGAAGAAGTCCGGCGGTGTGACCATCAGCCATCTGCGGTTTGGCAAAAACCAAATCAAGGCCTCTTACTATGTGACCAAAGCGGACTTTGTGGCATGTCATTCCGCTTCCTATATGGAAAAGTTTGACATTGTTCAGGATATTAAGCCGGGCGGCACCTTCCTGCTCAACTGTTCCTGGAATATGCAGGAGTTGGAGGAGCATCTTCCCGCTGCTGCCAAGCGGTACCTGGCACAGAACAATATCCATATGTATACCTGTGACGCTACCCACAAGGCCATTGAACTGGGCATGGGCAACCGCTCCAACACCATCCTGCAGGCTGCCTTCTTCAAGCTGGCCAAGGTGATTCCCGTGGAGGAAGCCGTACAGCACATGAAGGACGCTATCGTCAAGAGTTACGGCCACAAGGGTATGGACGTGATCATGCGCAACTACAATGCGGTAGACGCTGGCATTGAAGGTGTGCAGGAAGTGATGATCCCCCTGGGTTGGGCCGATGCGAAGGACGAAGTGGTGGAGCCTGAGATCCATACTGATCGGAAGGAACTGGCCCAGTATGTGAAAGACGTGATGATCCCTGCCAATGCTATGCGGGGTGACGTGATTCCTGTCTCTAAGCTGATGGCCGGTGCCGACGGTACGCTGCCTCAGGGCACTGCTGCGTTTGAGAAACGGGGCATTGCGGTTTCTGTTCCCGAGTGGGATCCTGATTGCTGCATCCAGTGCAACATCTGCTCCTATATCTGCCCCCACTCCTGCATCCGGCCCATTGTAATGGATGCGGACGAAGTGGTGGCGGCCCCCAAGAACATCAAAATGCACGACATGCGTGGTAAGGGCTGTGAAATCTATGCCTATACCATGACGGTTTCTGTGCTGGACTGCACTGGCTGCGGCTCCTGCGTGGAGGCATGCCCTGCAAAGACCAAGGCACTGACCATGAAGCCTCTGGATTCTCAGATGGACGAGCAGGTCATTTACAACTACGGCCAGGAAAAGGTTTCCCAGAAACAGCTCCCCTTCGCCAAGGAAACGGTGAAGGGCAGCCAGTTCGAGCAGCCTCTCTTTGAATTCTCCGGCGCTTGCGCTGGTTGCGGTGAGACCCCCTACGTTAAGCTGGTAACCCAGCTGTTCGGGGACCGGATGTACATTGCCAATGCCACCGGATGCACCTCGATCTGGGGCGGCAGCGCACCTTCCACCCCCTATACGGTAAACAAAGAGGGGAGAGGGCCCGCGTGGGAAAACTCCCTGTTTGAGGATGGTGCAGAGTTTGGCTATGGTATGAACCTGGCCGTCCACACCCGTCAAGAGGCGGCAGCAGACCTGGCCCGCTCCATTGCGCAAGATGAGGCAACCCCCGCAGCGGTGACCCTCTGTGCCCAGAAGTGGCTGAACCACCGCAGAGAGGTGGAGGGCTCCCGTACCACTGGTACGGCGCTGGCAGAGGCCCTGGCCAAGGCCCTCTCTGAGGGTAAGGGGAACCAGGAGCAGCTCCAGGCCCTCTATGATATGCGGGACATGTTTGGTCAGAAGTCCATCTGGGCCTTCGGTGGCGACGGATGGGCCTATGACATCGGTTACGGCGGCGTGGACCATGTGCTGGCTTCCGGCGAGAACGTGAACATCTTGGTGCTGGATACCGAGGTCTATTCCAACACCGGTGGCCAGGCATCCAAGGCCACCAACACCGGCGCTGTGGCGCAGTTTGCTGCCGCTGGTAAGTCTGTGGCAAAGAAGGACCTGGCGGCCATTGCTATGCAGTATGGCAACGTCTATGTGGCCCAGGTGGCCATGGGCGCTGACTACAGCCAGACCCTTCGGGCGCTGCTGGAGGCGGAGTCCTATCCTGGTACCTCCATTGTCATTGCCTATGCTCCCTGCATCAGCCACGGGATCAAGATCGGCATGAACAACACCATGCTGGAGATGAGCGCTGCGGTGCAGGCCGGCTATTGGCACCTGTTCCGTTACGATCCCCGCCGTCTGGAGAAGGGGAAGAATCCCTTCCAGCTGGACTCCCCGGCCCCCATTATGGACTACCAGGAGTTCATTACGGGCGAGGTTCGTTACTCCTCCCTGCAGCTCACCTTCCCCGACCGGGCCAAGGATCTCTTCGCCAAGGCGGAGAAGGAGGCGCATGAGAAGTATCAGCGTCTGCTGGAACTGAGCAAGCCTTGGGACCACAAGGAAGCGTAACGCATAGCATAAAACACTTGTTTCAAGATAGGAAACCGGCAGCGCTCTGGGAGCGCTGCCGGTTTTCCGTTGGAGAAAAGAGGAGGGTCAACCAAGGGGTTTGACAACCTAGGGAAACCATGGCACAATAAGGGAAACTGCAAGGATGGAAATCCATAGAATATCCGTCGCATGGTTGCGCAGAAAAGGAGATGAGGAGATGGTCCAGCTGGATTTGGTGGGAAGCCTCCGGGATCTGAATGTGCTGTCCGTTGGGGTTCGCCTCTTATTGGCGATGGTTTTTGGAGGAACCATTGGATTTGAGCGAGGGGTTCGCCAGCGGGCAGCTGGCTTGCGGACCCATATGCTGCTGTGTGTAGGAGCGGCATCCACCATGCTGGTCAGTCAATTTATATATGCCAGCTACGGGGTGGGGGACCCTGCCCGGCTCAGCGCGCAGGTGATCAGTGGCATCGGCTTTTTGGGGGCAGGAACCATTATTGTGACCCGACGCAACCAGGTCAAGGGGTTAACTACGGCGGCAACCCTGTGGGCCACCGCCTGCATGGGATTGGCCGTTGGTGTGGGGTTCTATGAGTGCGCATTGATCATGTATGTCATCCTAATTTTCATTTTGCTTCTGGTCAATGTTGTGGACACAAAATTTCTCAAAGTGCCTACCAGCACTGCCTTGTACCTGGAAGTGGAACGAGAGGTTGGCCTGGGCAACGCCATCCACTTTATCCATGAGATTGGCTGGACGGTGCGAGAAATCAAGGAATTCCCTTCCGGGCGCCCCGATGTGTTGGCTGTGCGAATGGACTTGGAGTCCGACCAAGCCATGCGGGGGGATCTTTCCAGCATGGTCCTTCTGAAAGAGCAAGAAGGGGTTATCCGCTTAGAAATGTAATCGTTACTGAGAAAAAAGCCAGCGTTCCCGTCTCCGGGAAGCTGGCTTTTTGGTATGCATAGAAGCATTTTAGCGATACACGTTTTTCTCCTGGTCCAAAATTTCTCGCCGGTGGCAGGAAGAATACACGGGGACAAAGGAAGGGTAGGCCGTCTGAAACCCTTGGAGAAGGACACTGGGGCTCAACCCAGGGTTTTGGGCTTGCAGAAGCAGCGTAAGGGAGAGGGTATTCCCCTGGGCCTGGACGGTTTCCACCCCTTCGATGAGAGGGATGAGATCCACCTCGGTAAAGCCACGTTCGGATTTTTTGCTCCGCTTTTGGACGATAAAATGATCCCTGCTGACAAGTTCCTGAAAGGCCTCTCCTGCCGCCTGGGCCAGGTTCCCGTCAAACTCCAGGGAAATGTCATACCGGACGAAGGAGAGGGCACGGAAAGGAAGCCCGCCTTCATAGCAATCGTGGATCACAATACCGGCGGGGAGGACCTGATTCATCTTCTGGGGGAGTTCCTCCATGGTGCACCCATCTTCCAGGCCAAACTCCATCAGTTCACACTGGCTGGAAAAGCCCAGCGGAAGGGGGAGGGGAATGGAGACATAGGGATGGGGGTGGAACCCTGCTGTGTGGCGGATGGTGATTCCCGCCCGGAGAAAGGCCCGCTCCATGGTGTGCATGAGATCCAAGTGGGAGATGTACTTGGCAGTGCCAGATTTGGAGAAAAGGATTCTTTGATCAGGCATGGCAAATCCCTCCTTCGCACAGACGGTTGGCGCCGCAGCCGGAACATTTCTCCCGGCAGTCAGGGGTGATTTTTCCGGCGTAAGCCTGTTCCCGCTCCCGCCAGAGGAACTTCTCCGTAACCCCGTCGGAGATGACGGTCCAGGGGAAGACTTCCTCCCGGTCCCGCAGGCGGTTGGCATAGAAGGTGGGGTCCACCCCGCAGGCGGCAAATGCGTCCATCCAGGTCTGGAGGGAGAAATACTCGCTCCAAGAGTCAAACTTGGCCCCGTGGCGCCAGGCCTCCTCGATGACATCGGCGATCCGACGGTCCCCCCGGGAGAGGACGGCTTCCAGAAAACTGGTCTCCGGATCATGCCAGTTGTAGGTGATGGATTTGTTGCGCAGGTTCTCCCGGAGCAGGGTCACCTTTCGCAAATACTCCTCCTGGGTATTCTGCCCCTCCCATTGGAAGGGAGTGTGGGATTTGGGCACGAAGCAGGAGGTGGAGACCGTGATCCGCACGCCGCGGGAACGGTTGGGGGTGTTGTTCCGCCAGACGTGGTACACTTTGTTGGCCAGGTCGGCGATGCCCAGCACATCCTCGTCGGTCTCTGTGGGCAGGCCCAGCATGAAGTAGAGCTTCACGCTGCTCCATCCCCCGGCAAAGGCGGTGCGGCAGGAGTTGAGCAAATCTTCCTCCGTGACGTTCTTGTTGATGGCATCACGCAGGCGCTGGGAACCGGCCTCTGGGGCAAAGGTCAAGCCACTCTTCCGCCCCCCTCGCTGGAGCTTTTCCATGAGCTGCATGGAGAAGTTGTCCGCCCGGAGGGAGGGGAGGGCCAGGTTTACCTTGTGCGGCTCACACCACTCCAAGAGTCCGTCACAGAGGGGGAGAAGATCCGGATAATCGCTGGAGGAGAGGCTCATAAGGGTCATATCCTGGTAGCCGGAGTCCTGGCAAGCTTCGATGCCCTGCCGGGTAAGCAGTTCCTGGCTGCGCCCCCGTACAGGGCGGTAGACGAACCCCGCCTGGCAGAAGCGGCAGCCGCGGATACAGCCCCGGAAGAGTTCCAACATCACCCGGTCCTGGGTGATTTCCGTGGAGGGAACGATGGTTTTTACCGGGTAGTAGGCGCGATCCATGTCGGTCACAATCCGCTTGGTCACCTGAGCTGGAGCCCCCTCCTGGGGGGTGACGGCGGCCACCCGACCGTCTGGAGTGTAGGAGACCGCATACAGGGAGGGCACATAAAGCCCAGGAATCTGGGCGGCCTGCTGGAGGAACTGCGCCTTGGTCCACCCCTCCTGCTTGGCCTTGCGGTAGAGCTGGATCATCTCCACGGTGACGTCCTCCCCCTCGCCGAGGGAGACGATATCCACGAAGGGAGCCAGGGGCTCTGGGTTATACATGCTGGTGCCGCCGGCGATCACCAACGGGGTCAGGCCGGGGCGGTCCTTGCTGCGCAGGGGAACCCCAGCCAGGTCCAACATATTGAGTACATTGGTGTAGGCCATCTCATAGCCCAGGGAAAAGCCGATGATGTCAAACTGCGAGACGGGGTCACCGCTTTCCAATGCATAGAGGGGAAGGCCTTCCCGGCGCATCTCGGCCTCCATATCGCCCCAAGGGGCAAAGACACGCTCACACCAGACCCCGTCCATCTCGTTCATCACCCCGTAGAGGATGCGCATGCCCAAGTTAGACATGCCGATCTCATAGGTGTCTGGAAAGCAGAAGGCGAACCGACAATCCACGGCGCTTTTGTCTTTTTGGACGGCGTTGTATTCCCCGCCCACATAACGGCCCGGCTTTTGCACCCGCGCCAAAATTTTCTCTAATGTATGATCCATAGGACCTCCGGTGTCAGGGGACAAGCCCACAAATTTTGTAACATCTCATTATACCATATTTTGTGGGGGTTTGCCCAATATTTTTCCGGCAATTCCAAGGAGAAGCATGCCGGCGAGGGTCATGAGACAAGGAAGCGGGATGACATCGGCCATAGGACCAAAGACCGCCATGCCCAAGGGAAGGGCACCAGCATAGCAGGCGCTGAGAAGGCCGAAGGCCTTTCCCAGACCATCTGGTGGGGCGATTTCTTGGAGCAGTGTGGTGATGGTGGTTTGCACAGCGGTGAGCGCTACACCGAAAGCCGCCATCAAGCAGAGATACAGGGGAAAGCGCTCCACCCAACCCATCACAGCCGACAGCCCTCCAAAGAGCGCCAGAAACCCAGCCAGGATGCGCCAGGAGCCTATGCGCCCCGAAAAGTGGCCCATGACTAGGCCGCCCAGGCACATGCCGGCAAACCCCGCCAGCTCCACGGCCGTGAGGATGCCGTAATGCTCCCCATAGACTCGAGCTGCCAACAGTTGGGCCAAGTATCCAGATGGAACGGTGAGGGCAATGAAACAGCCATAGACGGCCAGTACCGGGCGGATTCCCTGGTGGCTAAGGGTCTCTCTTATCGTGGTGGATGCGTTCCGTGGTTTGCTGTCCCTCTCGGCGGGGAGCGAGACCCAGGCGAACAGCCCCATCCCCAAAAGAGCGGTGAGGATATCCGCCATGAGGGCAGCCCCTAGGGGAAACCACGTCATCAACAGGCCTGCAACCGCGGGAGCGAGAAACTGCGCCACCCCCTGCAAGCTGGCAAAATAGCCGTTGTATTGCATTCGGTCAGCGGGCGGCACCAACTGAGGGATCAGGGCGTTGACGGCAGGCGTCTGGATCCCTGCGCCCAGCGAGCGCAGGACCAAGAGCAGGAGCAGCAGGCCGCGGGGCGGAGGCCCAACTGAGACCAACGGGAGGGTAACCAGGGTGATCCCGGCGATGGCGCCATCGGCCCCTAGAATCAAAGGCTTTTTGGCGTAACGGTCCGCCCATACCCCGCCGGGGAAGGAGAGGAGGCACTGGGGAAGGGTGTTGCACACCATGGCTGCCGCCACCCAAGCGCCGGAGGTGGTATCCAAGGTGAGGTACCAGACAATGGCCATTTGGGAGAGGGTGGAGCCAAACAGCGTAATGGATTGGCTTAGAAAGACCAGGAACGCCCGACGCTGCCAAGATGGAGATGGCCGTTTCATGGTGCGACGGTCCGGTTGGCGGGGAGAACCATACGTTGGACAGGGTAACCAAAGGCCGTCTGCAGTTCTCGGGGTTCAAACCCCAGCTGAAGAAGCTGGGTTCTGTGGCCAGTGTCAGCGGCATCCCCCGCCCGAAAGGTGGTGAGTGCTACGGCTCGCTGCGGAAGCACGGTTTGTCGAAACAGGGCAAGCAAGCGCTGCAAGCCACCCCGATGGCGAAGGCGGGGATGAACCGCCCAATAGGCCAAGTGGTCCCCCTGAGGGGCAAGGGTTGCGATGCCCAACATCTCTTGCCCCTCCCAAACCCAGGCTCGCCGGTCTGATATGGCGGCGGAGAGGGCGGCGCGGTACGCCCCTTCGACCCAGCAGGGGTATCCATCAATGGACAAGTGGGCCAAGGCCATCCAGGTAGGAATGTCTTTTGGGGTGGCGGGACGGAGAGCCCCGTCGCCCTTTGGACCGGAGGTCCAAAGAAATGGTTCTTCCGGGAAAAGCTGGAGGGGATAAAAGAAGCCCCTGGCCCGGAAACGGGCCGGGGACATATGGTAGAGACGCCGGAAGGCATCGGAGAAAGCCTGTTGACTTTCATACCCTGCTGAGAAAGCGATCTCCAAGAGCGGCTGTGAGGAGAAGACCAGCTGCCGTGCAGCCTCCGTCAGACGCCGACGGCGTAGGTACTGATGGGGCGGCACGCCAATCGTCTCGGTGAACAGATGGCGCAGGTGGTAGGGGGAGTAGTGACAGTGCTTTGCCCAGAGGGAGAAGGGGAAGGGCGTACTCAAATGCCGCTCCATCTGGACGCAGAGGGTGTGGATCTGAGAAATGGCAGGGGAATCCATGGGAAAGACCTCCTTTCTGCAGACCATATTACACATAGGGAAAAAGGATTTCTACCTCAATCTTGCGGTTTGTGTGGGGGATGCTCTCTGTTGTGGCGTTTGCAGATCCAACGGTAGCAAAGAAGTCCGGCTCCACTGATCAGTAAGGTAACCGCAAAGACGATGGCGGCAAACAGGTAACTTTGGGTTCCCAGAGCATCTCCCCCAATGGTGGAAGTGACCAGCGAGGGCAGACGGCCCAGGGAGCAAATGAGAAGGAACACGGGGAACTTCATATCGGTGAGCCCGGCAAAATAACACAATAGGTCCTTGGGCGTCCCGGGGATCATAAAGACCACCAAAAAGAGGAAGGTGCGCCGGGGGGAGCTTTGCAAAAAACGGATGGAATGCAGCTTTTCTTTGGGGAAAAACACCTCCACCAGACGCGGCCCGAACCGCCGCACCAAAAGGAACACCAATAAACTTCCTATAGTGGCGGCGGCCAAACAGGCGATGGTGCCCCAAAGCGCGCCAAAAGCATATCCGCCGGCAATTTCCAGGGGTTCCCCAGGGATGATGGCGAAGAACACCTGGAAACACACCATTCCACCGTAAAGAAGCAGGCCGCTGGTTTGGCGTTCTGCAATCCATTGTCGGAAGGCTTCCGGGTCAGAAGCCAGGCGGAGCATGGGTTCCCCCACCAACCACCCCACCAGGAGTAGCGCAGCGACCAGGAGTAATCCGCCCAAAATAAGGAACCGCTTTCTCTGCGTATCGGTCCAATCAGAGGGATGTTTCATCGGGGCACCCCCTTTCAGGAGGGCTGTAAGCCGGCCAAAGCGAGGGTTTTCTGAAAACAGAGGTGGTTAAACAGTGCAATGACCCGCCCTACGCCAATCATGGAGAGAATGGTGCCCAGGCCAATCCCCACCAGGTGGCCAGTGGACAGCAGGCCAATGGAAGTGGTGATGGCTACGTTTGTGATATCGAAGCAGTTTTTGGTCAGCCCCACGCTTTTCCCGGAAAAATCAGAGATGGCCTGGACAATGCCGTCTCCTGGGTTGGGGATCAGACGCATGTTGAGGGAGAGGGCCGCGCCGATGCCAGTGAACACAATGGCAAAGGCCAAGAAGACCACTTGCCCAGGCAAGGTTCCCCAAAAGGTGCCCAGGCAGTCCGTAGGCAGGTCGGGGAGCCAGACGCTGAACCAGTTAAGAAACCGGGTGAACACCAGACTCAGAGGAAATTGCAGGGCATCCAACAGCAAAATGGTCCGCCCCATGCCGCCGGGCAGCTTCCCTCGGCGGAGTAGCATGCTGTGCAGCACCACTTCCACCAAGATGAAGCAGGTATACAGTACCAAGGTGATGTTACCAAAATTGTGGGACCAGATGGAGGAAACGCTGAAGGAGACTGAGATAATAGGGGAGACGCCAAGGCCTGCCTTTGTGTTCATGGAAATCCCCAGGGCGAGAATCAGCAGCCCCAGGAGGTAGGCGCTCCACCGAAATATGGTGCTGGAGGATCGTGTGAAGTGCAAAGCATCGTCTTCTTTCTATCGGGGATATCCTAATTATAGTTTGCGTGAAATCCGGTGGCAAATTCTTTTCCAGGTTTCTGTAGTGAGGAAGCTCTCCTCCACCTTGCCTTCCAACTCGAGGAAACGATGATAGGGGAGGGAAAAGGAGAGCAGTTCTGGGGGGATGTGCAGCCGGGCGGAGGGATCTGTGAGGCCCAGGTAGCAAGTATCCCCTCCCGCCTCTTCCTGGCACAGGCTGTAGAGGATGGACTGGACACATCCGGCGCCGAAGAGAACTTTCACGTTATCTTGGGTGGGCCGGTCGTAGTTGGCCAGGGCGATCAACCCAGAAAGCTGATCGGCGTTGACGAGAAAGACCACGGCCAGGGGATTCACCGTCTCCGCGACCTGGTCCAAGGGCTGAAAGACCAGCCACTCTGGCGGGGTGTGTGGGGAAGACTATGAATATAGTCATCGGCCAGGGCAGGAGTCTCCTTGTACCGCATCCCCGGGCGAGCGTCGTTGCCAGTGGAAAGAAACTCCGACATGAATCCTGGTTTCAAGGGGGCAAACCCCAGGCCGGCTTTTCCGCCGGGGCAGCCTACGGTGGTCTCCTGGAAAGCAGCGGTCTTTCCCTTGGCGGCAGCAGCCAGCAGGGCGATGACGCAGCCGTGGCTCCCTTCCGGAGCGGTCAGAGAACCTTCTGGTGGTTGGTGGGTTTTATAGACCGCTACGGGTGGATGGGTCAGGCAAAGGGCGGCCTGCAGTTTGCTGTGCATCAAATCCCTCCTAGCATGGTGTTTTTTTCATTGTAATCCCATCGGCGGACTTCGTCAAGGTGCCTTCCGGGCAGGGAAAACGGCCGCCTTTGGGAGCCCCAAAGGCGGCCGTTTCACAAGGCATTATTGGAAATAGGTGACCAGACCAATGATGAAGATGGCCAGGAAAAGGAAGGGGAGAACATAGGTCATGTACCCGCGCATCCAGGGCTTCACCTTCAAACCCTTGCCGGCATTGGCCTCTGCAAGAAAGTTTTTCCAGCCCCAACCCCGTTTGCTCACTGTAAACAGCAGGAAGATCAGCGAGCCCACAGGCAGGATGATGTTGCTGACCAGGAAGTCCTCCAGGTCCATGAAGTTGCTGGCACCGCCAAGGGGGTGAATCCCCGAGAGCAGGTTGAAGCCCAACGCGCAGGGCATGGCGAGCACCAGCATGATCAGGCCATTGATCAGGCAGGCCTTTTTCCGGCTCCAACCGAACAGATCCATGCAGCAGGCCAGAATGGTTTCAAAAACAGCCAAGACGGTCGTCAAGGCGGCGAAGGTCATAAAGACAAAGAACAGTGCCCCCCACAGATTCCCCAGAGACATGTGGTTAAACACATTGGGTAAGGTCACAAAGATCAGGCTGGGTCCAGAACCTGCTTCCACGTGGTAGGTAAAGCAGGCGGGGAAAATGATAAGGCCAGAGACGATGGCCACGAAGGTATCCAAAATAGCGACATTGATCGACTCGCCCATCAGGGAGCGCTCTTTGCCAATGTAACTGCCGAAGATGGCCATGCTGCCCATACCCAGGCTGAGGGTGAAGAAGGCTTGGGTCATGGCGCCGACGATTACGTTGCCGATGCCCACTTCGCGCATTTTCTCAAGGTCGGGTTTCAGGTAGAAGGACAGGCCTTCCCGAGCGCCATCCATGGTGAAGCTATTGATGGCCAGGATCACCATGATGGCCAGCAGTGCCAGCATCATGTATTTGCTGACCCGCTCCACCCCTTTCTGGAGGCTGAAGGAGCAGATGAAGAAGCCAAGCACCACCACCAGGGCGGTAAAACCAACCATGCCCACCGGATTGGCACAGATTTGGTGATAGACCTCTTCCACCTGTTGGGTGTCCAAACCGTTGAAGCGGCCAGAGGCGGTGGCGAAGAAATACTGGATCATCCACCCGGCCACGACGGTGTAAAACATCATAAGCAGGTAGTTGCCTGCCATGGCGACGTAGCCATGGACGTACCACTTGCTGCCTTTGGGGGCCAAGGTTTGGTAGATTCGTACGGGACTTTTCTGGCTGGCCCGGCCCAGGGAAAACTCAATGGTCATGACGGGAATGCCCATCACCAACAGGAAGAACAGATAGAGCAGGACAAAAATGCCGCCCCCATTCTGACCTACCATATAAGGGAACTTCCACACGTTGCCGATGCCAATGGCACAGCCGGCGCTGAGCAGAATAAAGCCAAGCCGGCTGCTTAGACGTTCTCTCTCCATGTTGCATCCTCTCTTTATGTTATCACATCTTTGCTGTTTTGCTGCTTTAACGGCAAAAACCAAAGGGAGCTTATTGTACTACATAAATCGATAAATTGCAACAGTTTGTAGAGAAAAAGGCCGGTTTCTTCCAAAGGTTCTTGATGAGTGGTGGCAATAGAGCAACGCCCCCTGACGATGCCAGTCAGGGGGCGTGAGAAGGCTAATGGTTTTTCTGGGCGCAGGTTGCACAGTGACAGCCGGTGCAGCTAGAACAGCCCTGCTTTCTTTGCCGCAGAAGGAACCGGAGGGAGGCAATCACCGCAGCAATCACTGCGATGAGAAGGAGAATGCTGGGCAGGTTCATCCGCTCACCCCCAAGAGAAGGCCGATTACACGGACAAACAGGGCGCAGATCCAGGCGATAACGCACTGTCCAATCACAACGCCAAGGGCCCATTTTCCGCCCAATTCCCGTTTGATGGAAGCAATGGCCGCCACACAGGGGGTGTATAGCAGACAGAACACCAGAAGGGAGGCAGCAGCCAGAGGGGTTAGGGTCATCAGCAGGGTTTCTGTGCCGTGGAAGAGGACAGACAGCGTGGAGACCACACTTTCCTTCGCCATAAACCCGGCGATGAGGGCCGTGGACACCCGCCAATCTCCAAAGCCCAAAGGAGCAAAGATGGGGGTGAGAAGTCCTGCTATCGTGGCCAGGATGCTGTCCTGAGAGTCTGCCACTACGTTTAAATGGAAGTCGAAGGTTTGTAGGAACCAGACCACAATGGTGGCCAGAAAAATCACCGTGAATGCCCGCTGGAGAAAATCTTTGGCCTTGTCCCACAGAAGATGGGCAACGTTTTTGGCACCGGGCATCCGGTAGTTGGGCAGTTCCATGACGAAGGGGACGGCCTCCCCCTTAAACATGGTGTTTTTCGAGAGGAGCGCCATCAGAATACCCACCAAGATGCCCAAGAAGTACAATCCGACCATGATGAGCCCTCCCCGCCCTGGAAAGAACACGGCGGTAAAGAACCCATAAATGGGAAGCTTGGCGGAACAACTCATGAAGGGCGTCAGCAGGATGGTCATCTTCCGGTCCCGCTCGGAAGGAAGGGTGCGGCTGGCCATGACGCCAGGGACAGTACAGCCAAAGCCAATAAGCATGGGCACAATGCTCCGCCCGGATAGACCAATTTTCCGCAGCAATTTGTCCATGACAAAGGCCACCCGGGCCATATAGCCGCTGTCTTCCAACAGGGAGAGGAAGAAGAAGAGGGTGACGATGATGGGCACAAAACTCAGCACACTGCCTACGCCGTTGAACACGCCGTCGATTATCAGGGAGTGGAGGACCTCGTTAATGTTCCAGGCGGTCAAGGCACTGTCGACCACACCGGTGAGCCAGTCAATCCCGGATTCCAACAGCCCCTGCAGCCAAGCACCGATGACGTTAAAGGTGAGGAAGAACACCAGCGCCATAATCCCGATGAAAGCGGGGATGGCGGTGTACCGCCCGGTAAGGATGGCATCGATCTTCCGGCTGCGTTCGTGTTCTTTGCTCTCCCGCGGCTTGACGACCGTTTGGTCACAGAGCTTTTGAATGAAGGCAAAGCGCATGTCTGCGATGGCGGCTGCACGGTCCAGGCCGCGCTCCTCCTCCATCTGGCAGATGATGTGCTCCAGCATTTCTTTCTCGTTCTGACTGAGGTGGAGGGACTCCAACACCAGGGGATCTCCCTCCACCAACTTACTGGCGGCGAAGCGAAGGGGAATCTCCGCGGCTTTGGCATGGTCCTCCACCAGGTGCATAATCCCGTGGAGGCATCGATGGACGGCGCCGTTGTGGTCATTTTTGTCGCAGAAGTCGGTGCGGCCCGGGCGCTCCTGATACTGGGCAACGTGAAGGGCATGGTTCACCAGTTCCTCCACCCCTTCGTTCTTGGCAGCGACAATCGGCACCACGGGGATGCCCAGCAGTTCCTCCATTTTGTTGATATGGATCGAGCCGCCGTTCCCCCGTACCTCGTCCATCATGTTCAAGGCCAACACCATGGGGACATCCAGCTCCATCAGCTGCATGGTAAGGTAGAGGTTCCGCTCAATGTTGGTGGCATCCACAATGTTGATGATGCCGGTGGGGTGTTCATTCAGGATAAACTGTCGGGAAACGATTTCCTCGTTGGTGTAGGGGGAAAGGGAGTAAATCCCTGGAAGGTCCGTGACCAAGGTGTTTTCATGGTCCCGAATGGTGCCACTTTTCCGGTCTACGGTCACCCCGGGAAAGTTACCCACGTGTTGGTTGGCCCCGGTCAGCTGATTAAACAGGGTGGTTTTTCCGCAGTTTTGGTTGCCAGCCAAGGCAAAGGTCAGCTGGGTCCCCGGGGGCAGCGGGTGTTCATCGGCTTTCACATGGTACTTGCCCCCCTCGCCCAAACCGGGATGGAGCCAGATCTCCGGGGAGCGGTCAGCCTCCTTGGGTGTGGTGGGGGTGTTTCGGGTGGCGATGGGGGAGAGTTCCACCTTTTCCCCGTCGGCCCGACGGAGGGTGAGTTCATACCCGTGGATGCGCAGCTCCATGGGGTCCCCCATGGGGGCGTATTTGATCAGGGTGACTTCGGCACCAGGAATGACTCCCATATCCAGAAAGTGCTGCCGGAGGGAACCCTCCCCCCCGACTGCGGTGATGATACCGGAGGAACCAATTTCCAAGTCATTTAGCGTCATGATCTATAGCTTCCTTTATGTGGTTTCATTTGAGTTATGGCAAGGGTAAATGGCTTCGAATGGCCCACCGCATTTTTGTGGAGTGTGCTCGGGGATTTTTGGCGCATTCTTGGGGAGAGGGGCGAATTACCTCTTTGGCCACTGCCTCATAGATTCCCTGCCGGGCAAAGGCCTGGAAGGACTTTTTGACCAGCCGGTCCTCCCCAGAGTGAAAGGTGAGAATGGCGGCTTTCCCACCGGGCTTTAACACCAGGGGCAGTTTTTCAAGAAACTGGTACAGCACCTCAAACTCACTGTTGACGTCAATGCGCAGCGCCTGGAAGGTGCGCTGGCAGGCTTTTCGAACCCCGTCTTTCCGCTCCTTTTGGGGCAGAAAGGCCAGGGCGCTTTCCACCGTCTCAGCCAGCTGGCGGGTGGTGTCTATGGAGTGACCAGACTTTCTCCGTTTCCAGATTGCCCCGGCAATGGCATCGGCGTAGGGTTCATCGGCGTTTTCTACCAGCATGGCGGCCAGTTCCTCCCGGTCCAGTTCCCGCAGACGTTGCGCGGCAGTGACGCCTTCCGTGGGGTTTAGGCGGAGATCCAGCGGCCCATCTTGCTTAAAGGTAAACCCCCGTGCCGGGTTGTCAATCTGCATGGAGGAAACACCCAGATCTGCCAGGACAAAATCGAACAGAACGCCAGGCGCCACTTGATCCAGCTGAGAAAAATTCATCTGTCGGATGGTGAGAATCTCCGGGCCATACCCCGCCTGTTCCAGGCGCTGACGGGTCTTTTCAGACTCGATGGGGTCCACATCTGTGGCGTAGAGATGCCCCTTCCCCTGCAACGCCTCCAACATTCGACGGCTGTGCCCGCCGTACCCCAAGGTAGCGTCCAGCCCGATTTGGCCCGGTTGAATCTCCAAAAAGGAGAGGATTTCCTCGACACAGATCGGGATGTGCATCCCGGCAGGGGTTTTCCCTTTGCGCAAGAGCTTCTCCACCTCTTGCTGGTATTTTTCTGGGTTGAGTTCTTTGTACTTTTCTTGGAACGTCCGTGGGTGGGTTCCTGCATAGCGTACACGTCGCTTGTGTTCTTGTTCCATACCGTCAGCCCCTTTTTAGACGACACTCATTGTACCGTGAAATCCGGCTTGATGCAAGTCTTTCTCCGAGGGTTTCTGACCAAATGGGAAAACCCGCTGCGGCTGTGGGCGCGAGGGGAAACCTTGACAAACAAAACAGGTTGTGATACAGTGAACCCAATAGGGGAGCTGCAGTGGCGGCTGAGAGGAAACAGTGGTTTCGACCCTGTGGCAGATGCCACGCACCTGATTCGGACAATGCCGACGGAGGGAATTGGATTGATGCAGCTAGTAGCGGCTGTCTGTTCGTCGTGCGAACAGACAGCCGCTTGTTTTTTCGATGTGAAAGGATGCTACGATGAGAGAATACTTCACCCAAATGGAAGCAGCCAAAAAGGGGATCATCACCCCAGAGATGAAAACGGTGGCGGAGAAAGAGTTTCTCGAAGCGGAAACCATTCGGGAGCGGGTTGCCCTGGGGCAGATTGCCATTCCCGCCAATGTGCGCCATACGTCTCTCTGCGCAGAGGGCATTGGCAAGGGCCTGCGCACCAAAATTAATGTGAACCTGGGTATTTCAGGGGACGCCAACAACTATGAAGTGGAGATGGACAAAGTCCGTATGGCGCTGCGCTTTGGGGCGGAGGCCATTATGGATCTGTCCAACTACGGGAAAACCAACACCTTCCGGCAGCAGCTCATCGAGCTGTCTCCGGCGATGATTGGTACCGTTCCGATGTATGATGCCATCGGATATTTGGAGAAGGACCTGTTGGACATCACCCCTCAGGACTTCCTGCGGGTGGTGCGGGCCCACGCCGAGGAGGGGGTGGACTTTATGACCATCCACGCCGGTCTGAACCGTCGGGCCGTGGAAGCCTTTAAGCGAGACAAGCGGAAGATGAACATTGTCTCTCGGGGGGGCTCTCTTCTCTTTGCCTGGATGGAGATGACGGGCCAGGAAAACCCATTCTATGAGTACTTTGATGATGTTTTGGACATCCTGCGGGAGTTTGATGTGACCATCAGCCTGGGAGACGCCCTCCGTCCCGGCTGCCTGGATGACAGCACCGATGCCGGACAGATTGCGGAACTCATCGAGCTGGGAGCTCTGGCACAACGGGCCTGGGATAAGGATGTCCAGGTCATGATCGAAGGGCCCGGCCACATGGCCATGAATGAGATTGCCGCCAATATGCGCCTGGAGAAACGAATTTGCCACGAGGCACCGTTCTATGTGCTGGGCCCCCTGGTGACTGACATTTTCCCGGGGTATGACCACATCACATCCGCCATCGGCGGCGCTATTGCGGCGGCCAATGGTGCGGACTTCCTCTGTTACGTGACCCCAGCAGAGCACCTTCGCCTGCCCGATGCCAACGATGTGAAAGAGGGGATCATCGCCTCGCGGATTGCTGCCCATGCAGCAGACATTGCCAAAGGGGTTCCCCATGCGCGGGATTTGGACAATCAGATGGCAGAGGCCCGGCACAAGGTGGACTGGGAGGCCATGTTCCAAATTGCGGTGGATCCGGACAAGGCCCGGGCCTATTTTGAGAGTACACCGCCTTCGGACCGGCATACCTGCTCCATGTGTGGTAAGATGTGTGCCGTGCGTACCACGAATCTTATCTTGGAAGGAAAGAAAGTGGAGTTTTGCTCTGAGTTGTAACTGGTCGGAGTAGACTAAAAAAACAGCCGCCAGAATACGATGGTGCGTCGTATTCCGGCGGCTGTTTCCGTTTTGTAGAGAGGAAGCAAGATCTTATTATGGGGAGTCTGGGATAGCACGGGGCTTCTCCTGTTCCGGCGGAGAAGCCAATAGGTTGGTCATACTCCGCAGGCTGACCCCAAGGGTGGAAAGATTATGGAGCATGGCAGAAGTGGCCGGCGCCAGTACGCCAGCGGTACCCAAAGCGATAAGACTGCCGTTAAATCCGATGACGAAGCGGTAGTTGGACTGAATGCGCTTCATAAGTGCGGTGGCAATGGTTCGCAGGGTAACCAATTCCATTAGCCCATCTGCAGAAATGGTAATGTCTGCGATTTCCCGGGCAATGGCGGCACCATCGCTGATGGCGATACCCACGTCAGCGGCAGAAAGGGCAGGGGAGTCGTTAACTCCATCCCCCAGCATGATGACCGTATGGCCTTGGGCCTGTTCCTCTGCGACAAAGTGAGCTTTGTCCTCTGGCAATACTTCGGAGCGATAGGTGTCCACCCCCACCTCTGCGGCAATGGCGGCAGCAGTGCGCTCACTGTCTCCTGTGAGCATCACCGTTTTTTGGATTCCCAACCTATGGAGGGCCTGAATGACCTGCTTAGCCTCCGGACGTAAGGGGTCAGAGATGCAGAGTACTGCGGCCAGCGTACCCCCAACGGCCAGGTACAGGTGGGTATATTGGTTGGGAAGGCGATCAAATTTAGACTGTTCTTCCGACGGTATGAGGCATCCCTCGTCTTCAAACACAAAGTGGGCACTGCCAATGATCACTCGGTCCTCCCCTACGGTACTGGCAATGCCATGGGCTACCAAGTAATCCACCTTCGAGTGCATTTCTTCATGGGAAAGGCCCCGGTCTCGGGCGGCCTGGACCACGGCATTTGCCATGGAGTGGGGAAAGTGCTCCTCCAGGCAAGCAGCCAGACGGAGCATATCGGCCTCATTGTGCCCCCCAAAAGGAATGACTGCGACTACGGTAGGGCAGGCCCGGGTTAAGGTTCCCGTTTTGTCGAAGACGATGGTGTCTGCCTTCGCCATTGCCTCTAAGTACTTTCCGCCTTTTACCGTGACGTGGTTTCCACTGGCCTCCCGCATTGCAGAGAGGACAGCCAGTGGCATTGCCAGTTTCAAAGCGCAAGAGAAGTCTACCATCAGCACGGAAAGTGCCCTGGTGACATTCCTCGTGAACAGATAGGCGAGACCACTGCCAAGCAGCGTGTAGGGCACCAATTGATCTGCCAGGTGGGCTGCTTTGTTTTCCGCTGCGGATTTCAGCTTTTCCGACTGTTCAATCATAGTGACAATGGTATCGTAGCGGCTGTTGCCGTTTTGCTGAGAGACGGTGAGGAGGCACTCGCCCTCCTCCACAACGGTACCGGCATACACCGTCATACCCGGTCGTTTGGGGACAGGCACAGACTCACCGGTTAGGGAAGCCTGATTGACCATCACTTCCCCCGACTGGATGACCCCATCCACAGGGATCAGACCGCCAAGACGCACCGCAATGGTATCTCCCACCTGCACTTGATCCAGGGGAACCAGAATTTCACTGTCCTGGGTATGTAACCAAACGCGGTCGACCTGAAGCGACATGCAGCGTGCCAAGTCATCCACAGACTTTTTGTGGGTCCACTCCTCCAGAAGTTCCCCCAATCCCAGTAGAAACATGACGGAACCGGCGGTGGAAAAGTCGTTTCGTGCCATGGAAATTCCGATAGAGATCCCATCCAACAGTTCTACCTGAAGCTTTCCGCGGAGAAGACAGCGAACGCCTCGGACCAAATAGGGAATGGACCGCAGTAAGGTATAGATGCGGGCCAGTGGGGTGGGAAGGAAAAGGGTACGCAGCACTTTAGAAACCACTTTTCCCACCAATTTTTCCTCGTACATCCGGTTCAATGCCCGACTACTGTGGGAGGGCGTTAACGTAAGCACCTCTGGGGCGGTGTAAGAAAAACGGCGGAGGAAGGGGAGTAGCTCATCTAGGGACCCATGGTATCGGATGATCGCACAGCGCGTGCGTTCATGGACAGAGACTTGGCATACTTTGGGGTACGTTTGTAAGTAGGCTTCCAATAGATCAGCTTGCTCTAAGGTCATAAACTTTTGGATTACCTGGATACGGACCCGCCCACGGGAGGTGTGAGCAATTTTGAATTTCATACTGCGAACCTCCAAATGAAAAATCAATAGGGAAACAGAGAGGGCCGTGGCCCCCTCTGTTCTGTTCCGATTTGACGGTGAACCCCAACGGAATCATGCCTCTGAAGAGGTGGTGGTTTCCGAAGTGTCCTCCATGATTTCTTCTTCCTGCGCCATTCTGGCTTGGTTAATGTCCTTTGCACTGGCGAGAATATCAGCGGCATTTTCCTGGACATGGGTTGCTGTTTCCATGACGCAGTCTTTCATCCGCAAGCCAGCTGCTGTGGCATGGATGTAGACCTTTTTGGCATCTTTGCTGGACAACAGCTTAATACCGGCAGAGCCAAAGAGCACACCACCGGCAAACAGAGCAAGACCTTTATAGTAGTTCATTTGTCTGAAACCTCCTGGATATCGTAAAACATAAGCCAGATCACTTGTGCTTGTAGCCGGTGATCATGACCATGAGCATGCAGAATACAGCACTCCATGCCCAAAACCGATGTTTTTTCAAGGGGATACACCTCCTCCCCTTTCATTTTTGATGAATACAGGTATTGTACTGTTTTACAGGATAAAAAACATGCGGATTCCGACACATTTTTTTGGTTTCAGACATTTCGTTTGGCCCATTGCCGCCGATACTGGGCTGGGGGCAGTTTGTAGTGACGTTTAAAGATCTGGGAGAACTGGCTAGCGCTTTCATAACCCACTGCAGCTGCAATTTGAAGTACCGATTGGTCTGTGCGACGCAAAAGGTCTGAGGCTAAGTCCATCCGCTTAGCTTGCAGAAACTTCCGGGTGGATTGTCCATACATTTGCCGGAAGCCCTCCTTCAAAAAGGTACCAGAGATGTGGAATCGACGTGCAAGGCTGTCGATGGTCAGGGGCTGGCTTAAGTGTGTAAGGATATAATCGTGGGTTTGACGAATGGCCTCCATTTGATCCTGGTCCCAATATCGACGGCCATGGAATTCCAAAGGGTGCAGACTGTGGTTACACAGTAGGAAAAGGAGCTCTATGCTTTTCAGGGCACAGTACTCTCCCTGTGCCTCTCTGGGCAAATCTTCCAATTGCGCGAAAAAGGCATTGCTCCATAGGCACTTTGGAAACAGAAGCCATCCACCATGCGCTTGCAGGCGAGAGAGGATGTCTTTTTCCTGGAGCTGGGAGTATGGAACGGACCAGTAGTTCAAAAAGGAGGGGAGGGATTCCTTCCCCTCTAAGACGATGTAACCGTGCTGTGAGGCATCTGTTTGGGAGATCTCTTGGACAGGGGCCGCAGGGGAAAGCAGTAGGATATCCTGCGGGGTCACGTCAATGGTTTGCCCATGTTCCAAGACGATTTGGATCCCGCCTTCTAGGCAAAAAAGCAGGCAGAGAGGAACCGAGGGGGCTGCCCTCCACGCAGCAAAAGATGGCGCTTCCTGTACTTTCCATATGCGTAGGTTGGGTAAGAGATAGGTCCAGGAGATGTGATCTCCTGGGAGTAGGATCTGGGAATCTGACATAAATACGCTCCAATATTAGCGAAAGCTAACTTTTGCCGGAAGAAAAATTCATCCGAAGGATGAATTCGATGCAAGGGTTTGGCAGTTCTAGTAAAAACGTGGGGAAGAAAAAAGTACCATTCGGGGGGCTACATCTGCCATTAGGGAGACTGTTGTATCGATAACACCGTGTATCCTGCCGTTTGCACAATGGCTCTCAGAGTGGTTGGATCTGGCGGTTGCTTCAGCAAGACCGTGGCTTTTTGGGATCCAAGATCCACCTTAGCCCACATGCCCTCCTGCTGGTTTAGCGCGTTTTCCACTCGGCGAGAACAGTTGGAACAAGTCATCCCGTCGATGGACAAGATTACCTGGTACGAATAGTGTTTCTTGTTGCGATCTGCTACTTTTACTTTTGTTTCCATGGCATCATGTTCTCCGCAGCAGCCACCGCCATAGCGCAGTTTTTTACGATAGCTGTAACCTGCATAGACACAAAGTAGGAGAAGGATGATGACAATAATAGCGGTTCCCATTTTGTGCGCCTCCTAGGAAGTTTTGTATTAGCTTTGGCTAACTTCTGGAATCACTATACCACAAAAACAAGCGCCTGTCCAGAGGGGATCGAGCAAGTCTTAGAAGGAGATTTTGTAATCGATTGTGACTAGAGAATCCTAAGCGCACAGGGATACCCTACAGAATCTATGGAAGCACTCCTTCTAAGATGGCTCTGGCCTGGTCATATTTTGCTTGCAGGCGGGCCTGTTCCGCGGGCGGGAGGCAGGCCAATCTAGATGCATCCCCGTTGTGGGATAGGTCGGCTAGTTTTACCATCCGCGCTACGGGATGATAGCGCAATGCGCGAATATAATCCCAATAATCCATATCGGGCTTCCTTGTCAAGAGAGACACCGCTTCCGTGATCGCTGGCGGAAACATGGCTTCCAATTCCTCTAAGGTTACGGAGGTATCCTCCAAAACATCGTGCAGAAGTGCAACGCAGACGGTGATCTCATCGGGCATTTGCTCTGCGAGGTGATAGGGGTGAAAAATATAAGGGACACCGGCTTTGTCCAGTTGTCCGTGGTGTGCTGCATAGGCAAGGCGCATGGCAGCATGCGTTAAATCACTTTCCAACATATAGGGATGCTCTCCTAACATGCAGTATGGTAGGCCATTTTTATGGCATGGATTTTACAGAAAAATCGCTTGATACTCCTGTAAAGTAAATTTATTTTACATAAATTGCTGTACAGGTTGTTTTGGGGAAAGAAGACTTGAAAACGCAAGGGATTTTAAAGGGAAAAGGGTATATGTTGCGATGACTTGCTTCCAGGTTAAGAGGGTGAGAAATTTTATCGTATCGAGGCCGTTTCCTGTGTTTAAAGGGGAATCTTCATGTGAAAAGTAAAAATGCTTTACACCAGAGAAAAGAAGAATGAACGTAAGGGAAACTGTGCTGTTCTAGGCATGTGACAAAACCCCCGAAACCCAGCGGATGGGTTTCGGGGGTAAGAGGCAGTTATTCCCACTCAATGGTTCCGCTGGGCTTGGGCGTCAGGTCAAAGAGGACCCGGTTGACTCCCTTCACCTCTGCGGTGATTCGGGCGGTGAGGTGCTGCAGCAAGGAGAAGGGGACGTCCTCTACGGTAGCGGTCATGGCGTCCACCGTGTTGACGGCCCGGATAATCACCGGCCAGTCAAAGGTACGGGCGTTGTCCCGGATGCCGGTGGACTTGAAGTCGGGGACCACCGTGAAGTACTGCCAGACTTTCCCCTCCAGGTCGTTCTTGGCGAACTCCTCCCGGAGGATAGCGTCAGACTCCCGCACGGCCTCCAACCGATCCCGGGTGATGGCGCCCAGGCAGCGCACCCCCAGACCGGGGCCGGGGAAGGGCTGGCGGTAGACCATGCTGTCCGGCAGACCCAGAGCCTTGCCCACCACGCGGACCTCGTCCTTGAAGAGGAACTTCAGGGGCTCTACCAATGCAAACTGCAGATCCTCCGGCAGGCCGCCCACGTTGTGGTGGGCCTTGACGGGGCCGCTCTCCAGGATGTCCGGGTAGATGGTTCCCTGGGCCAGGAATTCAATCCCAGACAGCTTCCGGGCTTCCTCCTCAAAGACCCGGATGAACTCTGCGCCGATGATCTTCCGTTTGGTCTCCGGGTCGGCCACCCCGGCCAGCTTGTCCAGGAAACGGTCCACCGCGTCGACATAGATCAGGTTGGCATCCATCTGGTGGCGGAACACCTCGACCACCTGTTCCGGTTCTCCCTTCCGCAGCAGGCCGTGGTTTACGTGGACGCAGGTGAGCTGCTTACCCACCGCCTTGATCAGCAAGGCGGCTACAACCGACGAGTCCACCCCGCCAGACAGGGCCAGCAGGACCTTTTTGTCCCCGATCTGTTTCTGAAGTGCCGCCACCTGTTCCTGGATGAACGCTTCTGCCAAAGCGGGGGTGGTGATCCGCTCCATGGATTCCGGGCGCTTGTTGTCTGCCATATTCCATTCCTCCCTCGAATTCATATCGATCATTTTTGATGTTTCTGGGTTTGTTGAGACATTATAGCATGAAATGGGAGGAAAGGACAGCGCTTTTTCAAAACTCCCCCCACATTCTTTACTGGGGGAGACAGACGAGGAGTTCAAAGCGTCCATGGTCAGCGGAGGCTTCCAGGGAACCGCCATAGCGTTGGGCAATTTCTCGCATGCCCGGCAGGCCAAATCCGTGGGCGGTTTTGTCTGCCTTGGTGGTGGCAAGGTCCGGAGTTTCGTCCCCAGCCAGCGCATTTTCTACCTGGAGCATAAACAGGCCTTTCTCCACCCGGCAGCGGACGTGGATCACAGGGTTTCCGCTTTTTTCCGCTGCCTCCATGGCATTGTCCAAGGCATTACCCAGAAGTGCGCAGAGGTCCACCTCAGAAATCAAAAGGCAGGCAGGGAGGGAAACTTGGAACACGCCCTTCAGCCCTCGCTGGGTCATTTCCTTGGCCTTGGCGGTGAGCACCACGTTGGCCACCTCGTTGTCGCAAAGTCGGCCTCCTCCGCTGAGAGCGGAGGACTGGGTGAGCTGTTCCAGATAACCCAGGGCCTGCTCCGTTTCCCCTCGCTCCAACAGCCCGGACACGGCCATGACATGATTGCGCAGGTCGTGGCGGAGGGTGCGAATCTGCTGGTTTTCCCGCTGCACACCCTGGTAGTAGATCTCCCGCAACCCCGCCAGGCGGACCTGCTCCTCCAAGGCCTCATGGTCTGCCAGGGCTAGGATGGCAAAAAGCAGCACCACAGAGGTGGCTAGGGTGAAGGGGAGGATCACCATCCCTTGGTTCAAGGCCATAGAGTGGGCGGCCAAAGAGATCCATTCCCGGTAGGACAGCAGCACCACTGCAGTCAGAGCGCACAGCGGCATCATGGCCAGGGCCAGAATCAGGTTCCACAGCCGCCGGGGAAGGGCAGCCACTTCCTGGGGGAGATGGCGGCGGAGCAGAAGGAACAGCAACCCAAACACCGCCGTTCGTGACATTCTGGTCAGCATAGTGTCTGCGTCAAAGAGATAGGTGTCCAGCAGGGCGGAGACAGACATGATCAAAGAGAAGAAAATGAGGGCCACCGCCAGCCGGCCCACGCGGTCCCCTTTGCTGTACACAAGCAGTAAAACCACGAAAACGGGAAACGTATAGAGCAGGTTGGGATCCCCCACCCAAATGATCATGGAGGAGGCCAGGCCCAGGGTAACCAGAAGCAGAACCTTCCACAGAGGACCGGGACGCAGCGCAAGAAAGTGACGGAGCAGCTGATAGAGAAAGAACCCGTTTCCCAGAAGGGCAGTCAGAGAAACCGCGATCTCTACCCAAACTGGGGCGGTCATCGGTTCCCCTCCAAGGAGGCCCGGGTCAGGGCCAGCATGGCTGCCTGCTGACAGGAGCGGCTGATGGGAAGGACGTGATCCCCCACAAAGACTTGGTTGCCCGCAAATTGGCGCACCGCATGGACCCGGACCAGGTAACGCTGGTGGATGCGCACGAAAGCAGTGCCCACCTCCTGGGCCACCTGGTCCAGTTTGCGGTAGAAGGTATATTCCTTGTCCTTGGTAACGCAGGTGACCTGCCGACGATCCGAGACGAAGTAGAGAATCTCTGCATAGGGGATGCGGTAGGTGATCTCCCCGCTGCGGCAGAGGAAAAAGGCGGTGTTTGTCTGGGTGAGTGTGGCGGTGGCCCGGTCCAGAATGTCCGCCAGCTGAGCCGCTTTGGGGGGCTTTAAAAGGTATCCCAGTGCGCCCACCTGGTAGCCCTCGTAGACATGGCTGTCATACCCCGTGACGAAGGCCAATTGCATCCCCGGCTCCGTTTGGCGCAGGCGCCGGGCAGTTTCCATGCCGTCCAATTGGTTCATTTCCAGGTCCAGGAACACCAGATGGAGCTCGCCGGGGTGGTGGGACTGCCAGCGGAGCAGCCCTTCCCCCGAGGAGAATTCCAGAATGCGGGCGGTTTGCCGGCGGGGTTCCAAAAGCCGCTCCAGCGCACTTCGCAGGGCGAACCGCGCGTCGTAGCTGTCGTCACAGATTCCAATGCACAGCATGGGCAGCGCCTCCTTTCCCACAAGGGTTCTGGTGTGATTGTACCACAGAGGGCCTGCTGCCGCCAAATGGAACTTGCTGCTCCTGTTTGCCAAACTTGACGGAAACCGTGCCAAACTTGACAGGCGCTCCCCCTAGGACGCCAAACTTGCCGGGAGAACCGGCGGAGATGCCAAGTGCCGTGGTGTTCTGCCTCGGAAAGACGTAGGGTAAAGGCAGGAGAAAAGCCTCCGATGTGACTACGTCTGAAAGGAGAAGGCATATGATGCTTACGGTGGAAAACCTACATAAGTCCTATCAGGTGGGACAGACCACCTATGAAGTCCTCAAGGGGATTTCCCTGGAGGTGAAGAAGGGAGAGTTTGTGGCGGTGATGGGCCCTTCGGGGTCTGGGAAAACCACGCTGCTCAACTGCATCTCCTGCTATATCCCGGCTGATTGCGGGGAGATCATCCTAGGGGACCGCCCGTTGGCGGCCCTGGATGAGACCGCATTGGCGGCAGTGCGGAACAAGCAGCTGGGGTTTGTCTTTCAGGATTTCCTCCTGCTGGATGGGCTCACGGTGCGGCAGAATATCTTGCTGCCTGCCATTATTGGAGGGAGTGCGGGTCCCACGGCAGAGACCCGGGCAGACCGACTCTGCCAGGTATTTGGCATCACCCCCATCCAGGAAAAGTACCCGGCAGAGATCTCCGGTGGGGAGAAGCAGCGCACGGCGGTGGCCCGGGCGCTGATCAACACCCCCCTGCTCATCTTGGCGGATGAGCCCACGGGAAACCTGGACTCCCGGTCCAGCCGGGCGGTGATTGGAGCCTTTGAGCGGGCCAAGCAGTCTCTGTCCGCCACCATCTTCATGGTGACCCACGACTCCTTTGCCGCCTCCTTCTGTGACCGGGTGATCATGCTTCAGGACGGGGTCATCTGGCGGGTGCTGGAGAGGGGAGCACAACCCAGGGATGCCTTTCAGGACCGTTTGCTGGATGTCATCCGGGACATGGGAAGGGGGTGAGACCATGCAGACCTTTGCCCATGTCTACCGCCACCTCCGCCGGAAAAACTGGCGGCAGTACGCGCTGTTGGGGGGCTGCGCCTTTTTCTCCGTGCTGCTCATCACTGCCTACGCCTGCATGATGCGCTCTCCCACCATTCTCACCGTTCTGCCTGAGGGCGGGGATTCCAGAAAACAGGTGATGATGGTGTTCGTTCTGGCGGTGTTGGGCTGTGGGGTGTTTACCACCTACGCTTCCGGCCTCTTCTTCCGGCAAAAGTCCCGGCAGATTGGTGTGTTTTTGGCCTTGGGCGCCACGCGCCGGCAACTGAGCCGGATGCTTACGAGGGAACTGACCCTCCTGACCTTGCTATCCTGCGGGGCAGGCGCCTTGCTGGGCGGGCCGCTGGCCTGGGGAATTTGGCAGATCTTCCGCACGTTTGTGGTGGACACGGCGGAGATGGCGCTGCGGTTTACACCGCAATCCTACTGGTTCCCTGGCGTATTCACCCTGTTTGTGCTTCTGGTGCTCTTGGGGATGGGCTGCCGCTCGGTTCGCCGCACCAACATCATCGACATCGTCCAGGAGTCCCATAAATCGGAACCCATCCGGGCGGTGCCGCGATGGTACGGGCCAGCGGGGATTGTGCTCATCGCCCTGGGCGGAGTCCTAGGGTATGGCATGCCCAGTGTGCTGATCCAGGGCCTGCACTGGTATGCGCCGGCGGTTTTAGAGGCGTTGTTCTATCTGCCCGCCCTGGTGGGCCTTTATATGGTTCTGCTTCACACCGTGGTCAACGGCTGGGGCGGAAAGAAAGGGAAGTATCGGGATCTCATCGCCACCAGCATGATGCAGTTTCAAGGCCGGCAGACGGTGCGGAATATGCTGGTGATGACCGTCTTGCTGGTGGGGGCCTATTTTGCCAGCTTTTTTACTCCCATGCTGCTGACCAGTTCGGAACTGAGCACCGGAGAGCGCCCCATTGACTACCTCTACCACTATCGGAGTGACCAGACGATGCTCACCCGCCAGGAGGTAGCGCAGTTGGCGGCAGACCACGGCGTGGAGATCACCACCTGGTCTCAGGTCTCCGCCGCCACTCTAGGCTGTGACGGCATCGAGGAGGTGGAGACGGAGGGCCCCTTCGGGACCACTTACACCGAGGAGTACCATGGGTTGCTCCACAGTGCCTCCTTCCTATCGGAAAGCGCCTTCCGGGAACTGACGGGAATCGAAGTGGACTTGGCCCCTGGCACCGGTGCGAATATCTTGGATGACCAGGCCAGCACCCCTTGGCGCTCCGCTGGGGACGTCACCCACATCACCAACATGGTCACCGGTCAGGAGATGGACATTCAGCCTGTGGAGCCTGTGCGGTATACCCAGTTGCTCGGTTGCTTCCTCCTGGATGATGGGGACTATGCCGCCATCACCCAGGGGTTAACCCCAGAATGGAGGGAAAAATTTGTGGCATTCCAGGTGGCAGACTTGGAGGCCAGCTATCCCTTTGCCAGCGACCTGTTCTATGCCATCGTGGACCACTCCGGGCCAGAGGTGGAGGTGGTCTCTGCCTGGGACCCGGTGGAACGGATGTTGCAGCTGCAAGAGAAGGGGGCGTACTTCTATGACCCAGAGACGTTGGAGGAACGGGGCTATGACACCATCCACTATTCCGACCCAGACAGCTCCCAGTTCCGAACGGACTGGAAATACATGCCGCAGTTTGCCATTCTGGACCAGACGGAACTGGTCAAAACCATGGCGGTTTTCCTCATGCTCTTCGTTTTCATCGCACTGGTGTGTTTTGCGGCCTTTGTGGTGATCTCCTTCACCCGCTGCATGACCATCGCCATAGCCAATACCCAGGTGTATGAGGATTTGCGGCACTTGGGTGCGCCCCGCGCCTACCTGTACCGCTCCGTGAAGGGACAGGTGAGCCGGGTGTTCCGAACGCCCATCCTCGTGGGGACGGTGTTGGTTTACGCATTTTATACCCTGATGATGTACGGCAACGGAGACCCCGCAGGGATCAATGCCCTAGAGGGGGCGGGGATGCTGGCGTGCCTGGCCGTCGTTGGGGTGGTCTCTGTTCTCCTCTACCTGGTCTATCGTCTGACCTTGCGTAAAGTGTGTGCGGTTACCATTGACCGGCCCAGGGCATGAGAGAGCCCCCATCCCTCACGGGACGTGTGAGGGATGGGGGCTCTCTTGGTCAGTGGTTCTGGGACTGGGCCCAGGCGGGATTTTCTGCGAGCAAGGCCAGGCAGTGCTTCTTCAGGGCGTCTTTCTGGAGGGTGTCACAGGCTTCCAACAGCCGCGCCTGGGGCTTCCCGGCATAGGCACTTTGAAAGACCTGCCGGGCGAAGGGTTCGCTCTGCTCCAGTTGGTTTAGCAAGGGGAGGAGGTGGTCCTTCCTGGAAGGAGAACCAGGCCAAAGGACACCGTCGATGGCATCGAACAGCAGGTATTCCGCGGCCTCTGGATTTTTCTGAAGCGGTTCCTGGGCGGTGTCCAGGAGCAGCCGCCACATGGCGATGGCCAGATCTGGGTCTGCGGGGTAGATGCGCTGGAGAATCTCAGCCTCCCAGGTGTTTTCCAGCGTTTCCTTGTCCCACGTTTGAAACACCTCTGGATACGCGGCGATCAGAAGGTCCCGGGGGGCGTTTTCTACTTGAGAAAAGTCCCAGCGGCGAATGGCATCCTCCGCTCGCGCTCGGTCTGGCTGACGGAGAGAGAGGGTGCTCCACAGGGCCTGGAACGTCTTCCGAGCATCCTCGTAGACGGCTGTCGTATCCTGTCCGGAAAAGATGCCGTAGCACTGTGTTAGGGTGCGGAGCAAGGTCTCCAGGGGTTGGGGCCACATTTGGTAAGGGCGGTAAGGGGGGAGGTGGGGGACCAGCTTCTGCCAGAAGGTTCCACAGACCCCGCTGCGAAGGGCGCCTTCCCGGTAGAAAAGGGGCGCTCCCCCTTGGACAATCGACTGGGCAGCGGCGTCAAAGGTTGCGGGAAATGCCCGGTGGGCCATCAGCGTGTACAGCAGGGGCGGGTAGGGTTTGCTGTATTGCCTGGAGACCATCTCTCCATCCCCGCAGGCCAGGGTGCGGTTCCATTGGTTGCCCTCCTGGGCGCCAGCAAGGCTCCAGCAGAGGACGACTTGGGGGACCAGATCGGCCAGAGGCCAATCCTCTGGCGCCAGAGTGCGGACACGGTTTACAGCGGTATCATATAGGGCGCAAAGGGTATTGCTCCAGGTCTGCACCCAGCCCAGCAGTCTCTGCTGAAACCGCTGCTGCTCTTGCCGGGCCTCCACTTCCAGGTCGTGGCCATAGATTTCATAGAATTCCGACAGATCAAAACCCATGGAAACTGCCTCCTATCGTTCCGGAAAGGAATACGGCCATCCAAGCAGGACAACGCCGTTTGGATGGCCGTAACAATCTTACTTGAGCATGGCGCCGTCTTCAAACGCGTTGCCGACAATGTCTCCCAACTTCCGGTAGGTGTGGTGGATGGGGTCAAAAATGATGGGGGAGAAGCGGTCAGGGTCAATGTTGCCGCTTGCATCCAGCACGCTTTCCTCGGCGTTCACATTGACGATCTGGCCCACCAGGCGGCACGTTTCCGGGTCATAGCTGACCAGGCGGCACTCCACGGCCATGGGCAGTTCGTCAATCAGCGGTGCGTCCACAAAGGCAGCTTTCGAGGTGTGGAAGCCGGCCCGGGCCACTTTATCCGGCACATCGTTGCCCGACACAATGCCCACATAGTCGCAGGCCGTGACATGGGCGGCATCTGCCATGCTGATGGTGAAGGCTTTGCGGGCCAGAATGTTCTCTGTGGTCTTGTGCTCTGCGCTGATGCAGAGGGAAATCTCATTCTCCTCACTGATGCCGCCCCAAGCAGCATTCATCGCATTGGGAAGGCCCTGTTCATCGTATGCGGCGAGAATGAATACCGGCTGGGGATAGGTCCAAGGTTTCACACCAAAATTCTTTCGCATGGGATATATACCTCCTGTCAAACGGATATACAAATTGATTTTCCTCTCTATTATAACAGGAATGGTGAGAAAATCAATGCAGCGCATCCAGTGAACGGAAAAATAGCGCTTGACATTTTTTCAGAGAACAGGTATGCTAGACCAAAAGTTAGTGACTGCTAATTTGGCGGTCTTTTTCTTTGAGGGTGAGTTAATGAGAGCTAACTAAAAGCAGAGAGGAGTGAATCGATGGTATGCTCAACAAACGACTGATTGGCATGGTCAGCGAGAGTAAGCGATACATTGCCGGTAACGTGTTGTGCCAATGGATTTCTCTGGTGGCAAACCTCGTCATGATGGTTTGGGTCACCAACCTTCTGGCCAGTCTATTTGCGGGAACGTTTGATCAGGGTACTTTGTTGGCCACCTTAGGGGTTGCCGCTGGAGCGGTGGTGGTGCGATGTCTTTGCACCACCTTTTCCAGTAGAATGGGGTATTTGGCCTCCAGCGCGGTGAAGAAAACCTTGCGAGAGAAGATCTATGGAAAGCTTCTCCGGTCAGGAAGCTCCTACCAGGAGAAGGTGAACACCTCTGAAGTGGTCCAAGTGGCAGTGGAGGGGGTTGATCAATTAGAGACCTACTTTGGTTCTTACCTTCCCCAGCTGTTCTATGCCGTTCTGGCACCGGTGACCCTCTTTGTGGTGCTGGCCCCAGTCAGCCTCCCGGCAGCGGTGGTGCTGTTGGTCTGCGTCCCTCTGATTCCGGTGGCCATTGTGGCAGTGCAGCGTTGGGCCAAAAAGCTGCTGGCCCGTTACTGGGGGCAGTACACGGCGTTGGGGGATTCCTTCCTGGAAAACCTCCAGGGGCTGACCACGTTGAAGATCTATCAGGCCGACGGGTTTCAGCAGGAAGAGATGAACCGGCAAGCCGAGAAGTTTCGAAAAATCACCATGAAAGTGCTGACCATGCAGCTCAACTCCATTACCATCATGGACCTCATCGCTTACGGCGGGGCTGCCCTGGGGATGATCCTCTCTGTGACCCAGTACCAGAGCGAGCAGGTGACCTTGGCAGAGTGCCTGCTGATCATTGTACTGGCGGCGGATTTCTTCCTGCCGATGCGGCTGCTGGGTTCCTACTTCCACATCGCCATGAATGGCATGGCGGCCAGTGAGAAAATTTTCCGGCTGTTGGACCTGCCGGAGGCACCCATGCCGGAGGGGGATGTCCCCCAAGAGGCTGCCTTCCGATGTCGGGACCTCCGTTTTTCCTACCAGGCGGATCGGGAGGCGCTCCATGGCATCAACCTGGACATTCCTGTGGGGAGCTTTACGGCCATCGTGGGGGAATCTGGCTGTGGGAAATCCACCGTGGCCTCGATCCTGATGGGACGGAACCGGGGATACCGTGGTACCGTAACGGTGGGCGACCAAGAACTCTCCTACATCCGAGAGGACCATTTGTTGGAACATGTGACTTATGTGGGCCATCAAAGCTATCTGTTCCAAGGGACCGTCCGGGATAACCTGCGCATGGGATGCCCCACAGCCGATGATACACAGATGTGGGCCGTCTTGGAGCGGGTTAAACTAGCGGACTTTCTCCGCGGGAAGAAGGGGCTGGACACGCCCCTTCTGGAGCGGGCAGCCAACCTGTCTGGGGGGCAGTGCCAACGGCTGGCGTTGGCGCGGGCGCTGCTCCACGACAGTCCGGTGTATCTTTTCGACGAGGCCACCTCCAACATCGACATGGAGAGTGAGAATGCCATCCTGGCGGAGATACAGGCTCTGGCTCAGACCAAAACGGTGCTTCTGATCTCCCACCGTCTGGCCAACGTGACCCGTGCAGACCACATTTATGTGATGGAGCAGGGAAACGTCGTGGAGCAGGGAACCCATGAGGAACTCTGCCAAGCTGGCGGACGTTATCAGCAACTATGGCAGGCCCAAATGGCCTTAGAACACTATGGAGAGGAGGTGGCCCCGTGAAGAAGAAAACTGGGTTTCAAGTGATGCTTTCGCTGATTGGTTTGGTCAAGCCACTGATGGGGTTTATGGTCCTGGCCATTGCCATGGGGCTGGCAGGGCATTTGTGCGCTGCTTTCCTCACGGTGCTGGGGGGCTATGGGGTGGCCCATGTGCTGGGCTGGCAGATGGGGATTTCCCTGCCGATGCTCTTTGGCGTTATGATCCTTCTGGCTGTCCTGCGGGGGATGTTGCGTTATGGGGAACAGGCGTGCAACCATTTTATTGCCTTTAAACTACTGGCCCTGATCCGGGAGAAGGTGTTTCGGGCGCTGCGGCGTCTTGCCCCTGCCAAACTGGAGGGGAAGGGAAAGGGAGACTTGATTTCTGTCATCACCTCAGACATTGAGCTGTTGGAAGTCTTTTATGCCCACACCATTTCCCCGGTGGCCATTGCTGCGTTGTTTTCCTTGCTGTTCTCCCTGCTGATTGGCAGGTTTCATGTGGCACTGGGCCTTTTAGCACTGGCAGGGTACTGCGTGGTGGGGATCGTCATTCCTCTGATCACCTCCCGGCGCAGTGGGGACGACGGCCTTCGGTTCCGTACCCAGTCGGGGGCGCTATCCGGTTTTGTGCTGGACAGCCTTCGGGGGCTTTCAGAGATCCTGCAGTATGGGCAGGGAAAGCAGCGGCTTGCAGAGATGAAGGCCCGGACAGAGGACCTGGCCCAGGACGAGGCGCGCATGAAGAGAACCGCTGGGCAGAACCAGGCGGTGACCAACGCTGCGATCCTGGTGTTCAGCCTGGGGATGCTTTTTTCCGCTGCGTTGCTGTATCAGCAGGGCCAGGTGGATTTTCTGGGGGTCCTGATCCCCACCTTGGCCATGATGGGTTCCTTTGGCCCCTGCGTAGCCCTGGCCAACCTGGGCAGCACGCTGCAGAACACCTTTGCCGCAGGCAACCGGGTGCTGGACATCCTGGAGGAAACCCCGGTGGTGGAGGAGATCATCGGTCAACCAGCGGTCACCTTCACGGGGGCAGAAGCGAAAAACGCCACCTTCTCCTACGGAGGAGAGACCATTCTGGACGATCTCTCTGTATCGATCCCCCAAGGGTCCATTGTGGGGATTACGGGGCGAAGCGGCAGCGGGAAGTCCACCTTACTGAAACTGTTTATGCGGTTTTGGGAGACCCAGCAGGGAGAGATCGCCCTGTCCCACACCAATGTGAACCGCATCAACACCCAAAATCTCCGAGAAATGGAGAGTTTTGTCACCCAGGAAACCCACCTCTTTCACGACAGCATTCGCAGGAACCTCTGCATTGCCAAATTGGATGCCACCCAAGAGGAACTGGAGGACGCTTGCCGGAAGGCCTCTGTGCATGATTTGATCCAAAGCCTGCCCCAGGGATATGACACCCAAGTCGGAGAACTGGGCAGCACCCTCTCTGGGGGAGAACGGCAGCGGTTGGGGTTGGCCCGGGCCTTTCTCCACGGAGGCAGCTTCCTTCTGCTGGATGAGCCAACCAGCAATTTAGACAGCCTCAACGAAGGGGTGATCCTGAAATCCCTGAAGGAGGAGATGGGAGCGAGGACGGTGGTGTTGGTATCCCACCGTACCTCTACCATGCGCATCGCAGACCAGGTCTACTCGGTGGAACATGGGAGGACAAGCTGATGGGGGATCTTGCCACAAAGCGGGAGCGGGAGAAGCAGGTTGTCTCCCAAATGATCGCCCTATACTGTCGGAAAAAGCATGGGGGCAAAAAACAGCTTTGCCCGGCATGCGCTGCGCTGGACCGGTATGCCCGTCAGCGCAGCGACCGCTGCCCCTTTATGGAGACGAAAACCTTTTGCTCCAACTGCCGGGTGCATTGTTACCGGCCAGATATGCGGGAGCAGATTCGCCAGGTGATGCGATTTTCTGGGCCGCGGATGTTGTGTTGCCATCCGGTGATGGCAACCCGCCATGTCATAGAAACCCAACGGGAGAAACGAAAATTGGAGGGACAACATGAAGTTTAAAAAAGTTTTGTGGACGGCTTTAGGTTGTGTGGGACTGGGCTTGGGGGCAGTAGGCGTAGTGGTCCCCCTTCTGCCGTCGTTTCCCTTTTTGTTGTTGGCACTGGTTGGCTTTGCCAAAAGCTCGGAGAAACTCCACCGCTGGTTTTTAAACACGCGCCTATATAAGAACAACTTGGAAAGCTACGTCCAGGGCCGGGGGATGACCTGGCGGACCAAGCGGCGCATCATACTCACAGTGACGCTGTTGATGGCCTTTGGGTTTGCCATGATGCTGCGGAAGGAACTATACGTCCCCTGCGCGATCCTGGCAGGGGTGTGGGTGTTCCACCTGCTCTATTTTGCTTTGCGGGTCAAAACGCTGCGGGAGCCGGAATCGGCAGGATGAGGTGCCCCCTAAGACACCTCCTATGGCCATGGGAGCTGAGAGAGGTCCTCCACAGGGGGAGCGCAGGTGTTGTTTTGGCAAAGATGGTACCAGTACAGCTTGGGGGGGGCAGACCACTTCTGCTGTGGGCCACAGCACTTCTAGCAACGTAAGCAAGGGAAAGCCGTGTTCACAAGGGGTTCCTGGGCAGGCATCTATGTGAGATTCGCCTGTGCAGTTTGAAACGGAGTATCGACAGGGAAGCCCGCTCCTGTGTTCAGGGAAAAAGGAAAGCGCTCTGTTTGCTTGGTAAGCAAGACAAACAGGGCGCTTCTTCTTTTGGGAGGTACGGTTAAAAGTAATATTTTATGGAAGCGTGCCATGTGGTATACTGGACCCGTGAAAGGAGGGGGGATGGTGTCCAAACTGACCAAGCGGGCCCTGGCCGCGTCGCTGAAAAAACTGCTGGCCCAGAAGCCCCTGTCTAAAATCACTATCGCCGACATCACTGAGGACTGTGGCATGAATCGCATGACCTTCTACTATCACTTCCAGGACATCTACGACCTCATCGACTGGATCTGTCAGGAGGAGGGGGAGCGGGCCTTCCAAGGGCGGAAGGGCTATAACACCTGGCAGGAGGGGTTCATTGCCCTGTGCCACGCGGTGATCGAGAACCAGGCCTTCATCCTTGGGGTTTACCGTTCCGTCCAGCGGGAGCAAGTGGAAAACTACTTGGGCCGGGTGGTCTATAGGCTGCTCCTCGACGTGGTGGAGGAACTGTCCCAGCCCTATTCCCTCTCGGAGCAGGACCGGGCGTACATTACCAACTTCTACAAACATGCCTTTGTGGGGGTTATGCTGGACTGGGTGAGGGACGGCATGCAGGCGCCGCCGGAGGAGGTGGTTGGCCGAGTGAGCCTCATGACCCGCGGCCAGCTGCTCCTGGCCATTCAGAACCTGGCGGCGCATTCACTCCCGTGAAAAATTTTTATACAGACTGCCCCGGATGATGAAACTTTCATCATCCGGGGCAGTCTGTTCATTGTGAAACCGACGTTCCAAGCCTACAATGGGGCCATCCAAAATAACAAGGAGGTCGTTTTCATGTATTATTCCAGTGGCAACTACGAGGCGTTTGTCCGTCCCCTGAAGCCAGAGGGTGTGGAGCACAAATCCGCCTACATCGTGGGTACGGGACTGGCGGCCCTGTCCGCCGCTTGCTACCTGGTGCGGGATGGACAGATGCCCGGCAGGCACATCCACATTTTCGAGAAGGATCCCATCCCAGGCGGTGCCTGCGACGGGTGGGAGTACCCGGGGCTGGGCTATGTGATGCGGGGCGGCCGGGAGATGGACAACCACTTCGAGGTTATGTGGGACCTGTTCCGCTCCATCCCCTCCATTGAGGACCCGAACCTGAGCGTCTTGGATGAGTACTACTACCTGAACAAGCGGGATCCCAACTACTCTCTTTGCCGAGCCACGGTGGACCGGGGCCAGGATGCCCACACCGATGGAAAATTTGGATTGTCCGACAAGGGCGCCATGGAGATCATGCGGCTGTTTTTCACACCGGACGAGGTGCTCTACGACCGGCCCATCACCGACTTTTTCAGCCACGAGGTGCTGGACAGCAACTTTTGGCTCTATTGGCGCACCATGTTTGCCTTCGAGAACTGGCACAGCGCTCTGGAGATGAAACTCTATATCCGCCGCTACATCCACCACATCGGCGGCCTGCCCGATTTCAGTGCCCTGCGCTTCACCCGATACAACCAGTACGAGTCTATGATTCTTCCCATGGTGAAGTACCTGGAGCGGGCAGGGGTGCAGTTCCACTACAACACTAAGGTGACGGATATCCGCTTTGAGATTTCCGCCGGAAAAAAGATTGCCCGGCAGCTGCATCTTCTCACTATAGAGGGAAAGCAGGAGATCGACCTGACGGAGGACGATCTGGTATTCCTTACACCTGGCGGCTGTGTGGAGAATTCCGCCTTGGGTTCCCAGGACAGCCCCGCCGCTTACTCCACTGACCTGAAAGAGGGGGGCGGCTGGGACCTGTGGGGCCGCGTCGCCGCCCAGGATCCGTCCTTCGGCCATCCCGGCAAGTTCTGCTCTGACCCGGAGAAGACCAACTGGATGAGTGCTACCGTTACCACACTGGATGACAAGATTCCGCCCTACATCCAGCAGATCTGCCAGCGGGACCCCTTCAGCGGAAAGGTGGTAACTGGGGGTATCGTGACGGTGAAGGACTCCAACTGGCTTTTGAGCTGGACCTTTAACCGCCAGCCTCAGTTCCGCAGTCAGCCCAAGGGACAGCTGGTGGGCTGGATCTACGGTCTGTTCAGCGACCGGCCGGGCAACTTCGTGAAAAAGCCCATGCGGGAGTGCACCGGCAAGGAAATCTGCATGGAGTGGCTTTACCACTTGGGGGTGCCTGAGGAACAAATCGAGGATCTGGCCGCCCACAGTGCCAATACGATCCCCTGTATGATGCCTTACATCACCGCTTTCTTCATGCCCCGCGCTAAGGGGGATCGGCCTAATGTGGTGCCGGAAGGGGCCGTCAACTTCGCCTTTATCGGCCAGTTCGCCGAAACGCCCCGTGACACCATCTTTACCACCGAGTACTCCATGCGCACTGGCATGGAGGCAGTGTACACTCTGCTGGATATCGACCGGGGCGTCCCGGAGGTGTGGGGCAGCGTGTATGACGTGCGGGATCTGCTGAACGCCACGGTGAAGCTCCGGGACGGGAAAAGGATCACCGACCTGGATCTGGGATTCAAGGAGCGGATGGCCTTGAAGGAGATACTGAAAGCCATCTCCGGCTCCGACGTAGAGAAGCTGATGCGAGAATACCATGTGATTTGAGGGAAACGCAGCAGCAAAACAGAAAAAGCTACCCTTTCCGGGGTGCTCCCAAGGTGCGGTTCGGCGGAGCGGATAGGCTGATCTGGACAAAGGCTTCAAAGCTGGGTATTTTTTTGTTTTTCCATGCTGTGCATGAGAAAGGAGGAAGCCTGAAATAACAAGGCTTTCTCCCATAAAACGAAGGTAGGAGTATTGGACAGTCAAAGAGAACTGTTCCATACTCCTACCTTTGTCCATTTGGCGGAGCGGGTGGGATTCGAACCCACGTGCCGGAGTTACCGACAAACTGATTTCGAGTCATTTCCCCCTTGTGACTTTTGGTGGAAATTAAGCGAAG
>URCB01000010.1 GCA_900546255.1 uncultured Eubacteriales bacterium
CCCAAGAACTGACATGGAGAAGTATGCTTCACCTGTTTTTTATCCGCCAAGCTGATGTGGCAAGAGAAAGCTCTTCTCTGTTAGCTCCTGGCAGCTTTGGACCTACAGCCTCCGCCGCCGTTTTACTTTATTTGTTGACTGGCCAGGATGCAGATGATCTTGAAGCGGAGGAAGATCCTAAAATCAGTGCAGCAAAGAAAAAAGCTCTGATAGGCTATATTCAGGAGAAAGTTAACGAATTGTCTGTTAGACGAAAAAAGCTGGAACAGGCGCTTTCTATTGAAGAAATCACGAGTCCTCGCACAAGTATTGAGCGTGTACAAAAAGAAATTGTCGAACTACAAGCACAGTTGGACGCCGCCTCGAAAGAGAGCCAGCAAATTATGTCGCAAATATATGAATGGAACGGAAAACTTTCCGAGTCCCAAACCATAGGGCATAATTTTGCTATCCTTCGGCGGCAATATCAATCCGATATCAGAAGAATTGGTTTCATCGTTGAAGGCGCGGCAAGTACTTTGCCTGTGCGGAAAAAAGTTAAATGTCCGGTTTGCGGTGAAGAAACCGAGCGAACCTACGACACAACCTTTATCGATGCTTCTGCCGCTGAACTTGAAAAGATCAAACGACACTTATCTGAACTAAACGATGCACAGCATGGTGTCGCACGCCAGCAGGAAAAAATCATGGCACATATCCGTGCTTTAGAAGAACGGAAGGATAATATAGATACTTTAATTTCAGAACAATTGCAGCCAAAGCTCTCTGCATTTGAGGAAGAACTTGAAAAGCAGCTTAAGCTGATGCGTTTGTCGAATGAACTGGAGATTATTCGGCAGGATGAAGTCCAGTATAGAAGTGATTTGTTCAGCAAAGAAACGGAAGAAACATCGACACCTCAAAAGCACAGTATTTTTGAGGATTATGGCTACGATATCATTCACGGCTTTGAGGAAAAATTGCGGGAAATTTTAAAGGCATCTAAAGTTGGCGGTGCAGAAACGGCTAGACTAAATATGGAGAACTTTGATATTGAGATTGGAGGGCTAAAGAAATCTGTTTCAATGGGCGGCGGCTTTTGCGGCATATTGAACACGATTGCCACCTTTGCGATGAGTTCTTATCTCATAGAGTTGGGGCGGCCCGCGCCCGGATTCTACGCTGTTGACTCGTCTTTGACACAGCTATCCGAGGCAGAGCATAAAGAGCAGAGCAATACTATTAAACATAATTTTATTGAATATCTCATTGATCATGCTCATGAACGCCAAGTGATCCTTGTCGAACAAACAAAGCGTATGCCCTTTATTCCTTCTGAGGATGAGGAAAAAGGAGTCCATGTGATTCGCTTTACCCGGAATAAGCAAGAAGGCAGATATGGCCTTTTGAATGAGGTCTTTAATCCGGAAGATCAATGATCCTACATAATTCGCTTTTTAAGCAAGAGCAGGAGGCAGAAAATGCGGATAAGCTATAACAAGTTATGGAAAATGCTGATTGACCAAAATATGAATAAACGCGATCTGGCTGAAAAAAGCGGCGTGAGTACGGCGTCTATTGCGAAACTGAGCAAAGGTTCAAACATTACCACAGATGTGCTACTTAAAATTTGCGAGGCAATGAATTGTCACATCGAGGATATATTGGAAACCATTGATGATTAGGCTAAGCTATAAATCACATATCAGTTTTGATCTAAAAAAGGAGAATCCTATATGAGGACAATATATGATACTTGCCAACCTCGAAAAAGCATTTTACAAGGCACATTCAATCCAGAAGTATTTACAGCTGCTTTAAGTCCAGTGATTCATTTTTATCGCAACGGAGAAGCTGCTATTGATTCTGTTTATACCGACGCAGAAACCTTTTTCACAGAGGCAACTTATCCGACAGAGGGCTTGCGCCAGACGGTTTCCAATGTGTTCCGCCGAATCTCTGGTGACCAAACAGCACCGTCGATTTACCGTCTGGAAACCTCTTTCGGTGGTGGTAAAACGCACTCTCTGATTGCCTGCGTTCACATCGCAAATAGAGGGACTGAACTGGCACCTGTTACCTCAGAAATCCTTGATGCGCAGTATCTTCCTGCTCCGCATAGCGTTACCGTCGTGGGCATCGCAGGTGATGAAATTCCTGTAAGTAAAATTAAGGGAGATCGACTGATTCCTTATACTCTTTGGGGCGAGCTTGCCTATCAGATTGGCGGCGAAACGCTCTACAAAGAAGTAAAGGGAGAGGCTGAATCTTTTGCTGCGCCCGGCAAACATTTCTTGGAAACTGTGCTGGGCGATAAAAAGGTTTTGATCATGCTGGACGAGCTGGCTCAATATGCAGCTCGTTTGGAAGTCGCTGTTCCAAATAAGGGGGCTGATCAGCTGGCGGCCTTCTTAATGGCGCTGAACGGATATGCGAAGTCTCATCCTGGCATTGCTGTTATCGTCACCTTGGCAGGTGCTACGGATGCGTTCTCACGCCAGACAGCCAATTTGACAAAGCTGCTGAATCAAATCGGCAATGGAGATCTGCATCAGGACGATGCCGTGGCCATGGCGGAAAAGGCCCGCCAGGGAATCACCAGCGTTGTTATGCGTGATGCCACCGCCGTCACTCCTGTGCAGGCAACAGAAATCTCTTCTGTACTGGCAAAACGACTGTTTGAAACGATTGATTCCTCTGCTCCCGAAGATGCAATGCAGGCATTTACGGAGTTGTATCAGCGAAATTCCGCGCTGCTGCCGGAGGAAGCCACAAGCGTTCGTTTCCGCAGTCGAATGCTGGCCAGCTACCCCTTCCATCCTACACTCATTGATTTTCTAAATAATAAGCTGGCACAGGCAGAGAACTTCCAGGGCACTCGTGGTGTTCTCCGTGTTTTGGCAATGACGGTTCGTAGCCTGTGGATGAAAAAGATTCCCATTCAACTGATCCAGATCAGCGATATTGATATGCAAAGCAGCGTGATCGTGGACGAACTTCTCGGTCGTACCGGCAGCGCTGATTTACGTCAGGTTCTCAATACGGACATTGGTTCCACCGACACCCGTAACCTGCAAGGCGGCCTGAGCAACGCCCAACGCCTTGATCAGCGCAACCCACATCCGGACGGAATTCCTCTGTATGAAAAAACCTGGAAAGTTGTTTTCCTGAATAGCTTGGTGGGGCGCGCAGAGGGTCATGCGTCAAAAGTATTTGGCATTTCCCAGCAGGACGCCATTTTTGAAGTGGCAACTCCCTTTATTACGCCTACACAGGTCCGCACTGCTTTGGAAGAAATCAGTGAAAGTGCATTCTATCTGCGTTATGAAGATGGAAAATATTTTGCTCATCTTGATCCTACTATTAACAGCGTTTTGGCTATGATTCGGCAGACACTTACCGAAAAGCAGATTATGCAGAAGCTCCGCACAGTGGCTGATGGCTTGCTACAAGAAAATTCCCATTTTCGGATTGAAAAGAATGTCCATCAGCCGGAGGATATTGCCGATGGCATGGACCGACTGACACTGGCGATGGTTGCACTTGATGCCAAGAAAATTGACCCCATGCAGTTAATTACCCAAAAGGGAGATATGCGTCCCAGAGAGCGGCAGAATATGGTTCTACTTCTGGTTCCCAAGACAGTAGTCGTGGAGGACAACCGACCAGAGCAGATGCAAATGGATGATCCCGCCAATACCTCTCTCACACTCGAAGCATGGGAACGTCTGGAAACACTGGCCAGGCAGGTTCTAGCCATTAAAGCTCTGGAGGAAAAGCCTCAAGCCTACGGCATTTCGCCGACAAAATTGACGGATGGAGATTTTGTAACCCGTAAAAATGAGCGCAATCTTGCCTTAACTCAGACAGTAAGCGAAATGTACACTGCGCTTTACTACCCCAATGCGACTGGAACATTACAGCGCAAGGAACTGCGTCCTGTGGCGGGAGAAGGCGGCGCGCTCGTCAGCCAGATTTTGCAGCAGCTGCGAGATGGCGGCGACATTATCGCCCCGGAAGGCACGCATATGGCGGCTTCTGATCTGCAAAGTTTGGCAGGCGGATATTTCTTTAAGAACAGCGACAAGATTGCCGCCAGCGATATTCTTCGCTCTTTCTACTGCTATCGCAGCTGGCCCATGCTGCCCAGCCGCAGCGTGCTGGAAACGCTTTTACGTGACGGTATTCAGAGCGGCGTGTGGGTTGCTTACAAGATGTCAAACGACCCGACGGATTCTCTCCCCGGTGAACTTTATGATCAGAAAAAGCCTTTGCCGATCAGCGTCGCCTTGTTGGATGGTGGGTACTCCCTGATGACTGTGACTGGGGCGAAAAAGCGGGGCTGGCTGGACAGTGACCAGGTGCCGAATGAGAAAGTAAAAAATGTAATCCGCGATACGATGCAGGCATCTGGTGCCGTTACGATTCAGGATCTGACACAGGCTGTGCAAGGCCAGTTGGCTAATGCTACCGAGCAGCAGATCAAAGAAAATGTCCAGGATATGCTTCAGGCTGGCGGTTACGGGCTGTACCAGGGGCAACCGGACCAGCAGATGAAGCCGTCCAGTATGGTAGACGGATTTACTGCCTTTAGTCACGAGCCGCAGCTGGATGAGGTATTGATTACTCGCACCGAGCAGAGTGAGCGTGGCTGGCTGGATACTCGCTCTCGCGGTGTTCGGCTCAGCGGCAATGAGGGAGCAAAAAAACTGTTCCCCTTGCTGCGCCGGATGGGCAGTTTGTACACGCGCAGCGGTGCAACTAGCACCATTGACCAGCTGGATATTTCTGACCTGAAGCTGCCCAGCGGAGGGACTTTGCGTTTGGCTTTGGATAATGCGACCCCGACGGACATCAAGCGTCTCGATGAACTGCTGCAAATTCTGTGTGACACCGTAAAGGTTACCGATGCAACAGAAGCAGACCTGCTGATCGGTGACCCCGATCCGAACTGCGCACTAGTTAAAGAACTAAAAAAATAAGGAGGGAGACGTATGGCAGAATTGACTGCAAAACAGCTGCGAATACAAAATGAAATGCAGCCAATGTTGAAGACGGCTCCGTGGATTTTACGCATAACTGAGCGAAAAGAATGTACGGGAGCTGTTTTGGAAGTGTGTGAGAGACGTCCGACAGAATCCGGAAAGACTAAACTATTTGAATATGGCCGCATCTTTAATGGGCATCTTCGAGCATGTAAAGTTCCTATTCGCTACATGCTTAGCCAAGTGACAGATCAGGCCGGAAGACCGCTTAATCTTCACGAGTTTGTTGATGGAAAGGTCGTATTTCGCGGACAGCTTCCTCTGGATGAAGTGACCGGCGCAAAACTCGCACTTTTATTCAAATTGCATGGACAAATTCGGAGCGACGAGCGCTTGGAACTGATGGCCTGGCGTATCGAGCGCTTTGGCAGAGAGGAAACCATGTACTGGCTCGGTAAGGTCAGTGTGGAATCCTTTTACGGCAAACGTGGGATTGAGTGGGCTAAGTCCGGCCTGCGGCTCATGCTAGCTGGCCAGCAGAAAGACGGGGCAGAAGTGACTCGTATGCTGGAAGCCTTGCGTAAGGAGGATAAGTAAATGGCATACGAGAAAAAATTGATTGAAGGCAATTTCCCTTGCCAACAGGTCGGCGCTGAAACTAAGCGTGAACGCGGTGCGATGAGTATGCTTCCGCCAATATACTATTTACACGTCTGGTGGGCTCGGCGTCCACTGACGCCCAGCCGCGCAGCTGTGTTGGGCAGTATTTTGCCTGCCGATACAGAGCCGGAACTGTTTCTGAGAGAATTGGGCATTGTGAAAAAGCAGGCTGTGATTGGTAATGCCCGCTGGACATTGGTGGGCAAAAACCTTGAATTGATTGAAAGTGATGGCCAGCAGGAGTACATTCATTTTTCTGCCAAATTCCAGAAGGCCTTGGATAAGGAAAATGAGCGGCGTTCGTCAATTACAGCTTTATTAAATACGCTGAAAGAGCAGGATGCCGTTTTGGGCGAAGATCTGTTACTAGAGAGGTGGTGCCGCGAAAACGCACCGATTTCTATTATGGCATTGAGTGGGCTACAGCAGATTCCCGTTGTTACAGTAGCAGCTGATCCAGCTCATACCAATGAGAGAATTGCTTTTGCCTCTAGTGATAAGGTAAAGGACATTCTTGGTAAGGAAATCAAAATCGATCCCGAAGATTTGTATGGATATGGGCGCGCATATGAAACGCCGATTCAGGCAGATTTTCACAATATTACGGTACTTGATCCAACAGCAGGCGGTGGTTCCATACCTTTTGAAGCTGCCCGCCTTGGCTGCAATGTGATCGCCAACGATTTGAATCCGGTTGCCACTGCAATTGAAAAAGCCACCATTCAATATCCGGCACAATTTGGCATGGATTTGCTTGCTGAATTAGAACGATATGGAGAACGGTTGGTAGATACTGTTGCGGAGAAGACTGCCCCATATTACTACTTTGCACCTCCTCGGGGAGAAGAACGAAAAAATCTGCTAAAGCAGTGTGGTGGCTCCCAAGAACTGTTTCGGCAGTTTGATGTCCCCGAGTACGACCAACAAGGACTTCTTTATTGCCGCTCCGTTACCTGCCCCAGTTGCGGGGAGCGCGCCCCGTTGCTGAATGCCTTCGCCCTGCAAAAGAAGAGCGATGGCTGGATGGTGCTGCCAGAGATTGAGGGCTTCCCCGGCCATAAGAAGGTGCGTTTTGTCCCTGTGCGCCTGAAAAATGGCAAAGGTCCCCATGGCGAGGACCCGGAGCGGGGCACCATCAAGGGCGGCGTGGGTACGTGCATCCATTGCGGACAAGCGATTGCCAGTGAAGAAATCAAGCGTCAGGCCTGCGGGGAATCTGAATATGGCAATTGGAGTGACGATCTGTATTGCGTGGTGGCAGTCCGCCAGCAGCCCAAGCTGGACAAGGATGGTAATGTCATGCGTTATACCTCCGGTCCTAACAAGGGACAGGTTCGCACTGAGAAAGTCACCTTCTTCCGGGAACCTACCGCGGAAGACTATGCCGCCCTGGATCGGGCCAAGCAAGCCCTGGAGGAGAACTGGGACCGCTGGGGAGCAATGGACTTGATTCCAACGGAAAATTTCCCGCAGGGTAATGATATGCGCCCTCCGATGTATGGCATGAAGCGTTGGTGTGATATGTTTACACCTCGCCAGCTGCTGGGGCATCTGACTGCCATGGAAACCCTACACAATATGATGCCGGAAATTCTGGAGAAGCATGGTCAGGAGAAAGGCGCTGCCATTATCACCTATCTACAGTTTTCAATTGACAAATGTTTAGATTATAGCAGTAAACAAACTTGCTGGCATTCTGGACGTGGGGTTATCGCACATACATTCTCAAAGCATGATTTTTCATTCAAATGGACATTTGGGGAATTAGTTATGTCTGGTGTCAACTCCGGAATACGATGGGGCATTCAAAATGTCGGGAAGTCGTATAAAGAATTATGTGAATTGCTGCCAAAGGCCACTAAATCAAACATTCATATTTTAAATGGATCCGCAGCAAATATGGACATTCCATCTGACAGTGTTGATGTTATCTGTGTAGATCCCCCCTACTACAATAATGTACAGTATGCAGAATTGTCAGATTATTTCTATGTATGGCAAAAACGCATCTTCCGCGATATATATCCCGATGTGTTTGGCCGGCGCTTGACTAATAAGACCGACGAGGCGGTGGCCAACCCAGTGAGAGACGGAAATGCCAAAGAGGCTGACCGTGTCTATGAACAGCGGATGAGCGAGATCTTCGCCGAGTGCCGTCGGGTCATGAAAGACGAGGGCATTATGACCATGATGTTCACTCACAAGACCACGGAGGCATGGGAAACGCTGACAAAAGCATTAATTCAGAATGGTTGGATTATTTCTTCCTCCTTCCCTGTTGACTCTGAAGCGTCAACCTCTATGCATCAGAAAGATAAAGCTGCTGCCGCCAGCTCTATTTTCTTAGCCTGTCGCAAACGGGATATGGAAGACCGGGCACCTGCGGTGTGGCGCGGATTTGGCGGAACAGGTGTGTTGCAGCAGCTGCGGGAAGCGGTCCGCCAGAGCCTGGTCGATTATGATGCCCTGCATCTGAACGCCGTGGATGAGATGGTGGCCAGCTACGGCTGCGCTCTAAAGGTTTTGTCGGAAAATTGGCCCGTTATGGATGGCAACGAACTGGTAACGCCTACTCAGGCCATGCGAGAGGCAAGCACCGTGGTGGCACAGTACCAGATGACCCGCCTGACCAAAGGGCGTCTGAGTGTGGAAGATTTGGAACCGGAGGCCGGCATCGCCCTGACATTGTTTGGCATCTATGGGATGGGAAGCTTCCCCTTTGATGATGCACTCAGCCTGTCCAAATCCTTGAATATCCGTCTGGAAAACAAGGCCGCCGGATACCGCGATGAAGGCCGAATGATCGGCATTAACGATGAACGTACCGGTCGCCGCAATCGAGACGACGAGGTGGAAGGCTACTACGCGCCGTTAGTCAAGCGCGGCAGCAAGCTGCGCCTGGTCCTGCCGGAGGAGCGTAATCCCCGTCGCCTGCAAAACCCGGAGAATGAGTGGGATATTCTCCAGGGATTAATCATGTCTTTCCGCGAGGGAGATATGCCCGTGGCCCGTGCCTATCTTCAGCGGCAGGCGGAAGGACACGAGGACAAGATCATCGATATTTTGAAAGTTTGGGCAGATGGCTGTGGCAGTGAGCCCTTGAGTAAGGAAGCCCAGCGCATTCTGTTCGGCCTGAGGGATCGGAAGTGATAAAAGATGGAGCACGGCCTGAAAGAAATTGAATGGAGATTGACTTACTATACTTCGGATGTGACAGAAAAAGGGAAGCCCGTTGATATTCTGCACGATTTTTATCTGCCGGCACTGAATCTTGCCACTCGTTATGACCGTGTGGCGGGGTATTTCCGTTCGTCTTCCTTGGCTGCTGCATCCCAAGGTTATACAGCGTTTTTACGTCACGGCGGAAAGATGCGACTGATCGTCGGAGCAGATCTACAGGTACAGGATGTGGCTGCTGTATTGGCCGGTAACCAGCAGCGCCTTGCGGACACCCTAATGGAAGAACTGCGCAACCCTGAAAGTTGGCCCGATGAGGTACAGAGCGGCGTTGCCCTGCTGGCACAGATGGTGGCCAGTGGGCAACTGGAAATGAGGGTTGCATTTCGTAAAAACTCTGTCACTGGACAGGCGCTGTCTGTCGATTCCACAGAGGATGGCTATGTTCATGAGAAGTGGTTTGTTATGGAGGATTCTCAGGGTGACCGACTTATGGGTAGCGGTTCTTTGAATGAGTCACGAACTGCCCTGACCAAAAACGCAGAAAATTTGGATATTCACTGTGCTTGGGAAGGCAAGCGAGAGAAACAGCGTGTAGATGAAGCGGATGTTCGGTTTGACACTCTTTGGGCGAATCGAAATCCTCATATGTTGGTACTTCCACTACCGGAGGCAGTGCGAGGGCGGCTTGTCCATTTAAAGGATTTGCGAAACCACCCCACAGAAATTGATGGAACTGTGCTTCGCGTTGAGGTAGAGCCAACTTTGGAGGAAATGCTTCGTTTTGCGGTTCTACGTGATGCCCCCAAAATGCCGGGTGGAAAATACATCGGAATGTACTCAGCACCTGTGGAACCATGGCCGCACCAGGAGATTGTCAGTCGTCGCTTGGTGGAGAGCTGGCCCTACTCCTACATGATGTGTGATGAAGTAGGTCTAGGTAAAACCATTGAAGCTGCATTGGCAATCCGTAGCCTAGTACTGTCTGGGTGGGCAAAGCGTGTGTTAATCGTTGCGCCTGCCAGCCTGACCGACCAGTGGCAACGTGAGTTGGCACAAAAGGCCTTGCTTCCATTTTATAAAAGCAAGCCTAAGCCTGGCGGAAGCGGGAAGATCCAACATACTCGTATTTACCCCGAAGAATGCGAGCTACTGGATAACGACTTGTATAGTCCAGACCTGAACATCGTTTCATCAGGACTGGTTAGTCGCAAAGAGCGTTTTGCGATGCTGCGTTCTGCTCAACAATATGACATCATTCTTGTGGATGAGGCACACTACGCACGTCGACAAAATCCTCGGGATGGTTCCAATACAGCACCTAAATATGGCCAATTATACCGAGCTTTGCAAAACGGATTGCGCCCCAAGGCGAAAAGTCTATGGATGGCAACGGCAACGCCTATGCAGATTGATCCCATTGAAGTGTACGATCTGTTTCGCCTGACAAACCGAGTGGGGCCGTATCAGCATGACCCAACATTAAGTATGCACTACTTTGAATTGATGTCCAAACTTGTGAAGAATGAGTCGCTGACTCGCTTGGAGTGGGCAATGTTGGGGCAAAGCTATCATCAGATTGAAGCATTGGATCCTTTTTTGTGGAATCGCCTCAATGCTACCGTTGTTACAGGTAAAAACCGAAAAGTGCTGGAAAATCTGCCTTGGAAGGAACCTAAAAAGGCTGACATACGCTACCTTCTTCAGCCCATGTTTGCTGCGTCTCCTCTTTCTCGCGTTATGATGCGCCATACCAGGCAGCTTCTAGAAAAATATCGTGAAAATGGAGAACTTAAGAGCAATTTGGCCAGACGACATGTTCGTCCGATATGCGTAGTACGTTTCACTGAAGCGGAGGCTAAGTTTTATGGGATGCTGGAGGATTACTGCACAGAGTTAACGCGCCAAATCCGCCAGCACAATCAGCAGTCACGTCAGATGATGTTTTTCCTCCTGAATTTTTTGCAGCTGCGCTTTGCATCCAGCCTGTATGCGATCCAGATGACATTGGAGCGTCGACTCCGTCGGGTAGAGCAAACATTACTGGTTGGTGCCGCTCAGTTCGAGACGCAAGAGGAATTGGACGCAGCACTGGATGATTTGCGTGACTCTACAGATGACGATTATTCTGAAGGCGACCTGGATGACATCACGCTGGATGCATTGCTCAAAGATCGTAGCCAAGATGATCTGGAATGGGAAAAAGAACGCCTTACCATTATGTTGAGACAACTGCATGGAATCAGCGAAACCCCCTCTAAAATCCAGGCATTGCTTATGGAGTTGGATCACCGCCGCGCACCAAATGACCGGATACGCCAGACAGTGCTGTTCACAAGATTTTATGATACATTGCAAAGCATCCGCAATTATCTAAGGGTGAGAGATGCTGGGATGCGTGTCGGTATTTATGCGGGTGGACGAGCCATTTATTATAATCCGGCTTCGGGAAAAGATGAAAATGTTACCCATGAAGAAATCAAGCGCTTGTTTTTGATTGGGGAAATTGATCTCCTTCTCTGTACAGATGCTGCCGCAGAAGGATTGAACCTTCAGACTGCAGATCTACTCATCAACTTTGACCTTGGTTGGAACCCCATGAAGGTAGAGCAGCGTATTGGCCGTATTGATCGTATAGGCCAGAAGTATTCAGACATCGAAGTGCTGAATATGTGTTACTTAGGAAGTACAGAAGAAATTGTTTATGGTCGCCTATTAGAACGGTTGAAAGCTGCCAATTTGGTTGTAGGTACGCAGCAGATTTCTATGCTCCCGGTGGAACCAGAAGAGTTTCGTGATTTGCAAAATGGGACACTATCCGAAGATGAATTGGAACAGCGATCTAAGCAGAGGTTAAGGAAACAACGAGCAGCAACTGCTGCTATGGAAATCAGTGCAGATGATCAATACGAGATGTATAAACGATTGAGTGCAAATGCAAAATCACTATCTTCTCCTGCTACGATCTATGATTTATGGGATGCATTTGTAAGTTCTTCTTATCTTGCCAGCAAAGGTGCCACAACATCCGCAAATCATATATGGCATTTGCCAGGGAGTGAGGATTTCTGCGAGACATATACAACAGTCAGTCGTAACGATGCATCTGAAAACTTCCCATTTCTTACGTGGGGCAACGAAAGTGTCGATGCGATTTTGAACGCTATCAGTTGTAAAATACCTAAAGATGGCCCTATTCAGAGGATATCTGTACAGCACAACGGTGTCGAGCGGATTTCATATCTCGTGGCCTCAGTCGGTGGACCGATGCTTATCAAATCAGTTAGCGATTTGGATGGGCTGCAGATTACACCAAATGGATTTCTCTCAGCACCGGATATAGCTGCAGCAAAACAAGCACTCGCAGAATTTCTCGATTCTGAGCAAGATCAGGTGTTGCTTGCAAAGAAATCCGAACAGGAGAACCAGAAATATGCGGGTTTGCAAGAAGCTTTAGTTCAAGAAGTGGCAAAACAAATTCTCCAACAAGAGGAGGATTGTGGTAATAGTAAATATTCAGATGCCATGCGGCATTTGGAAGAGACGCGCCGCCAAATCAGGCATATTTCTTTACCGGTTGATATTTTTTCCAATAAGCAGATGCAGCTAATTTTCCCGCTTGCTGAACAAAGTGGAGCGGTATTTGTTTCAGCGCAAGGATTTCTTTTGGATTGTGCCCTTGAATATTCGGAACGAATTGCTTCGACCATAAAAATTAAAAAATCAGAGATCACAACTGCAATGGTGCTTTCTCGATTGACTTAGCAGTCTCCAAACGATAGCCCACAAATTAAACGATACCCATAAACCAAACGATAGCCTGCTGCTACCCAGCGCCTTTGCGTACTGGGCTGGCGACAGGCTTTCGCTTTGTCTGGCGACGGCTGGGGCCGATAAAAGCCAGAAACCCCTTGGAATCAGAGCTTTTGTGGCACAAGAAAGAACCGCAACCTTGATACGCATTGTATCAAAATTGCGGTTCTTATTTGGTGGAGGCGGGGGGAGTCGAACCCCCGTCCGAAAACACTTCCTCGGGAACCTCTCCGGGCGCAGACGGTTGTTTCTATTCCCGCGCCATGCCGCAAACCGTCATGCTGCATAGGTTGGTAGCTTCATGGGTCATGCCGGGGGCAAAGCTTACCCCGGTCACGTGCACCACTAAGATCATGCCCTAGCCCGGCTCGTGGTCCTTCCGGGGAGGACAGCCGCTTAATTAAGCAGCGGCAAGAACTTTGTTGTCGTTGTTCTTTAATTTATAAGTTGCCTGTTTTAAGGATGGCAGACACATCCGCCCGCTATTCCCGCACCCATGTCCCCGTCGAAACCAGTACGCCCCCAGATCGTAAGAGACGCCGGCCGGGCAGGGGGCCTGGGCCCCCGTGCCCGGGGCAGTTGGTGCGATAGACTAAGATGGTACTTACAGCTTCTCCGGCTCGGGATAGTCCACGCCGAAGGTCTCCACGGTGACCTTCTTCATGCGCTGGTCCTCCTTGGGCTTGTCGCTGAAGTTGGTCTTGACGGAGGCGATGCGGTCCACCACGTCCATGCCCTCGGTGACTTTGCCGAAGGCGGCGTACTGGCCGTCCAGGAAGTCCCCGTCGGCGTGCATGATGAAGAACTGGCTGCCGGCAGAGTCCATGGCCTGGGCCCGGGCCATGGAGAGCACGCCCCGCTTGTGGCTCAGGTCGTTCTTCACGCCGTTGGCGGAGAACTCACCCTTGATGCAGTAGCCAGGGCCGCCGATGCCCACGCCCTTGGGGTCGCCCCCCTGGATCATGAAACCGGAGATGACCCGGTGGAAGATCAGGCCGTCATAAAACCCCTTGCCGGCCAGGCTGATGAAGTTGTTCACCGTGATGGGGGCCACTTCGGGGTAGAGTTCCGCGACGATCTTGCCGCCGTCCTCCATCTCAATGGTAACAATGGGATTCTGTGCCATAGTGATAGATTCCTTTCTGTTCCAGTCATCCGCAGGGATACTATGGATTGTTTGGATGGGAGGGATCACCGCCGCTGCAGTTTCAGGGCCCGGTCCATCTCCCGCTTAGCGTCCTTCTTGGCTGCGGCCTCCCGCTTGTCGTAGAGCTTTTTGCCCTTGCACAGGCCGATCTCCACCTTGACCCGGGGGCCTTTGAAGTAGAGGCTCAGGGGGACCAACGTGTAGCCGTCCTGCTTGATCTTGGCGAAGAGGCGGAGGATCTCCCGCTTGTGCATCAGCAGGCGGCGGGGGCGGCGGGGTTCCCGGTTGAAGATGTTGCCCTTCTCATAGGGGCTCACGTGCATGCCGTTGAGGGTCATCTGCCCGTCCTTGATGGTGCAGAAGGAATCCTTCAGGTTCACGTTGCCCATGCGGATGGACTTCACTTCCGTTCCCGCCAGTTCGATGCCCGCCTCGTACCGGTCCTCCACGAAGTAGTCGTGAAAGGCTTTGCTGTTTTTGGCGATGAGTTTCCTACTCTCCTTGGACACTGCGGGCACCTCCTCTCCTCCCTGGCAGCCAGGGATCGTAGTGTTTTATTATCCTCCATTGTCCCCCGTCTGTCAAGGCCCCCTTCCCATCTTCCCGTTTATTCAAAGATTGTTCACACAATTCAATTTGACAAGGGCGGCCAGATGTGTTACAATTTGGTTACATTTTTTATTGGGGTTCTTGGGTTTTTCCCCCAACAGGCCCCAATGATCTTTGTTTTGGAGGTTTATATGGCAAACGAGAAGATTCCTCTTACGTATAAAGGTCACCCCCTTCGCCGGAAGGATAATGTCATCTATTACGGCGATATGTCTGACTCTCACATCATCCTGCTCCAGATTCTGGACACCAAACCTGTGGGAGATCTCAACGTAGCCACCAAGGTCAGCGTCCAGCTCCAGCTCACTGCCCCCGACCTGAAAGGGCGGGACCGTGTGGTGAAACGCAGCGAGAAGGACAGCCTGTATGCCGCCATCGACGTGGCCTCTGTTTGGCTGGAGCGCGCTCTGTCCGCCCGCTGACCCCGCCCTTGGAACGGAGGTAGATTCCCATGTTTCATTCCAAATTTGCCCCACGGCTTCTGGCCATGGGCCTGCTGGCCGCTTCTGCGCTGTCGGTGACCGCCTTGGCCGCCCCCACCGCCATCCGGGTGGACCGGGACCACGACACTGCTGGCGCCAGCCAAGCCGGCTCCAGCGCCAACAACCCCATCTCCGTAGACCCCAGCCAGGCCAGTGGAGAGATCGAGGTGATCTATCAAGACGCCAACGGGGTAGAGCACACCGCCACCATCTCCGCCGTGGCCGCCCAGTCAGAGACCTACGCCTGCATCAACGCCGGCGGGGACGCCCTGCGGGTCCGCCAAGGCCCGGGGACAAGCTATGAGATCCTGTGCAATGTCTACGACGGGGACCGCTTCCCCATCACCGGCAAGACCGACGGCTGGTACCAGATCCTGTGCAACGGCCGCACCGGTTATGTCTCCGCGGAGTTTGTCACCGTGGAGGACAAGGACTCCGTCTCCAAACCCGACGGCGGCAACGGGGACAATTCGTCCACCAACCCCCTGGCCCAGCAGATCGTGGACTTCGCCCTGCAGTATGTGGGTTACCCCTACGTCTACGGCACCGCAGGGCCGGACACCTTTGACTGCTCCGGCTTCACCTATTATGTGTATGCCCACTTTGGGTACAGCCTAAACCGGTCCTCCCGGGATCAGGTGAACAACGGCGTAGCGGTCTCTAAAGACCAGCTGCAGCCCGGCGACCTGGTGTTCTTCTCCACCAACGGGTCCTATCCCACCCACGTGGGTCTGTACATCGGAGAGGGCAACATCGTCCACGCCTCCACCCCCCAGGACGGGGTGAAGATCAGCAGTCTGGACACCAGCTATTACGTCGAGAACTATTTCGCCGCCCGCCGCATTCTGTAAGGCTAGGGCAGCACCCTTGGATACACCGTGAAAACACCCTCGACACAGTTTCATACTGTGCCGGGGGTGTTTGGTACCATAGGCGGGAACTTTCCCGAAAAAGGGAGCGCCCACACCGTTTGGGGCGCTCCCTTTCTGCCATAGGATTGGGGATGGGGCGGGGGCCTCAGCCTTCGTCTTTCAGTTGGTTCAGGCGGGCGTTGTTGGCCTCAATCCGGCTCTCCACCTCCCGCAGCTGAGCATAGAGTTCCACATAGCCTTCCGGTGGGGTGGGATTTTCCTCCACGAACCGCTTGGCGATCTCCACATAGATCCGCTTCTTATTCTCCTCTTCTGAGACGTTGTTCAGGTTCAGTTTCGCACTCTCCCCCAGGTCTCGGGCCTTCCCCAGGCCGGCTAAGGTGAGGTTTTTGGCCTTGTTTCCCAAATCTTTCCATTCTGCCATAGCAGCTGCCTCCTTTGGTGGGATGTAGGTGGGCGGTTTACGCCTTTATTATACCCAGGTTTTGGGCCTTTCGCAAGGGCCGGCGCCGGTGGAAGCAAATTTCTCCTTCCCATCGGCCCAAAGCCTCGGTATACTATATGCAGATCATTCCCCAGGAGGTTCCCCTATGACCACACAGACGCTCCCCCGCCTCTCCTTCGCTCCCTTAGAGGGGATCACCGGCTGGGTCTTTCGTCAGGTCCACCAGAGACGCTTTCCCGGTTTGGACCGGTACTACGCCCCCTTCTTCGCCCCCACCACCGACAGCCCCCTCACCGGGCGGGGGCTGGCCGACCTCCAACCGGACCACAACCAGGGGGTGCCGGTGGTGCCCCAGCTGCTGGCCAACCAGGCCGAGGCCTTCCTGGCCGCTGCCCGGGTGCTCCAGGACCTGGGGTATACTGAGATCAACTTGAACCTGGGCTGCCCCTCGGGTACCGTGGTGGCCAAGGGGAAGGGGGCAGGCTTTTTGGCCCACCCCCAGGCGCTGGACGCCTTCCTGTCCGACATCTTCTCCCGAACCGACCTGGCCATCTCCATCAAAACCCGGATCGGGGTGGAGGAGGAGGGGGAGTGGCCCGCCCTGCTGGCCATTTTCCGCCGCTACCCCATCCGGGAGCTTATCATCCACCCCCGCCTCCGCCGGGACTTTTACCGGGGGCCGGTGCGTCAGGGGGCTTTTCAGTATGCCGTGGACCACTGCGACCTCCCCCTGTGTTACAATGGGGACCTCTTTACCCCCCAGGCCTGCCGGGAGCTGGCCGCCCAGTTCCCCTCCGTCTCCCACTGGATGGCAGGCCGGGGGCTGGTGTACAACCCCGCCCTGGGCCGGCAGCTCCAAGGGGGCGAACCCCTGACCCCAGAGGAACTCCGGGCCTTCCACGACCAGTTGGTGGAGGCCTACCGCCAGGTCCTCTCCGGGGACCGGCCGGTGCTGGGGAAAATGAAGGAGCTGTGGTTCTACTGGTCCCGCCACTTCCTCCAGCCGGAGGGACCCTTAAAGCGCATCCGCAAGGCCAAGACCCTGCTGGAGTATCGAGATGGGGTCAACGCCCTCTTCCGGGACTGCCCCTTCCAAGAGGAGGGTCCCGTTACGTTTTAACCTGCCCAGGAGGTGATGTCCATGTTGTTCCCCCGAGAGAGCCTGCTCCAGGAGGCCCACGCCTTCCTCTCCCGTCCCGGGGAAAACCAGGTGGGCGCAGAGGAAGCCCTTTCTCCGGACCTTGCAGGGCTCCCCCTGTTCGACCCTCCGCTGCTGGGGATCTCCGCTGCCCACGACCCCCTCTATGCTACGCTGAAAGCGCCGGAGGCCATCGGCCCCTGGTTCCTCTCCCCGGAGGAGTGGCTGCCCGGGGCGGCCTCGGTGCTGTCCTTTTTCTTCCCCTTTTCCCAGGCGGTCATCCAGAGCAACCGGCAGACACCGGATGCCCCCTCCCCTGCCTGGCTCCACGGCCGGGTGGAGGGGCAGGCCCTTCTCTTTCGCTGGGCCCGTCACCTGGTCGCCCTGCTCCAGGCTGCCGGCTGGCAGGCCTTGTGTTCCTGTTTGGACCCCCGGTTTGCCTCCATGGAACACCGGGGCACCGACCGCCGGTTTCCTCCCCAGGCCGCCTTTACCAGCCGGTGGTCCGAGCGCCACGCCGCCTACATCAGCGGCCTGGGGACCTTCGGCCTGCACAAAGGCCTCATCACAGCACGGGGAACCTGCGGGCGGTTTGTCAGCGTCCTGACTGACCTTCCCCTGCCCCCCACGCCCCGGCCTTACACCGGGCTGTATGACCACTGTACCCACTGCGGCGCCTGCGTCCGCCGCTGTCCTGTGGGGGCCATCTCCCAGAAGGCGGGCAAGGACCACGTGGCCTGCGCCTACTTCGTGGATTGGACCATGGCCCTCTACGCCCCCCGCTATGGCTGCGGGAAATGCCAGGTGGGGGTCCCCTGCCAGTCCCGCAACCCTAGGAAAAAACGGCCGGCGGAGGGATAACCCCTCCCCGGCCGTTGGGTTCGGTATTTTCTCAGCTCACAGCCCCGTGGTGTCCAGGTGGAACACCTCCCGGGACAGGCGGATCTCCTCCGCCGGGGTCACCGGGGTGGAGGAGACCACCAACCCCTGCTTCTCCACCCGGAAGGTGTGCCGGCGCAGGGCCAGCATCCCCTCGGGGGTGTACACAGAGGGGCGGGGAAACTCGTTCATGTTGGACTCCGGGCTCTTTTCAAAGAAGAAAAGCACCGGGTCAAAGTCCCGGTCAATCTGGGGTTCCAGGGCAAAGGCCTGGATCCGCTCCCAGTCACACCCCGGCCGGCGCTGGGACTGGACCCAACCGAAGAAGGGCTCCCACTGGTAACGGTACTCGCAGTGGCCGTCGCTCTGGACCTTCCCCTCGGTCAGCTCCAGGGGGACCCGGGCGTTCTCCGTGGCAAAGCCCACGTCGGTGGTGTAGGTTTTGCCCTCCAGCTCCACCGCCAGGATCCGGTGGCGGCGGAAGAGATAGGTGGGGGGAGAGAGCATCCGGGCATTGTAGCTGGTCACCGCAAAGCCCATAGAGTAGAGCAGCCAGTTGTACAGGGTGTTCAGCTCCGCGCACACCCCGCCCTGGCGGCGGACCACAATCTTGTCGTAAAGATGGTGCAGGTCCAGGGACAGGGGCCGGCCAGCCACAATGTCCAGGTTTTCAAAGGGCACCATGATCTTGTGGGCCAGCTGGATCCGGCCCAGCCCCGCCAGGGTGCGGGGGACCGTCTCAAAAATTCCCAGCCGGGCCAGGTAGGCCTGGATCTGGCCCTCCGTCATTTTGGGGCCGTTGAGGGCATTGATGTCCATGGGTAAGCCGCCTTCTTTCTCTGGTAACATGGGATGGAAAAAGTATAGCACGGACAGGTACCGCCGTCAACGGACCCCCGATGCCAGGGCTTCATTGACATTTCGTAAATTATCCTTTACAATATGCACCATACAACGGCAGTTTCCATGGTTCAGAGAGGAGGATCCCCTTGTCGCTGCTGGAATTGAAGGACGTCACGGTGTCCTTTCCCTTCCCCCATGGCCGCCCTCCCCTGTTGGCCCTGGACGGGCTCACCCTCTCGGTGGAACAGGGGGAATTGGTGGCCCTGGTGGGCCCCTCCGGCTGCGGGAAAACCACAGCCCTCAACGTCCTGGCCGGCCAAGTCCGCCCCACCAGCGGCCAGGTCCGCCTGGCGGGGGAACCGGTAGAAGGGATGCTCCCCTCGGTGGGCTACATCTCCCAGGCCGACACCCTCCTCCCCTGGCGGACGGTGGAGGACAACGTGGCCTTGGCCATGGAGCTCCGGGGGGTGCCCAAGGCCCAGCGGCGGGAAACCGCCCGGGCCCTCATGGCCAAGATGGGCCTGGGCGGCTTTGAGCGCAGCTACCCCCGGGAGCTCTCCGGAGGCATGAAGAAGCGGGCGGCCATCGCCCGGGTGCTGGCCATTGACCCGGCCATCCTGATGATGGACGAGCCCTTCGCCCCCCTGGACGCTCTCACCCGCCAGCGCCTTCAGGACGAGATCCTCACCACCTGGGAGGCCACCGGCTGCACCATCCTCTACGTCACCCACGACCTCACCGAGGCCATCACGTTGGCTGACCGGGTCCTTCTGATGAGCACCCGCCCCGGCAAGGTGGTCCGGGAGTACGTCATCGACCTGCCCCGCCCCCGCCGGGTGATGGACGTGAAGTTCACCCCCCACTTTGTGGAGCTGGAGCGCGCCATCTGGAAAGACCTGGAAACCCAATTGCGAGAGGGGGGCGGTCTATGAAGTCCCGGTCCCATGCCCCCAGCCCCGGTGTGTGGACACTGGTGATCGTCCTGGGCCTGCTGGTTTTGTGGGAGGTCGCCGCCGCCGGGGGGCACGTCAACGAGTTTTTCTTCAGCCGCCCCTCCCTGCTGTGGCAGGAGTTTGTGGACATGGTCTCCAGCGGCCTGCTGGCCCGGCACCTGTCCACCACCGGACAGGAGGCCGGGTTGGGCCTCCTCTTTGGCGGCGTACTGGGCACCCTGGCCGGGCTGGGATTGGGGATCTCCCCCCGGGTCAGCCGGGCGCTGATGCCCCTGATGACCGGCCTGAACGGCCTGCCCAAGCTGGCCCTGGGTCCCCTGTTCATCATCTGGTTTGGCCTGGGCCTGCAGTCCAAGGTCCTGATCTCCGCCCTGATGGTCTTTTTCATCTTCGCCTTCAACCTCTACTCCGGCGTCCGCAGCGTGGACCCTGCCCTGGTGGCGGCCGTCCGTCTGCTGGGGGGCAGCCGCTGGCAGGTGCTGGGGAAGGTGATCTGGCCTGCCTGCCTGCCCTGGCTGCTGGCCAGCCTGCGCACCGGGCTGGGCCTGGCCCTCTCCGGGGCCATCGTGGGGGAGTACTTGGGCTCCACCCAGGGGATGGGCTGGCTGCTGTCTGCGGCAGGGGATGTGTACAACGCCCAACGGGTCCTCTGCTGCGTGCTGGTGCTGGTGGTCATCATCGTCTTGCTGGACGGGGTGGTCCGCCTGCTGGAGCGCCGCCTGCTGCGGTGGCAGCGCTCCTCCTAATCCCATTTGGTTCATACCCGCCTTTGGCGGTTATGATAGAGGCAAGAAAGAAGCAAACTGACAGAAAAGGAGTATGATCATGAAAAAGCTGCTTGCCCTGCTGCTTACCCTGACCCTGTCCCTGGGCCTGTTGGCCGGCTGTGGACAGACAGAGCCCACAGCAGAAGACACCCCCGACACCCAAACCGAAACCGACACCCAGAACAACACCGGCGACCTGCGGAAGATCACCATCACCGAGCAGGTCCGTGGCTACCACTGGGCCCCGGCCTACCTGGCCCAGTCCCTGGGCTACTTCGCCGAGGAGGGGCTGACCGCAGAGTTCCAGACCATCCGCGGCAGCGACGCCACCGCCCCCGTCCTCTCCGGGGACGCCCAGTTCACCCTGAAGGGCATTGAGACCGCCCTCATGGTCAACGAAGGCGGCCAGGGCTGCAAGGTGGTCCTGTCCACCACCCAGAAGTACCCCTACCAGCTCATCGGCGCCACCGAGGAGTACAGCACCTTGGAGTCCCTGGAAGGCGGCCTGCTGGCCGGGGGCCAGAGTACCAACAGCGGCCCCTATTCCTTCGCCCAGGCCTGCATCAACTACGCCGGGCTGGAGGGGAAGGTAGAGATCTCCACCATGGCCAGCTCCGGCTATGCCGCCGCCATCGCCAATGGGGAGCTCCAGGGGGCCATCTCCACCAACCCCTGGTCCGCCAAGCAGCTCACCGACGCTGGCGGCGTGGTCATCGTGGACGGCACCGACGATGGGGTGATCGAGGACATCATCGGCTCGGCCAGCTATGAGCTCTTCACCGTAATCACCTCCGATGCCCTCATCGAGTCCGACCCCGAGCTGGTGCAGAGCGCGGTCAACGCCATGGCCAAGGCCATCCAGTGGATGCAGACCGCCACCCCCGAGGAGATTGCCGCCCAGCTGGGCACCCTCTTTGACGGCGCCACCGAGGAGGAGCTCCTCTACGACGCCCAGTTCGACAAGGACCACCAGGTGGCCACCACCGACGGGTACCACACCGACTCCGGCTTCCAGGCAGCCATCAACCTCACCAAGCTGGCAGGCGGCATCACCGGCGACCCCACTGCCGACCAGATCTTTGACGAGAGCTTCCTGGACAAGGCTTGGGAGAACCTGGGCCAGTAATCCCCTTTCCACATCACCACAACCCCAAGCACCCCCTACAGCGTCCCGGTCTACACCCCGCCTGCGGTGCATAGGGTAACCCAGGAGGAAACACCGTATGGCATTTTGGGAACTGATGCTGTTGGCCGTAGGCCTTTCTATGGACGCCTTTGCCGTGGCCATCTGCAAGGGCTTGGCCATGGACAAAGTCACCTTGCAACGGGCCGCCGTGGTGGGCCTTTGGTTTGGCGGCTTCCAGGGGCTCATGCCCCTGCTGGGCTGGCTGCTGGGCTCTCGCTTTGCCGCCTACATCACCGCCGTGGACCACTGGATCGCCTTTGCCCTGCTGGTCCTGCTGGGCATCAACATGATCCGGGAGGCCCGATGTCCCGACGAGGACGACACCAACGCCTCCCTGGCCTTCCGGGTGATGCTACCCATGGCGGTGGCCACCAGCATCGACGCCCTGGCCGTGGGCATCACCTTCGCCTTCTTGGAGGTGTCCATTCTGCCGGCGGTGTGCTTCATCGCCGCCACCACCTTCCTGCTCTCCTGCATTGGGGTGAAGGTGGGCAACCTCTGCGGCACCCGGTTCCAGTCCAAGGCGGAACTGCTGGGGGGCATCATCCTTATCCTTTTGGGCCTCAAAATCCTGCTGGAGCACCTGGGGGTGCTGTGAGGCAGGGGCCCGTTTTCCCGGCAACCCACAATCACCCCTGGGGATCGGCATGATCCCCAGGGGTGATTGTGCTTTTCCCCCTGGACCTTCTGTGGTAGAATGGACGCAGTTTTCTCGGCTTGATGGGAGGTGCCTTCCGTGCCCGGTGTCCTGCTGTTTCTCCCCTTTCTTCTGATCCGCTTCGGCCTGCTGGCCGCCAAAAACCGGCAGGCCCTGCCCCGGGCGGCCCACTTTGCCCCCATGCAGGGGCGGGAAAAAATCGCCTATGCCGTCTACCAACTGGCCACCTTGGGGATCCTCCTGGCCCTGTGCGCCGGCCGTATCCAAACTGGCAGCACCGGGACGTGGTACGGCGGTCTGACCGTGTACCTGCTGGGGCTGGTTCTGTGCGCCGTGTCGGTCCTCCACTTTGCCGCCCCAGACCAGGATGGCCTGAACACCCAGGGGATCTACCGCCTCTCCCGCAACCCCATGTACCTGGGGTATTTTGTCTGCTTCCTGGGGATGGCCCTGCTCACCCGGTCCTGGGTACTGCTGGCCCTGGTGCTGGTGTTTCAGGGGTCCGCCCACTGGATCATCCTGGCGGAGGAGCGGTGGTGCCAGGAGACCTTCGGGGAAGCGTATCGCCAGTATAGGGGGCGGGTGAGGCGGTACCTATAACCCCACAAGTGCATACACCAAAACGAGGGGTGTCCTTCCATGGACACCCCTCGTCTGTTGCAATCCCTCTGGCGTTTCCTCCCCCATCGCCTGGCTTCTGTTTAGAAAAAAGTTATCCTTTGGAAAGATGGGGGTTAGGATTTTCCCGTATAACAAAACCTGCCCAACGGTGCGCGTCACCGTCCCAGCCGTCTGCCCTGCCCCTTGGGATGGGCAGGCAGATGTTTGGTGGAAGGGCAGGGTTTCCTCCCTTGGGATTTCTGCCAAAGGGTATGGAGTACCCAGGCCGACTGCACCAAGGTGAGCAGGCAAAAGGCTATCATCAAACCGGTGGAAACCTTCAGGCCCAAAAAATTCATGTACGGATTGTACCAGTCTAAAATCTCAAAGACAAAAAACAGCAGCGAGAGGATGATCCCCCCATGGGCAAGGAGAGACAAACACCTGATCACGTTACGACACCTCCCCAAAGTAAAGACAGTCTACGATTTTATGCTCCGGTTTGTAGGGATGGTTGACCACCTGGTGGTTCAGCGTCATGAAGGTGGAGTGGCCGCCGTCTAGGTTATAGGCAGCGGTACATCCCAGATCGTCAAACACCTGCGCCAATTCTTCCAAGGTCACTCCCCGGGAGTATCCGGTCTGCCTGCCGTCCACCACAACGAAGCAGTAATGCCCAGGTTCATAGTAGCCAATGGCGCTGCGGGGATGGACCTTGCGGATATAATCCCAGGTATTGAAGGTGGACAGCGCCTTTCCCTGGGCGTCCAGCAGACTCGGGCCAAAGGTCCAGGACTGGTAGGCCCCCTCCTGCATCACCTGCTGCAGGTCAAACTGGTCGGGGGAATAGGTTTTCATCTCGCCGTTTTGAAACAGGACGCACACATCTGCTGAAGTGGGTTCCGCCCGGTACACCGTTCCGTTGCGGATGAGCGCCCCCGCCGTGTGCTGGTGGTTGTAGCAATAGGAGTCTCCATTCATGGCCAGCACTGCCTGGACGTCTCTGCTCATCTTGGTCAGGTGCTCCTCAAACCCGGAACCATAGGTGTCCTGGGAAAAATAGGTGCGGAAGCAGCGGATGTTCGTGGTATAGACGTCCGCCACATAGTAAGCCACCCGGTTGCTCCCCTTCCCCAAGGTGTGGGCGGTCACCGTAATGGAGAGGTCCTTGCTCCGATAGGACGTGTCTGTTGTTGTCACCGTATCGGAGAAACGGTCGGCAAACTTCCCCTCCAGGGGAAGGGACCCTGCCGAAGAACCCTCCGGTTGGAGGGGCCCTCCGGCATATAGTGTGCCCTGCTCTGCCATGCTGGGCAGGGCAAACCGCTGGGGGACCCGATAGTTGAAGTAGTAAACGGACAGCGCAATCCCCGCCGTGATGACCACATCCAGAAGCACCGCCACGACAGCGCGCCACGGCCCCTTAGGCCGTTTTGGTAGACGGATCGGATGCATGGGACTTCACCTCCCCTTTCTTTGGGGGCAGCCCGCCGCCGCCCCGAAAGATCACCTTGGTCTGTACCGTGAGGCTGACCAAGAAAAGGGACCCCTCCGTCAGCAATTTGGCCAGCCACAGCGGAAGGGACAGGCCATAGGCAAACAGCGAGAGGATCCCGTTGTTGGCCAGGAGAATCCCGGTCGCCAGCAAAAGGTATTCCACCAAGGTTTTGCGCTGGTTCTCCTGGGAGTGAAACACCAAGGTCCGGTTGAGCTGATAGTTGAAAAAGCCGCTGCCCAGCCGTGCCGCAACGTTGCTGCACAGCAGGCCATAGGCAAACTGCTGGGTTGCCGTAGACAGGAGCAGAAACAATCCATAGTCCAGGGCAAAACTGATCAGGGAGACCGAGGCAAACTTCAGCAGCATTTTCAGCACCTTCCAGGAGTCCCGAAGGGAATGGAAGTGGGAAGCGGAGTTGTGCTCGTCCAGGTACACCGTCTGAATGGGAACTTCCACCAGCGGGATGCCGTGGCGTTTGCAGTGGAGCAGCACGTTCATCTCGTAGTCGTAGCCGCTCCCCTCGGTTTCCAGCAAATACGTAAGCTGGGAAAAGCCAAAGGCCCGCAGCCCGGTCTGGGTGTCTGCTACTTTCGTCCGGCTAAGCAGGTGGAAGGCCACCCGGGTCAGCGCATTGCCCACCCGGGATCGGAGCGGCACCCCCCGCCCAAAGGTTCGCGTGCCCAGCACCAACGCACCAGGATGGGTCCTAGCTTCCTGGAGCACCCGCTCCGCGTCTTGGGGCAATTGCTGCCCATCGGCATCCATGGTGACCAGATAGGCCGTGGGGTCATTCCACGTCCACACCGCTTGAAAGGCCGTCTTCAGGGCGGCCCCCTTCCCCCGGTTTTGCGGGTGGTGGAGAACCACCACCGCCAGCAGGGCTTCCAGCTGGGCAAAGATCCACTGCCTGTCCATGGTGCTGCCATCGTCCACCACCACCGCACCGTAGCCAGCCGCGGTGACGTCCTTCACAAGGTCCAGCAAAAGCGCCGAGGGCTGGTAGGCGGGGATCACCACAAGGTCCACGCCCCGTAGTTCCATAGGCTCTGACATCGGATTCCCTCCTCTATCGTTGATGTCAGTCAGTTTACCCAGGGAAGATGACAGCAGCATGAGAATTCCATGAGATTTTCTCATTTTCACAAGTTCTCGTTCCCCGTTGCCCTGTGCACGGTCCCATCTCCCCATCCAGAAAGGCGGTTATGATCATGCGAATTTTAGTCATTGAGGACGACCCCGTCCTGCACCACATTCTTTCCAAGCGTCTGAAAGAGGAAGGCCACTCCGTTGACGACTGTTACGACGGGGAGGCAGGCTTCGACTATGCTGACGCCATGCAGTACGACTGCATCGTGTTGGACCTCATGCTCCCCAAACGGGATGGGCTCTCCCTCCTCCGCGATCTGCGGCGCCGGGGAAACGCCTCCCCAGTGCTCATCCTAACCGCCAGGGACGCCATCGATGACCGGGTGGCTGGCTTGGACGCCGGCGCAGACGATTACCTGGTCAAGCCCTTCGCCTTTGACGAGTTCTCCGCCCGGGTGCGGGCCCTGCTGCGCCGGGGCAGTGACACCAAAAGCGCCGTTCTCTCCCTGGAGGATCTGACCCTGAACACCACCAACCGAAAGGTCACCCGTGCAGGCCAGGACATCTCCTTAACCTCCACAGAATACGCGCTTCTGGAGTACCTCCTGCGCAACCAAGGGCAGGTCCTCACCCGGTCACAGATTGCAGACCACGTCTGGAACTATGATTTCTCCTACGACTCCAATGTGGTGGATGTGTACATCCGGTATCTGCGGAATAAAATTGACCGTGCCTTCCCCACCAAACTGATCCACACCATCCGGGGAACCGGATATACCCTGCGGGTTGCACCATGAGAACCCTGACCATCAAGGGGCGCATCACCTTGCTGTATGCCCTGCTGACCGCCCTCCTGCCGGCGGTTCTGCTGCCGGTGGTGTACGGCGCAGTCTCCGCCTCCCTGCGCCGGGAGATGGACTCCCAGCTCCGCAGCGCCATCGCCCAGGTCCTGATCGCCGTGGATGACCAAGACGAGGCCTTTCGCCTCAACCAGCAGGTAGACCTCCCCGACGCCATCACCCTGTGTGTCACCGACCCCCAGGGGCAGCCGATCTTCTCCACCGCCGGCGGGGAATGGCTGCAAACCGCCGCCATCCAGCCGGACGGCAAGACGGTGCACCAAAACGAGACCTACACCGTGCGGCAGGAAACCGTCCAAATAGAAGGCGCCACCGTCACCGCCTCCGCCGCCATCTCCGCAGGCTCGGCGGAAGCCTCCCTGCATACCCTGCAAGTGCTGCTGGGAATTCTGGTGCCCATCTACCTGGCTTTGGCCATCGCCGGCGCGTATCTCCTGGCCAAACGGGCCATCCGCCCCATCACAGAGATCACCAAGGCCGCGGAAACCATTCGGGCTGGCGACCTGTCCCAGCGCATCACCGGCATTGCCACCCAAGATGAAATTCAAGAGCTGGCCGACACTTTTAATACCATGCTGCACCGGCTCCAGGCTTCCTTTACCCGGGAGCGCCAGTTTACGGCGGACGCCTCCCACGAGCTGCGCACGCCGGTGGCCGTCATTTCCGCCTGCGCGGAGGAACTGCAAAAGGACCTCCCCCAGGGGGAGGCGGCGGAACCCGTCGCCGCCATCCAGCGGGAGAGCGCCCGTATGCACAAGATCCTCTCCCAGCTCCTTCTGCTGACCCGTGGGTATGAGGGGCGGTATCACCTGGAACGGGAGGTGTTTCCCCTTCGGGAGGTGGTGGCGTCCGTCATGGAGGAACTGGCGGAGACCGCCGCTGCCTCCCGGATCCGGCTGTTCAACCAGGTTCCGGAAGAGGTCTCCCTCTATGCTGACCAAAGTCTGACCACCCAGCTGCTGATCAACCTCATTGGAAACAGCATTCGATATGGCCGGGAGCGGGGTAAGGTGGTGGTACGGGCCTCTCTGGCCCAAACCCAGTGCACCTTCACCGTCTCCGACGACGGAATTGGCATCCAGGAAGATCAACTGCCCCACATCTTTGAGCGGTTTTACCGGGCGGATCCTGCGCGGGACCGTTCCGGCTTCGGGCTGGGGCTGTCCATTGTGCAGTGGATCGTCTCCCTCCACAACGGACAGATTACTGTGCACAGCACCTATGGGCAAGGCACCCTGGTCACCGTTGCGCTTCCTACCCAACCTTCGGCTTGACCCAATGGGGCTGTTCCCGTGCATCCATACAAGGACATGATTTCTCTTCGGATCAATATTGGCAGGCTGCCCCTTGATGCAGGGACAGCCTGCCAACGGCAAATTCTTCCGGTTGATTCATCCGCCCGTTTCATGGAGTTCCTCCCCCACCTGATAGGCATAGACCATAGACCGGTGGTCAGAGCCATCCCGGAAGGGGTACTCCGCCACCCGGGTAAAGCCGCGCTTCTCATAGAATTCCCAGGAGGCCAGAGAGTTGGTAAACAGACGCACGGAGCCCGCCCCGTCCGCCGCCGCCCGGTTTAAGAAGGCCGTGACCAGGGCCGTCCCCAAGCCTTTCCGGTAGGCCGCTTTGGAAGAGAGGGCAACCAGCTCCAGATCGCAGGCACCGAACACGTCCTGCCGTCGCTCCCTCATCTGTTGGTAAAAGGCTCCAAATTGCCTTTGGAAGGAAGGTGACATAGGATACCTCTTCAGGTAGAACTGGAAAAACATGCGGCACCAGAGGCCATAGTGCTTCTTGGTCTCGTATCGGTTGGCCAGGGCGGGGGAGAAGGGCTTGCTGTACTTGCCGCAGACAAACCCCACCACCTGTCCCGCCTCTGTCTCCGCAACGTACGTGAAGTTGCACTTTTCGATGAGGACCTGGGCGTACTCCCGCAGGAACCGTCTGTCGTTTTCGTCGATGGGGCCGGTGAAAAAGCCCTCGTAGAGGCACTCCCCGCAGGGGGCAGCGTCACTTTCCGTGTACGGCCGAAGGGAAAATTCCATGGCACGCTCCTTTCCGTTCTTCGGTTAGTCTTAGCTAACTGCAGGAAATTGTACCATATGGAGCGGGAAAGGGCAATCCCTTTCCCCTACATTCTCCCCGTCCTTTTCCCCTTTTCTCCCTCCCCCAGGGCCGCCTCCCAAGGGGTTCGGTACCACAGGACCAGAGAGGCCGCCAGCAACAGCAGGCACCCCGCCGCCAAAAGGCCGTTGACCTGGATGACAAACAGAGAGAGCAAGGTATTGGTCAGGCCATGGGCCAGGTTGCAGCCAAAGACCCAGCGGGTCCTGCGAAAAAGCGCCCCGTACCAGAAACTCTGGAGCACTGCCAGCACCGCAAACCATCCGAAGGGGATAGTCTGCTGGGAGGCCCCCTCCACAAACCACAGGGGGAGATGCCACACCGCCCAGACCAAGCCCGTGACCACTGCCGCCCCAGGGAAGGGCACCGCCCGCTCCAACAGGGGCTGCATAGTGCCCCGCCAGCCCACCTCTTCATTGCCGCCGTAGATCAGCGCCGCCTGGAGGAAGACCACCGGTACCAGGGACAGGGGTATCTGGGGGTTGAACTGCCGAGAGGACAGGGCAATGACCGCCCCCTCCGCCAGGCAGAACAGCAGCACCACCCACCAGGTGCCTCGACGGGGGACAAAGACAAGCCGGGGCACCTGCCGGAGCCTTCCCCCGCCTCGGCAGAACACCCACAGCCCGCCCACCGTGGGGCCAAAGCCCCCCAGCAGATGCAGCACTACTCCCGCCGGGTGGGCAAGGGTCAGCACCCCCCAGTGCCCCAGAATCGCCAACCCGCTCCAGCACAGGCCGGTGATGGTAAAGGTCCAGAGCAGGAAACTTCCCAACGCGCGTTTCATGACACATACCCTCCCTGGTTTCTCTTTTTTGCATCCAGTTTCCAGTATAACACAGGGACCTGGCCCGGCAAAGAAAAACCCGCCCCGGAACGGCGGGAAATCCGTTCCGGGGCGGGCAGGTTGGGAACATGAGAAGAAAGATAAAAGCAAGGGAAAGATAACAAGTAAGAGAGAGAAAAGAAAGCCGAAGGGATGGCTCAGTCGCCGTCGTAGGCCTTCTGGAAGATGGCGATGATCTGGTCCTTGGTGGCCTTTCTGGGGTTGGTGGCGGCGGTAGCGTCCTTCATAGCGTTCTCAGCCATGATCTCGAAGTCCGCCGGATCCACGCCCAGGGAGCGCAGGTTCTGGGGGATGCCCAGGTAGCGGCCGAAGGTCTTCAGGCCGTACACGCAGGCCTCGCCGGCCTCAAAGGGAGACATGCCGTCCACATTGATATCCATGGCCCGGGCGATCACCGCGAACCGCTCCAGGTTGCCGATGAGGTTGAACTCCTGGACATAGGGCAGCAGGATGGCGTTGCACACGCCGTGGGGCAGGTTGTAGAAGCCGCCCAGCTGGTGGGCCATGGCGTGGACATAGCCCAGGGAGGCGTTGTTGAAGGCCACGCCGGCCAGGTACTGGGCATAGGCCATCTCGGACCGGGCCTTCATGTAGTCGCCGTTGGCCACCGCCTGAGGCAGGTAGTGGACGATCTTGTCGATGGCCTTGATGGCGGCTGCGTCGGTGAGGGGGTTGGCGTCGGTGGAGACATAGGCTTCCACCGCGTGGGTCAGTGCGTCCATGCCGGTGGCGGCGGTGAGGGAGGCGGGCATGCCCACCATGAGCTCCGGGTCGTTGATGGCGATGGCCGGGGTGACCCGCCAGTCCACGATGCACATCTTCACCTTCCGTGCGGTGTCGGTGATGATGCAGAACCGGGTGATCTCAGAGGCGGTGCCGGCGGTGGTGTTCACGGCCACCAGGGGGGGCAGGGCCTCGTGGGCCTTGTCCACGCCTTCATAGTCGGAGATCTTGCCGCCGTTGGTGGCCACCAGGCCAATGCCCTTGGCGCAGTCGTGGGAGGAGCCGCCGCCCAGGGAGAGGATGCAGTCGCAGCCGTTGTCGTGATAGAACTTCTCCCCTTCCACCACGTTGGTGTCCTTGGGGTTGGGTTCGGCCTTGCCGAAGACGGCGGAGTCTACCCCAGCGTCCTTCAGGATCTTCTGGATGCGGGCCGTCATGGGGTGGCTGGCCAAGAACTCGTCGGTGACGATCATGGCCTTGCTGCCGCCCAGGCTCTTCATCAGCTCGCCGGTCTCCACCACGGAGCCTTCGCCGAACACGTTTCTGCTGGGTACGAAATAGTAAGTGGACATAGTTCTTTTCCTTTCTGACGCTGGGTCCTTGGGGCAGCCTGGGGCCGCCATGGGTAAAAATGGGTATGAAAAGGGCGGAGGGGCTCCCCTCCGCCCTGAGAGGTCGATGGTTTTCTCCGGGTCTGCCTGCTTACTTGGCAGGGTAGAAGCCAGAGGGCGTTTCTCTGAGGTTAATCATGATGTTCTTCTTCTGGGTGTAGTGCTCCAGGATGACCTTGTGGGTCTCACGGCCGATGCCGGACTGCTTGTAGCCGCCGAAGGGGGCGCCGGCAGGGATCATGTTGTAGGTGTTGACCCACATACGGCCGGTCTCCACGGCGCGGGCCACCCGGAGGGCACGGTTGATGTCCTGGGTCCAAACGGCGCCGCCCAGACCGTAGACGGAGTCGTTGGCCATGGCGATGACCTCTTCCTCGGTCTTGAACTTGATGACCACAGCCACGGGGCCAAAGATCTCTTCCTGGGCCACCCGCATGTTGTTGTTGGCGTTGACGATGAGGGTGGGCTTCATGAAGGCACCGTTGGCGCAGGCGCCGTCCTTGCAGGGCTCGCCGCCGCAGGCGATGGTGGCGCCCTCTTCCTTGGCCAGTTCCACGTAGGACATGATCTTTCTCAGCTGGCCCTGGTCCACCTGGGAACCCATCTGGGTGTTCATGTCCAGGGGGTTGCCCACGTTGATGTTGTTGAAGGCCTTGACGGCGGCATCCACGAACTTGTCATAGATGCTCTCCTGGACAAAGACCCGGGACCCGGCGCAGCACACCTGGCCCTGGTTAAACAGGATACCCAGCTGCAGGCCGTCCAAAGCGCGCTCCCAGTCGCAGTCCTCGAAGAAGATGTTGGCGCTCTTGCCGCCCAGTTCCAGGGTGGCGGGGATGAGCTTGTCGGCGGCCGCCTTGGCCACGTCCAGGCCCACTTCGGTGGAGCCGGTGAAGGCCAGCTTGCGGAAGCCGGGGTGGTCCAGCATATACTGGCCGGCCCGGGAGCCGCCGCCGGTGACCACGTTCAGCACGCCGGGGGGCAGCAGGTGGCCGATGAGCTTCACCAGAGTCAGCACGCTCAGGGAGGTGGTGGAGGAGGGCTTAAAGACGATGCAGTCGCCGGCCGCCAGGGCGGGGGCCAGCTTCCAAGCGGCCATCAGGAAGGGGAAGTTCCAGGGGACAATCTGCCCCACCACGCCGATGGGCTCGTGGAGGATGATGTTCATAAACTCGCCCACATGGTCCTTCAGGATGCTGGCGGAACCCTCCTCGGTGCGGATGGCGCCGGCGAAGTACCGGAAGTGGTCGGAGGAATAGGGCACGTCGATGGTCATGGTTTCCCGGATGGGCTTGCCGTTGTCCATGGACTCGATGGTGGCCAGCAGTTCCTTGTTCTCATCGATGATATCGGCGATCTTCAGCAGGATGGCGGCGCGCTTATCGGGTTCCAGGTCCCGCCAAGCGGGGAACGCAGCCCAGGCGGCCTGGACGGCAGCATCCACATCTTCCTTGGTTGCCTCGGCACACTCCGCCAGCTTTTCGCCCGTGGCGGGGTTGGTGGTGGTGAAGTATTTCCCACCAGAGGGGGCAACCCATTGTCCATTGATATAAAGTTCATACTTGGCGTCCAGATTCACGTTCATAACTCGGTGCTCCTTTCTATTCATCAAAGTAAGTGTTCCATTGCTTACTCAAGATCTGTGGTGTTGGGGAAGTACCAGTTTATACTGCCCTTCTGCTTATTGTTATACCACATCTCCTCAATTTTGAGAAACACCGAAAACTAATGTCCCTATCAGAAAAACTTATTGCGTCTGCAACCTTTGCCGCTGTGCGGCTTGGTCCTCCCGGATCAGCTGGAAGAAGTGGTCCCCTGCCAGGCTCACCGAGGGCAGCAGCCGCAGCGCCACGGTGCGGATCCGGAAGGAGTCCCCCTCAATGGAAAAGACGCTCACGTCCCGGGAGAGGTTCTTCTCCATCCCCTCCGGCAGGGGGGCGATGCCCAGGCCGGCCTGAACCAGAATGCTGGCCTCCAGGAAGGTCTTCACCTGCTGCACCGGGTTTGCCCCCAGGCCCAGCTGATCCAGGTAGTCTGCCCGGGCCTGGTTGGGGCTCTCCCCCACCGACCCTTCGATGCGGAAGATGGTCTGGCCCGCCAGCTCCGAGGGGGCCACATACTGCCGCCCGGCCAGCGGGCTCTGGGGGCCGGTCATAAACTTGGGCCGCTCGCTGCTCAGCTCCAGCACGTCGAACCGCTGGTCCAGGGCCAGGCCGTAGTCCGGGATGACGATGACGTCCAGCTTCTCCTCCTCCAAGGCTTCCAGCATCTCTTTGCGGCCCCCCTCCTGGAGGGTGATGGCCGCCTCGGGGTAAAGCTGGCGGAAGCGGCGGAGATAGTCTGGGATGCACTCCTGGGTATAGGGGCCGTTGATCCCCAACCGGAGGTCCCGCTTCTTCCCCTCGGCCAGGAACCGGGCCTGCTTCACCGCCCCGTTGTACTGGGCCAGCACCGCCTGGCACTGTTTGGCAAAGTACTCCCCCGCCGGGGTGAGGGACACCGAAGCCCCCCCTCGGTTGAAGAGTTTGAAGCCCAGCTCCTCCTCAAACTGCTTGATCTGCTGGCTGATGGCAGCCTGGGCCACGTAGCATTCCCGGGCGGCTTTGGTGAAGTTCAGGTGCTTGGCCACCGAGAGAAAATATTCGATTCTTCGAAAGCTCATAGGCTCTCCTTTCCCATCAGTGTGTCCGCACGATGTGGGTGTTATTCTGGGTTCTATTATAAAAAAGAGCCTCCCCCTTTGTCAAAGGGAAGGCCTTACAAATTCTCGCGGAAGCAGAAAACCGCCGGCCCCCTCCCCGGGAGAGGCGCCGGCAGTCTGCGGTGGGTGTGGCCGGCGTGTGCCGGTTAGTCCAGGTAGTAGTCGAAGCCGTAGCAGCTCTTTTCAAAGCCGTAGATCTCGTAGAACCGGTGGGCCTGCTTCCGGGGCATGCCGGAGTCCAGCACCAGGGCCTTGCAGCCCCGGGCCTTGGCCAGCTCCTTGGCGTGGTCCATGAGCTTGACCCCGTTGCCCTTGCCCCGCTCGTCGGCGTTGGTGATGATGCTGGAGACATAGCAGGTCATGCCGGACAGCCAGAAGGTGTTGAAGTAAGCGCCGTGGCAGAAGCCATGGTAGGTGTCCCCGTCCATGAGGAAGAAGGCGAAGCTGTCCTCGTCGGCCAGCACGTCGGCGTACACCTTGCGGATGACTTCCTTATCATAGGTGTTGTAGTCCCAAAGCTTTTCAATGTAGTCAAACGCCACATCGAAATCGTCCATGGTTGCGGTCTTGAATTCCATATTCTGTTCCTCCTTTTACAGGTCTAAACTAGGTTTATTATCCTCCCATCCTCCCCCCTTGTCAAGTCCGTTCCTGCCGTTTTCCCCAAATTTTCTGTTCTTTCCTCCCCTTTCCTTGGGAAGTATCACGGAGCAGGTTCCTTGGCTTGACTTCTTCCAGGGAGGTTGTTACCATGAAGGCATTCCACACCAGGAACAGGAGGCACTTCCATGAAAACCCGTATCACCGAACTCTTCGGCATCCAGTACCCCATCATCCAGGGGGCCATGCAGTGGCTGTCCAAGCCCCGCCTGGCTGCCGCCGTGTCCAACGCCGGGGGGCTGGGTACCATCAATATGACCACCTATGCCACCCCGGAGGACTTTCAGGCCGCCATCCAGGAGCTCAAGTCCCTGACCGACCGGCCCTTCTCCGTCAACCTCTCCCTGCTGCCGGACACCAAGCCCGACGGGCCCATCAAAGGCTTCCTCCAGGCGGTGGTGAAGGAGAAGGTGAAGATCGTGGAGACCGCCGGCAGCTCCCCCGCCCCCTTGATGGACACCCTGAAAGGGGCCGGCTGCCTGGTGATGCACAAGATCCCCGACTCCCGCTTTGCCCACACCGCCCAGGAAGTGGGCTGCGACGCGGTGTGCATCGTGGGCTACGAGGGGGGCGGCCACCCGGGGATGGCCGGGGTGGGCTCCATCGTCCAGTGGCCCCTGACCACCGAGCGGTGCACCCTCCCTGTGGTGGGGGCCGGGGGCGTGTGCGACGGCCGCACCATGTACGCCGCCCTGGCCGCCGGGCTGGACGGGGTGATGGTGGGCACCCGCTTCCTCATGGCGGCGGAGACCGACATCGGCCCCCACCTCCGCCAGGCGGTGATGGACGCCAAGGAGACCGACACCGTCCTCACCCAGACCAGCATCCGCAATGCCCTGCGGTCCCTGAAAACCCAGGAGGCCCTCCACATCATCGACTTTGAGAAAACTCACCACCCCACCTTGGAGGAGCTCTACCCCCTGATCCGGGGCACGGTGACCAAAGCCGCCTATGAGAAGGACGACCCCCAGGCCGCCCAGATCGCCATGGGCCAAGTGCTGGGCCGCATCCACGACGTGAAGCCCGCCGCCCAGATCATCCAGGATATGATGGACGAGCTCTACGCCATGCACCGCCGTGTGAGCAATATGCTGTAATTTCTCCGGTTCTCGTTGACTTTTTGTGTCAAAATAGCTATCATAGTAAGGGATTCCTGCCCCGATGGTTGCCTTGCTGGCCAGGGAAGGAAGGTTTCTGTGGGTATCTTACCCCGGCGCCTTCCTGGGAGCAATCCCAAAAGGGAGGGAAGTGTCTCCTCTCTTTTGGGGGCATCTACGCAAATTTCTGTAGGAATTACGCAAAAATAGGCAAGGTTCGCCTTTGGAATGACCGTGGCGCCCCCCAGCGCGCCACGCCAAGCGAGGACATCCACTATGATCATCTACTTAGCCGCCATCGACGCCCCGGAGGACCGGGACACCTTCGTGGCCCTCTACGAGACCTACCGGAACCTCATGTTCCATGTGGCCCACCAAATTCTTCGCAACGAGGCCGACGCCGAGGACGCCGTCCACGACGCCTTTTTGACCGTCGCGGAAAAAATTCAAATTTTTTCTTCCCTGGAGCGTCACAAAACCCGGTCCTTGCTCGTTACTATAGTTGAACACAAGGCCATCGACTTCTACCGGAAGAAGCAGCGCCGGGGAGAGGCCCCCCTGGTGGAGGAGATCTCCGGCATCGACCCCGGGCCCCAGGAGGACGCCTCCCCCCTGGCCCAGTGCATCCTTCGCCTGCCTGGGCGGTACCGGGAATTCTTCCGGCTGAAGTACGAGCTGGGCTACTCCACCCGGGAGGCCGGCCAGCTGATGGGCCTGTCCTGGGCCGCCGCCCGAAAGCTGGAGCAGCGGGCCAAGGAAAAACTGCGGGCACTTTGCCAGGAGGAGGGGATTCTATGACGTTTTTCACCGACGACCGCCTGCGTCAGGCGGCACAAGAAGCCGGGGCCATCCTGGACGGCAGCCTCCCCGCCCCGGAGGACTGCCCCCACACCTTCTCCCTCCCCTTCCAGGCCAAGATGGCCAAGCTCCTGCGGCGGCACAAACGGGCCCCCGCCCGCCGGGCCATGCGCCGGGTGGCCTGCCTGGTGCTGGTGTGCCTGCTGGGCAGCGGGGTGTTCCTCACCACCAACGCCCAGGCAAGGGAAGCGTTTTTTGGGTGGGTGAGCCAAATCGTGGAAAGCACCGTCGATTATACCTTTGACGGTGCCGTCTCGGAAGTCAAATACCATTATTATCTCCCTGCCGTTCCAGAGGGGTACTGGGAAGTGGACCGGTATGAAGATGACGTTTCAGGAGATGAATTGTACGAAAACTCTTTCGGAGAATATTTATCATTTACCTATTTTTATGTAACTGGTAACAGCACTTCTATGCTCACCCTTTTCGGTATAGATGCGATGGAAAAAACAAATGTTTCGGTCAACGGCATCTCCGCAGACTACTATTTCGATGACACCGGCGAGATCTCCAGTTCCCTTGTTTGGATCGATCCGGAGAGCAACGCATTGCTTCACCTATCTGCTTACCTGGATAAGGACGACCTGATTGCCCTTGCCGAGAGTATCGTCCGGGAAGAAAAATAAATTTTTTAAAAAATTTTCAAATATCGCGTCACAAATCGCCTCCCTCGTTCGTTACTATGGGTGAAAAACGAAACGAAGGGAGGTGATTTCTATGCGGAAGCAAATTTTGGCGTTGGTGATGGTGTTGGTAATGCTCATGGGCGTGGCAGCCCAGGCAACAGGGCCGATGAAAGCACCTGCCGCAAGGCCAAGCTTGGCGTTTAATGGCAGTTCTGGCGTCTTCTCTGTAACTGTTTCTTCCATTAAAAGCACAGACCCCATTTCCGTCACCGCAAAACTGTGGCGGGGGACGCGATGCCTGAACACTTGGACGGCCTCTGGTAGCGGAAGAGTGAAAATGGAAAAAAACTTCGCCGCGATCAAGGGGAATACCTACAAGGTGACCGTGGACTACACCATCAACGGCGTCAAGCAGCCTCAGAAATCTACGACGGGGATATGCAACTGAGAACTTTCTCTACTACTAAAGTGGGAGATGAGCGTTCACCCTATTTAAAACCGTTTCGAACCATCAAATATGAAAATATATCAATGTAAAAGGAGTTAAAGATGAGAAATTTCATCGCAAAGAGAATCATCAGCTGCGCCCTCGCAGTGATTTTGATCGTCAGCCTTTCTGCTGGAATTATGGCCCAGGCTTCTTCCCCTATTGCTAATGAAGGAAAGTTGCTGGAAGCCGCCAATCCTATTCTTACAGCTTACAAAGAGCACTACGTCCTCAACAACGTGAGGGTAACAAACCTCAGTGAATCCTCCAAAGGGAATGGTGAACAGTACATCGAGTTCTTTTTGACCTTTGATGCTACCCTTAAGTACGACAGTGCCGTAGATCTTCCTAAAGTGAAAGGAATCTCTAAAGCATTGAACGTTGACGGAGATCTTCCAACTGTGCAGGACTTCTCCCGAAAAATCCACGCCTCTGAAACCCTGCGCATAATAAACGCTGACGTACAGTCGGAAATGCAGTCCAACGATGCAGCAAGCGCGTTGAATGCCATAGAGGCTACACTTTCTACTACCGAAGGAAAAGAACCGGTCCTGTCTAGTGCACAAAAGGTTCGTCTCGTCTCCGACTATGTTCTTGATGAACTGGACACCTTCGTAACCAACCTACAGGAAGAATACATTGGCAAAAGTTCGGAATTTAACATCGGTCTTCGTGCAACGGTTGATAGGCAGAGTAACGTTCTCAACTTAGAATATGGTGTTTTTGATGGATATTCTGATGATATTTCCACAGTTATCCCTGCTTCCACTGAAAGTATGATTCAAGCAGGAGAGAAACAAGTTTCTGAGACCGTTGATATGGCCTTAGAAAAAGTGATACAAAACGATTCTTTTTCTGCGATTGCTCCCACTTCTAATACCAGTTTTGTCTATTATCGGACTAAAGCACGTGATTATGCTAACAAATATACCGTGAATGCCGGGAAAAGATATTGTAGTACTCACAAACAAAATATTCGTCAAAGCGCACAATATTACAATCCGGCATACTTCTATTTCTGCTGTAACGACTGTGCTAACTATGCTTCCCAAGCAATGTATGCGGGCGGTGTTCCTCAAGACTCTCTCTGGAAATCAAACAAGAGTTGTAGTCCCTGGATTAACTGCCTAAGTATGCGGAATTATTTCAAAAATGTAAAAAGATATTGGACAAAAGTAAGCTATAATCAATGCAATGCTGGCGGGATTATTCTTCTTCTGAATGAAAACAAAAAACCTTATCATGCTATGATTAATGTTTTAAATGACTCTGTTACTACAAAGTACTCCGCTCATACGAACGATCGTCTTAAGTATGTCTATACCCACTCTTCTCTGCTTGCCGATGCTGGCACAGGCGCCGTAGAATACTATGTCTTTGACAATGTATACCCAGCCCACTAAGTGGCCTTGCCCTTTGAAAGGAGTCATCTCTCATGACCATAAAGCATCGCCGCATTATAATTGGCATTCTTATCGCCGCTGTTGCAATTTTAGTAGGTGTTCTGCTCTCACACACAGCACAGAACAGGCCCGCCCTCACCCCAACACCTACATTTATCATCTCCACCCCTGTGGGCTTCCTTCTCTCCCAGGACACTCCCACCTCTGAGGACGGATTGGACGGGACCTTCTCCATCCGGACCGGCAGCTGGGACCTGAACGCCGGCACGTTCCAATATGAGGAAACCCCTGTTCTGGAGACCACCGGCCCGGAACGGGATATCGAACTATTCCATTGGAACGGCACAGACCAATACATCGTAGGAGACCAGGAAACCGTAACCGCTGCCTCGGATAACACCCAACTGACCTCCTGGGGCCCCCTTTATGATGACAGCCGCGTCTGTTGGGGGCCGGGGTACCGGCTTTTGGTCTCCCTGGACAATCCCGCCCAGATCACCCTGGAACGGGAAGACACCGATCCCGTCACCGTCACCCTCCCCGATCCCCGGGAGGACTTGCCCCTGGATGAGCTGTTCTCCTTTGGGCATATCTTGGAAGGGGACCAACTGACGCTGGCCTACGGTGCCCTTCTCACCGTGGAAGGCGGTCAGGAGGACCTGTTGCTTACCGCCACGGTGGATCTATCCACCCAACAGGTGCAGTGGTCCAACCCTACTACGGTTCCGCAGGAGTACGTACGAACCCTATTCTATCCGTACAATGTATACTACCCCATTCTGGACCAGAAACTCTATTTCTCCACCGGAGAGTCCGCCGCCTACTTTGACCTGTCCACCCAAACCTTTACCGTCCTGGAGGACCTTCCCGAACAACTGGACAGCCTCTTCCCTGGGATAAAGCGGACATACTATTCCTTTAGCAACGAAACCGCTCCCGCAGAACCCATGGGGGCCACAGAAGAGGTGGCCATCTTTGGCTTCCTATACGAGGGCCGCAATGTCTGGGTCGCCCTCCGGGATGACCAGGTGCTGGGGGTGTTGGAACAGTCCCTGGAGAACAACACCATCACCTGCTATGACAGCGCGTTCCAGCAGACCAGCCAAGTGGAACTGCCCTTCTCCCTGTACAACCTCCAGCCCCAGGCCTCTGTCACGCCGTTCCCCATTTAAGGCCATGCTTGGGTTGGCCTCCTGCCGCAGCTTACGTGCAGCAAATCTTCCCCTTTCTTAAGCCTTTCTTAAGTTTCCCCCAAACCCCTTGCGAAACCGCCGCCCCTCTGCCACAATGCAGGCAGAGGGGCGGTAGACTTTGCAAAATGTAAACTTTCTGTAAACACCCCATTTCCCCTGTCACAAATCCCCCCTTTTCGACGTTATAGATAGTAGAACCTCGATCTGAAAACCAGATGGTCCCCGCCTCGGTGGCCAAGTCTCTGTATGCATAATCGAATTTCCCGGTGTCAACCCGTGGTTCCGTAAGGTGGTGCCCCATGCAAACACGTCCCGCTCTGCTCCTGGTGCTGGTTCTGGCCCTGCTGGCCACCGGCTGTGCCAACCGTCCCAACCTCTCTTCGGGGATAACGACAGAGACCGTCCTCTCCCTGCCTCCGGACTTGGAGGTCCCGGCGGGGGACACGGCCTTGCTGTATCCCCTCTCCGCCAGCCCCGAAGGGGCCAAGGCCCAGGTGGAGGCCCTGGTGGGCCAGCCCCTGGGGGAGGGGGAGCCGGGGGTGTCGGGCACCCTCTATTCCCTGGGACAGGCCACGGTGACCATCGACCAGGACACCGGCTACTGGACCTACGAGACGGGGCAGGACATCTTCTCCGTGGATCCATCTGCCCTCCCGCCTCCCCTCTCCGATGCCCAGGCCCAGGCCATCGCCCTGGACTACCTCCAGACCCACGGCCTGTGGTCCGGGCCCATGGCCAGCGTAGGGGTCGGCCCCATCACCAGCGGGGAGACCGGCGGGGACACCATCCTGGGCAAGAACGTCTACTGCTTCCCCGCCGTGGACGGAGCCCCGGTGGAGGGGGTCTTCCGGATCGTGGTCACCCTGGACCCCACGGGGAAGGTGGTTACGGTCCACCACCTGGCCGCCCAGCCCGGGCAGCCGCGGGAGGTCCCCCTGAAATCCCGGGCCCAGCTGGCATCGGACCTGGCCCGGGGGAACTACTCTTCCAACCTCTACCAAACCCTCACCGACCCGGTGGTGGAGACCTGCACCCTCCGGCTCTACGCCGACGCCACCCCGGTGGAGGGGCAGACCTACCTCTACCCCGTCTACGTCCTCACCGGCCATGGGACCATGCCGGATGGGACCACCGAGTGGTTTGAGGTCATCGTGGACGCCCAAGCCTAATGCTTTTTTCTGGTTCCTCCCTGTTTTGCGCCCCCGGCGCGGCTGTTTGCCGCACCGGGGGCCTTTGCCTTTTTTCAAAAAATTTTCCGTCCGCCCTATCTTTTTCCCCCGCTCCCCCGTTATACTGGGTGGAACGCGCGATTCCACCGCTCAGAAAGGAGGGAAGAACCATGGACCCAGATGCCGGCCTGATCCGCCGGATGAACCAGGGGGACGACGAGGCCATCGAGGCCTTCGTCCGAAAGTACTACCCCCAGATCCTGGGGTACTGCTGCTACCATCTCCGCCACCGCCAGGACGGGGAGGACGTCACCCAGGAGACCTTCGCCCGGTTCTTCGCCTCCCTGGACCGGTACCGCCACTATGGCAAGGCGGCCAACTATCTCTACGTCATCGCCGGCAACCTCTGCCGGGACCACCTCCGCCGCCGGCAGGAGCTCCCCCTGGAGGACCTGCCCCAGGAGGAGGCCCCGCCCGCCGACTGGGACACCCGCCTGGACCTGGAAGCCGCCTTCCGGGCCCTGCCGGAGGAGATCCAGGCCGTGGCCGTCCTCTGCCTGCTCCAGGAGCGCAAGCAGCGGGAGGCCGCCAAGATCCTGGGCATCGGCCTGCCCCTGGTGAAGTACCGGCTCCGCCGGGCCAGAGAACTGCTGGCCCAATCTTTGGGAAAGGAGGCCCTTCCATGAAACCATCCCGACCAACCATCCCCACCCCCCAGCCCCGGGAGGAGGCCGTCCAGGCTGCGGTGCAGGCCGCCACCCTGGCCTTCCACCGGCGGGAGGCTGCCCGCCCCCTGGCCCCCCTGGAATTTCTCCGCCAGCAGAGCCACTTCCTCCGGAAGCGGTGGTGGGCCCTGCAGGGCGGGGTGCTCCTGCTGCTGTGGTGGGTCCTCCAATCCGCCGGCACCACCGGGGAGGCCCAGCGGGCCATGGGCACCCTGGCCCCCCTCTTCGTGGTTCTGGTGCTGCCGGAACTGTGGAAGAACCGGGCCAACGGGGCCCTGGAGGTGGAGTGTACCGCCTACTACTCCCTGCGGCAGGTGTACGCCGCCCGGCTGGTGCTCTTCGGCCTGGCGGACCTGGCGCTGCTGACGGGGTTCTTCTCCGTGGCCCTGCTCACCGGCCGGGCCACCTGGGAGGGGCTCATCCTCCACTTCCTGCTGCCCTTCCTGGTCACCGGGTGCATCTGCCTGCGCACCCTGTCCTGCCGGCGGATGGGAGCGGTGTACGCCGCCCTCCCCCTCTCCCTGGTGTGGACGGCGGTGTGGGTGTGCATCCTCCTCAACGACCCGGTCTACCAGCTGATCTCCCGGCCGGTGTGGCTGGGGATGCTGGTGCTGGCGGCGGTGTACTTCTGCTACGCCATCGGAAAACTGCAAACCCACTGCGAAACCCTTTGGGAGGGAACCACCTCATGGCTTTGATCCTCGACGGTCTCACCAAGACCTTTCAATCCTTCCCCGCCGTGAACAACCTCACCTGCACCTTCGACACCGGGGTGTACGGCCTTCTGGGGGTCAACGGCGCGGGAAAAACCACCCTCTTGCGGATGCTCTGCACCCTCCTCACCCCCACGGCGGGGAGCGTCACCTGGGAGGGGCAGGACATCTTCACCCTGGGCCCGGCCTACCGGAACCTGCTGGGCTACCTGCCCCAGGAGTTTGGGTTTTACCCCGACTTCACCGTGGAGGACTACCTGCTCTACATCGCCTGCCTCAAGGGCCTGCGCCCTGCCACCGCCAAGCGGCGGACGGAAACCCTGCTGCGGCAGGTGGGCCTGCACCCGGTCCGCCGGCAGAAGATGAAGCGCCTGTCCGGGGGCATGAAGCGCCGGGCGGGCATCGCCCAGGCCATGCTCAACGACCCCAAGGTCCTCATCCTGGACGAGCCCACCGCCGGCCTGGACCCCAAGGAGCGCATCCGCTTCCGGAACCTCATCAGCGAGCTGGCGGAGGACCGGCTGGTGATCTTGTCCACCCACATCGTCTCCGACGTGGAGTACATCGCCGGGGAGATCCTCCTGCTCAAGGAGGGAACCCTGGTCCAGCAGGGGGCGGTACCCGATTTGCTGGCCGCTGCCCCCACCCGAGTGTGGACCTGCCTGGTCCCCCGGGAGGCCGCCCACCACTTCCTGACCCACCACCTGGTGGCCAACGTGAAAACCCTGCCCCAGGGCACCCAGCTGCGCATCCTCTCCCCCACGCCCCCCATCCCGGAGGCGGTGCCGGCAGAGATGACCTTGGAGGACCTCTTCCTCCACCACTTCGGGGAGAAGGGAGGGGACGGCCTTGCTGAAATTTGAACTCCAAAAGATCCTGGGCCGCCCCAGCGGGAAAGCCGCCCTGGTGGTGCTGGCGGCGGCCATCCTGCTGACCACCTTCTTCGCCTGCAACGTCCGCTATGTGGACCAGGCCGGCCAGACCCACACCGGCCCTGCCGCCGCCCGCCAGCTGCGCCAGCAGCAGAAGGCCTGGGCGGGGGTGCTGGACGAGGCCATGCTCCGCCAGGTCCTCCAGACCCACCAGGAGGTCCAAGCCTCCCCCGAGGCCCAGTCAGAGGACGTCACTCAGCAGAACATGGCCTACCACCAGATGCAGGCCTATGAGGTTCTCCGAGACCTCATCAACCAGGCCTACGCCTCTGACTTCCAGACCTACGACTACTTCACCATAGACACCGTGACCCCGGACCAGGCCCCGGCCTTCTACCCCAACCGGGTCCGCCTGCTCCAGGACTGGCTGGCGGAGAACCCTGACCGCTTCTCCCCCGCCCAGGCAGACTACCTGGCGGCCCAGTACCAGGCCTTGGAGGCCCCCTTCTCCGTGGACTATGTAACCGGCTGGCAGCAGTTCTATGACTATGCCCCCACGGTTAGTATGCTCACCTGCCTCATCGCCTGCTTTCTGGTGGCGGGGATCTTCTCCCAGGAGGGGACGCTGCGGGCGGAGGCCGTTTTCTTCGCCACCCGCCACGGCCGGGGCCGGGGGACGGGGGCCAAGATCGGGGCGGGGCTTCTCCTGCTGACCCTGCTCTACTGGTGGGCCTTCCTGGTCTTTGCCGGGCTCACGTTGGGCCTATTGGGGGCAGATGGGGGCAGCTGCCCGGTGCAGGTGATCCACTGGAAGTCCTTCTACCCCCTCACCCTGGCCCAGGGGGGCCTGCTCATCGCCCTGGGGGGCTGGCTGGGCACGGTGGTGCTGGGTCTGGTCACCATGGCCGTGTCCGCCAAGACCGGGTCTGTGGCCCTGGCGGCCATCCTCCCCTTCGCCTTGCTCTTTCTCCCGGCCCTGCTGCTGAACAGTGAACACGCCCTGGTAAGCCAAATCCTGGGCCTGCTGCCGGACCAGCTGCTCCAGCTCAACCGGGTCTTTACCTACTTCAACCTCTACCAGGCAGGGGATGCCGTAGCGGGGGCCTGCCCCCTCCTCTTCGCCCTCTACGTGCCCCTTGCCCTGGTGCTGATCCCCTTGCTGTATCAGAGCTACCGACGCAAATCCCTACGCTAAACAGAACGGATAAGGAGCCCATCATGTACCCACAGAGAACCCGGGCCCGTGCCCGATCCCGGCGGCGGAGACGCCGCTGGCCCCTCTTCCTGCTGGTCTTTGCCATCGCCTTGTGTGCCCTGGGGGCCAGCCAGCTGGGTTTCGGCCAGATGCACCGGCTGAAAACCGCCGACCTGCCCGACTGGGTGGACCAGCAGATCATCCCCGTCAACGGCGCCGCCCGCCGGGGGGAGACCATGCGGCGGGTCACCGACATTGCCATCCACTACGTGGGCAACCCCGGCACCTCCGCCCAGGCCAACCGGAACTACTTCGCCCAGCCGGACACCCAGGTGAGCGCCCACTTCCTCATCGGCCTGGAGGGGGAGGTCATCCAGTGCATTCCCCTGAACGAAAAGTCCTCCGCCACCAACGACCGCAACCGGGACACCATCTCCATCGAGGTCTGCCACCCCGACGCCACGGGGCAGTTCACCCAGGCCAGCTATGATGCCCTGGTACGCCTCACCGCCTGGCTGTGCGACACCGCCGGCATCGGCCGGGACCAGGTGATCCGCCACTACGACGTCACCGGCAAGCTCTGCCCCCTGTACTTCGTGGAGCACGAGGAGGCGTGGACGCAGTTCTTGGCGGATGTGGCGGCCTACTGAGGCCGGGGCCGCGCCCGGCTTTGCCGGGCGGGCCTCCTCTGCCGAAATCGGCAGGTGGTCCTGTCGGGACCGGCGCAGGTTAGCACCTGCAAGGTGGGTTCCCGCCCGGTCCCGGGCGGGGGAGCGGCGGGGTACTGCGTACCCTTTGGGTGGGCGGGGCTCTTCCGAAGCCTCGGGGCGCAGCGCCCCGTTGCCCCGCCTGCCCGGCGGGGGTCCCCATTTCT
>URCB01000011.1 GCA_900546255.1 uncultured Eubacteriales bacterium
CAAAGAAAGTCGGGCTCCCCCGCCGGAGTCGGCGGGGAACCCACGTTGCAGGGTCTACCCTGCACTGGTTCTAACGGGACCACTGACCGATGACAGAGACCCCCCGCCGGGAGGGGGCCGTTACAACCGCCTCCACTTCCCCCGGCAGAAGTACAGGATCAGCACGGCCACCGTCACCGCCCAGGAGACGGGGTAGCAGATGGAGATGCCCATAAGGGTGTTCCAGTGGGGCACCACCAGAAAGACCCACAGGATCCGCAGGCCGCAGATCCCCCCCACGCTGATGACCATGGGCACCAGGGCATCCCCGGAGCCCCGGAGGGAGTTGGCCAAAATCTCAATGCAGGTCCACAGGAAGTAGAAGGGGACGAAGTACCCCATGATTTCAATGGCGTACTGGATCACCAGCGGCTCATCGGTAAAGATGCGGAAGCAGTACGGGGCGAAGAGCATCAGCAGGATGGACAGGGCCACGGTGATGGACAGGGAGATGGTCAGGGCCACCCGAACCCCCTGCTTCATCCGCTGGTATTTGCCGGCGCCGTAGTTCTGCCCCACAAAGGCCATGATGGCCACGCCGAAGGAGACCATCAGGGCAAAGTAAACCCCGTCCACCTTGCTGGTGGCCGACCAGGCGGCCACGGCCTCGGTGCCCAGGGTGTTGATGGGCACCTGGATCAGCAGGCTGGAGGCGGCGTACATGGCGCTCTCGATGGCGGCGGGGACGCCGATGCCCAGGATGTGCAGCAGGGTGGCCTTGTGGATGCGGATTTTCCGAGGGATGAGGCGGTAGGCGTCCTGGGTGCGGGTGAGCTGGCGGAGGATCAGCAGGGCACTGGTGAGGTTGGCCAGGGTGGTGGCGATGGCCGCCCCGGCCACCCCCATGTGGAGCCCTGCCACAAAGAGCAGGTCCAGCACCACGTTCATCAGGCAGCACACCACCAGGTAGTACAGGGGCCGCTTGGCATCCCCCACCGCCCGGAGGATGCCTGCCCCCATGTTGAACAGGAGGGTGGGGATGGTGCCCAGGAAGTACAGCCGGAGATAGAGGGTGGCGTCCCCCATGATCTCCTGGGGGTTCTTGGTCCAGCGCAGGGCGTCGGGGGTCAGGAGGATCCCCACCACCGTGATGATGGCCCCTGCCAGCAGGCTGAAGGCCACGGCGGAGTGGACGGCGTGGTGGAGCTTCTCCTTGTCCCCTGCGCCGTAGCCGTGGGAGATCACCACCGTGGCCCCGGAGGAGAGGCCGGTGAAGATCCCCACCACCAGCTGCACGATCACCGCGGCGGAGCCCCCCACCGCGGCCAGGGCATCCGCCCCCACGAATTGGCCCACGATGACGGCGTCCACGGTGCTGTAAAACTGCTGGAACAGGGTCCCAATGGCGATGGGGAGGAGAAAGAGCAGGAACTTTTTCCAGATAACCCCTTCGGTCAGGTCCAGGTTGTGCTTGGCCGCTTCCACGGCGATCCCTCCTACCAATTTGGTGGTGTCTCCTTGGGGGGGGAGACACAGAGAGACGCCGCAGAAGCGGCGCCTCGACAGAACTCTTGCTTTGTGGTACTATCATAGAAGAAACGGGGGGAAAAAGCAATCCCTCCCAAGAGAAAATTCCCGCAGAGGAAAGAAGGGGTTCTTTATGCACATTCCCACCTGCCAGACCCAGGAGCTGGAGATCCTCACCTTCCAGCAGGCCCTGGTGCCCACCAATGAGGACTACGACCGGACGAAGTGGCTCTACGTGCCGGATTACTATGCCGACTACCGGTACCTCCTGGGGACCCGGGGGGAGAATCCCCTCATCTGCATTGGCATCAACCCCTCCACCGCCGCCCCGGGGGACCTGGACAACACCCTCAAGTCGGTGGAGCGCATCGCCGCCGGGAACGGGTATGACAGTTTCCTGATGTTCAACGTCTATGCCCAGCGGGCCACCCGGCCGGAGGACATGGACCAGGTGTGCAACGCGGCCCTCCACCGGGAGAACATGGCGGCCTTCCGCTACGTCCTGGAACAGGTGGGGGCGGGGTATGCCCCTGCCGTGTGGGCAGCCTGGGGGACCATCATTGAGAAGCGCCCCTACCTCCGGGACTGCGTCCAGGACATGGTGGCCATCGGGGAGGCGTACGGGGCCCAGTGGCTGTGCGCCGGCAAGTGCTCCAAGAAAGGCCATCCCCACCACCCCCTCTACCTGCGGAAAGAGGAGAAAGTGCGGCCCTTTGCCGTGGTGCCCTACCTGGACAGCCTGTGAGAGCAGAACATCGCGGAAGAAACAGAACATCGCCCCGCCTGGAGAACGCCAGGCGGGGCGATGCTGTTTATGAGCGGGGTTGCCGGGCAGTTTTCCCTGCCCGGTAGGACAGGGCGATGCACACCAGGGACAGGACGTTGATGGTGGTAAAGAGCAGGTAGGCCGGCAGATAGCCCCCCAGGTGGTCGGCCAGGATCCCCGGCAGGCTGGAGAAGGCCAGGGCGCCGCCGGCGTAGATCACCTGGAGCCGCCGGACCACCGTGGGGTACTGCTCCGGCGCGGCCAGGTCGTTGGACCACACCGAGGGGCCCATGGTGGCGATGGGGTACCCCAGCCCCAGAAACAGCACGGTGAGCACTGCCAGCACCAGGCTCTGGGTGAAGGCCAGGCAGCACAGCACATGGCCCACCACCAGGATGCCCCCAAACAGCAGGGTGGAGCGGCCGCCACCGATGTGGTCGGTGGCCTCCCCGAAGATCAGCTTGCCTAGGGTGATCATCACCCCGGTGCCGCTGATGATGAGGGCCACCGTGGCAGAGGAAAAGCCCTCGGAGGTAAACAGCACCGACAGGTGGGAGAAGCCGGGGTTGGCCAAGGCCCCCATAAACAGGCTGGCGCAGCCTAGGAGGAGCCACATCTGGCGGGTCATCACCCGCTGGGGGCCCAGGTTGACAGAGGCCTGGGCCGCAGCCTCCTGGGCCTGGGTCTGGCCGCAGGGGAGCAGGCCTTTGTCCGCCGGTTGGTTGCGCAGGGCCAGGAAGATCACCGCCGCCAGGAGAAAGATGGCCACGGCCTCTATCCGGAAGGTGGTGGCCATGGACAGGTTTTCCACCAGGGCGGTGGTCACAGGGGGCAGGACGATGGTGGCGATGCCGCTGCCGGAGGCACAGATGCTCAGAGCCAGGGCCCGGTGCTGGTAAAACCAGCGGTTGATGAGGATGGACACGGGAATCATGGAGCCCAGGCCGTAACTCACCCCCGAGATGGCCGCCCCGACGCAGAACAGGGGATAGGCCTCGGCCGCGCTGTACAGCAGAAAGGACACGCCAGCCGCCGCTGCGGCGATGGTGGTGCCCACCCGGATGGAGACCTTCTGGTAGTAAAACCCGATGACCAGCATGGACAGAAAGGACACCGCGCACCGCAGGGTGACCAGGGAGGAGGTCTGGGCGTTGGTGAGCCCCTTTTCCTCCATGATGTAGGGCAGGTACACGGAAAACCCATTGGATACCGTGCCCATGGTGACAAACAGCAGCAGGGTGCAGGTGATGCAGATCACCCAACCGTAGTGCATTTTTTTCATAGCGTAGCCTCCCCCAGGGTTTTTGGCGAGAACCGTCGCCGGCGGTGGCAGATACCAGTATACTCCTCTTGACTGCCATGATAAAATACACATAATATATGTGAAACCATACCGGGAGGGTATTGCTATGGAATTTCGTACCTTACATTACTTCCTCACTGTGGCCCAGGAGCGGAACATCACCCGGGCAGCGGAAAAGCTCCACATGGCCCAGCCCCCCCTCACCCGGCAGATCAAGCGCCTGGAGGAGGAACTGGGGGTCCCCCTGCTGATCCGAGGGGGCCGGCAGCTTCAGCTGACGGAGGAGGGCCGTTTTCTCCAGGCCCGGGGGCGGGAGATCCTCCAACTCATGGAGAACACCCAGCAGCAGCTGGGGCAGCTGGGCCCTGCCCAGTATGGCACCATCCGTTTGTGCACCACGGAGGTCTCCGGGGCCACGCTGCTGTCGGAACGCATCGCGGCCTTCCATGAGACGGCGCCCAACATCCACTTCCAGATCTTGGCGGGGGACAGCACCGAGAACCGGGACCGGCTGGAAAAAAACTTGGTGGACATGGGCATCGTCCGGGAGCCCTTCAACCTGGAACCCTATGACCAGATTGCCCTTCGGCGGGAACCCTGGGGCATCCTGTGCAGCCGGGACCACCCCCTGGCGGCCCAGCATCCGGAGACCGTGCCCCTGGCCTGCCTGGGGGAGGTGCCCCTGATGCTCCCGGCCCGGCAGTCTCTCCAGGCGGACATTCACAACTGGCTGGGGCAGTTCCTGCCCCGGCGGAATGTGTTCTGCCTGTATAACTCCATCTTCTCCATCCTGGGCCTGGCCCAGCGGGGGTTGGGGGTGATTCTGGCCCCCCAATCGGTGTGGGCCTTCATCGACCCGGCCAGTTTGGCCTACCGCACCCTTGTGGAGCCTGGCCACCAGTCCCGGATTTTCTTGGTCAAGCGCCGGGGCCGGCTGATGCCCCCGGCAGCGGCCCGGTTTTGGGAGTTTGCGGAGGGGTACTCCGATCAGAAGGCATGAAAACAGCCAGGAAAGGGAACCTTTCCTGGCTGGAGGGGTCTTTCACATATGTAAAAGGAATCATGGAAATCAATATGCTGCCGCTTCCTCTGGAACGCTGGCGCGGAGCCGCCGGCTGATCTCCTTCACCGCGGCCTCGTAGAAGGCCTGGTACTCCTCCCCTTTGGGATCCTGGAAGCCCAGGGAGACGTTTTTCACTTGGTAGGCCTCCAGCAGGGCGTGCTTGGCCTCGGCGGAGCGCCGGGCCGGCTCGAAGAACCAGAGGTCCCCGTGGGGGGCCCGCTCCCGCTTTTTCCGGCAGAGGAGCCACCACAGGTCCATCTCCGAGGTGTCAAACCCAAAGCCCAGGGAGTACACGTCCCCTAGGATGAAATAGTCCAGCCAGCTGAGGGCCTCCAGCTCCTCGTGGCCGGGCCACAGGGGGTAGCGCTGCTCCGGGGCCCGGTGGGTGAGGTACTCGTCGCAGCAGAAGAGGAGGTTGCCGTAGTAGTAGTGGCCCAGGATCACGGTGTTGGGCACCCTGGCCTCCCCATGGACGTGGAAGAGGGGGATGTTTCCCCGGGCCAAGGGCAGGGAATAATAGGTGTGCAGCATGAAGTATTTCTCTGCCCGGGGAACCGCAGCCGTGTGCCGCAGAAACCGCTGGGGATGGTTCAAGAAGTCCGGGAACAGGGCGCACTCCACTTCGTAGGTGAAGTTGGGGGTGAGGATGCAGTCAAAGGGCAGGGCCAGCAGCCGGTGAAGCTGCTCGGCCAGCCAGGGGTGGACCTCGCACTGGGTCAGCTCCTGCTGCAAATCCTGGAGCGAGACGTCCACATGGTCCTGGCTCAGCAGGACTGCCTGCAGGGGAAAGGGCATGGATTTTACCTGTTCAGTGGTGTAGTGGGTGCGGTTGATTTTCTCCAACAGCCCCGCCCAGGAGGCGCCGCCATAGACCCGGTTCATGCCGTTGCCCAACAGAAGGACCTTGGGGCGGCGGTGCAGGGAAATGGTGAGGGGGGACTTGGTTCTGGTATCGTTTGCCATGGGATCTCCTTGCCGTCAAGATGGGATGGGGGAAAGGCCTTCCACCACCGCTCCATTATGCACTGCCGGACGGGGACTGTCAAGTCAGACCGCCGGGTTGGGGGGACGATTGGGAAAGCCGTCCATTGCCCCCCAGGGGGAAACATGATACAATAGGCGAAACGCAGACCAGGCAAGGGAGGCGAGCGGCAATGGCAAACCGAAAAGGGGGCAAACTGTGGAGCCCAGGCACCCTCAAAAGCCGGGGGTGGACCAAGGAACTGATGGCCCAACTGCTGCCCCGGCCCCGGTACCGGCATTGGAACGGCCGGTCGGTGCCCTGCTGGCGGCAGGAGGACGTCCAGGCGGCAGAGGCCACCGAGGTGTTTCAGAAAAAAGCCCGGGGCACTGCCCCCAAGGGCCCAGCCCTCCAGGCCGCCCAAAAGGCGGCCCAGGCCGGGGCAGCCCTGCTGGAACAGGCCTGGCAGGCCGTCTCCCCCCCGGAGGGCGAGGTTGGCACCCTGGCGGGGCACTACCACCGCGCCATGGTGGACCATCTGCCGGCGGCGGCCCGGGGACGGGGGCTGCGGTCCTCCCAGGTGACGGGGTTTCTCCGGCAGTTTCTGGCCCTGGAGACCCGGTGCGACGGGGCCCAGCTCCCGGGGGACCTGACCCACTTTGTCCAGGCGGCGGTGTGGATGGGGGCCAACCCCAAGGCGCCTTTGACGGTCCAGGTGCTGGACCGGTATCCCCAGGTTCTCTGGGGAGCGGCGGAGCAGGCCATGGAGGCCTTTGCCCAGGCCCAGCCGGAGGCCGACGGGGCGGCGTTTTTGGGCCGGGAGGACTTCCCCGTCCAGCAGCTCCTCTCCCGGACCTTGGGGACGGTGTACTCGGTGTGGTACGTTCCCCAGGCCATCCGGACCAGTCTTGCCGCCCTGCTGGCCCTGAACCCCAAGGATGAATACCCGGAGGCCCGGGCCATGGCCCGGCACTTTGTCCTCCACCTGGGGGGCACCAACACGGGGAAGACCTATGCTGGCTTCCAGCGGCTCCAGCAGGCGGCCACGGGGGTGTACCTGGCCCCCCTGCGGCTGCTGGCCCTGGAGGCCCAGGAGGTGCTGTTGGACGCGGGGGTGGACTGCAGCCTCACCACCGGCGAGGAGGAGGACTGCCGGGAGGGGGACACCCACGTGGCCGCCACAGCGGAGAAACTGAACCTGAAGCAGCCCTACGAGGTGGCAGTCATCGACGAGTGCCAGATGATCGCCGACCGCCAGCGGGGCTATGCCTGGACCCGGGCCATCCTGGGGGTCCAGGCGCCGGAGGTCCACCTGTGCGCCGCGCCAGAGGCCAAGGACCTGCTGGTGCGCCTCATCGAAAGCTGCGGGGACAGCTATGAAATCGTCTGGCACCGGCGTAAGACCCCCCTGGTGTGCATGGACCACACGGTGGACTACACCAGGGTCCAGCCGGGGGATGCCCTCATCACCTTTTCCAAGGTGGGGGTCCTCAGCGTGGCGGAGGACCTGCGCCAGGCGGGGAAGAAGGCCGCCATCATCTACGGCGCCCTGCCCTACGCCACCCGGCGGCGGCAGATGGAGGGCTTCCTGGCCGGGGAGATGCGGTATGTGGTGGCCACCGATGCCATCGGCATGGGGCTCAACCTCCCCATCCGCCGGGTGATTTTCATGGACACGGAAAAGTTTGACGGGGTGGAGCGCCGGGAGCTCCGCCCCGAGGAGATCCAGCAGATCGCCGGCCGGGCCGGGCGGTATGGTATGTATGACAAGGGCTTTGTGGGGGCCACCCAGAACCTGGGAGCCATCCGAGCGGGGCTGAACACCGTGGTGCCCCCGCTGCAGCAGGCGGTGGCCGGCTTCTCCGACCTGGTGCTCCAGGTGGAGTTTGACCTGTTGGAGGTCCTCACCGAGTGGAACAGAATGCCCACAGTGGCCCCCTATGTGAAGCTGGACATCACCCGGTACCTCACCCTCATCTCCAAGATCCGGGAGCAGGGCTTCCGCCTGACCAAGGAGGAGGAACTCCGGGCGGCCAACATCCCCTTCGATGAAACGGAGGAGCCGTTGCGGGACCTCTTCTTCCGGTTCCTCCGGCTCCACCTCCAGGGGGAGGAACTCCCCCGGCCGGAACTGCCCGAAGGGGGTACCCGGACTCTGCCGGAGCTGGAACTCTACTGCCGAAAGCTGGACCTTTACTTCTCCTTTGCCAAGGCCTTCGGCTGCCCGGTGGACGAGGAGGCCCTCTACGACCGCCGGGAGGAGGTGGCCGAGGAGATCAACGAGATCCTCCTTCACCGGCTGAAAAACAACATCCGCTTCTGTGCCGTGTGCGGGGCGGCGCTCCCCCTCCACCACCACGGACGGCTGTGCGAGGCCTGCTACCGCAAGCAGCGGAGGCGGTGAGGAGGGCGCTGCCTTCCCCCCAAAAGCACATATACCGCAAAAAGAGACCGGCAGCGACTTCCCAGATCGCTGCCGGTCCTTTTTTGAAAAGAGAGAAAAGAGAGAGAAAAGAGAGTGTGTAAGGTAAGTCAGATGTTTTTGGATCTCTGCTGCTTACAGGTCATAGGATACGGGACAATTGTGACAAGAATATGGGAATCCTATGGACAAATTGTGAAAGTTGTGTCCGTTTTGTAAACAATGGCTGCCCGCCCTTACTCTGCCAGGAGATCCTGGAGGGTGTCCACCAGGTCCAGCAGGTCGGTTCGGCTCACCAGCAGGCGGCTCTCCCCGTTGAGGGTCACCAGGCAGCTGCTGCTGTCGTACTGGGAAAAGACCAGCGTCACCGTGGGGAAGTTCTCCTTATCCTGATAGAAGGTGAAGGACAGCTCCTCCGTGCCGGGGGTGGCGTCGGTATCGCTGCCGGTGACCTCCAGGTCTTGGATGCTGTCCAAGGCGTCGGTGATGTCCACGGTCTGGCCGTCCAGCTGGTAGACGTAGGTCTCGGTGGTGTTGCCGTCCTCGTCGGTCTCCTCCTGCACGGTCTTTTCCAGGGAGTAGGTGGTGCCGTCCAGGTTGATCTCCACGCTGGTGACGTCACTCCAGTCCATCAGGACCACGTCTTGGGGCAGCAGGTCCTCGCCTTTGGCGGCCAGGAGGGTGTCGGCTACCGTCCCGTCCACCCGGTAGACCATGGAGGATCCGGAGATCCGGGCGTAGCAGGTGTCGCCGTCGTAATCCCCCAGTTCCAGCACGAAGGTGGCGGGGGTCTCCTGGGTTTCGTAGATGGGGTCGCCGTTCTCGTCGGTTTCGTTGGTTTCCACCTGGGTACTCTCGGTGTACTCCACGGTGATGGTGGCGGCGGGGATGTCCAGACCGTAGGTGCCCAGGCTGTCCTCGTCGGCCTGGTAGTCTACGCAGGCGTTCCAGGTCAGGCCGGTGACGGTGGAGACCAGATCTTCTGCCAGGTCGGTGTCCAAGGGGGTCTCTTCCCCGTCCTGATTCCAGAACCAGGTGTACTGGTCGCTGTAGGCCAGGCCGCTGTCCTCCAGGTAGTCCAAGGTCAAGGTGCCGCTGGTGGTCTCAATGGAAACGCTGGTCAAGTCGGTCATAGAGGGGATGGACTCCATGGATACGATATCATACAGCCCCAGAGAGAAGTCCTCCAGAAGGTCGGCATCCACCAGGTAGACGTTGCCGTCCCCCAGGGAGAGGTAACGCTGCCCCCCCAGGCCGGTTTCGTCCCCGATGCGCAGCTCGTACGTGCTGTCTCCGGCGGTGACCGAGATGGCGCACGCCGCCTCCTCCAGGCCATAGTCGGCTAGGTTCTCCGGGGACTCAATGGTTTTGGTGGCCGAGACCTCCTTCAGAGCCTGGACCATGGCGTCCGGGTAGGACGCATCCAAGGGGAAGGCCTCGTCGTCAGGATAACTCCAGTTGCTGTTTTCGTCCTTGGTGAGCGTGACCGTGCTGTCCTCATAGGTCCAGGACAGTTGGGTGACCTGATCGGGGTCCAGGGAGAAGATGATGTAGGAGGTGTCCTCGGCGGTGCTCTCGTCCTCGTCGGGGACCAAGTGGGCCACCAACAGGGTGACCCCGGTGAGGATGACCAGAGCCAGCAGGAGCACGAATAGTTTTTTTCCGCGTGTCATGGTTGTCATTGGTGTTTCCTCCTGATCCAGATCCGCAGGCCGAAGAGCAGGTAGCCTGCGGGCAGCACAGCCACCAGCAACAGCGTCAGCATAGAGGCGGTGGACGCGCTCATGGTAAGGTACTCGGTGGTGATCTGTTTGGCGTGGATGGAGACCCCTTCCTCCCCTTCGCAGGTCCAGCCCACGCAGTTGAGGAAGAAGTCCTGGTTGGCGCCGGAGACCTGTTGGTTATACTGGTCGTCCAGCAGAGAGGTGGAGCCGACCCAGATGACATGGCTTTCGCTGCCGTCTTCCAAGGTATCGGTGGCGATGGCGGCCAGAGAGAAGGGCCCGTCGATGTCCCCTTCCTCCTTAGAATAGGTTTCCATGGAATATCCGGCGATCTTGGAGTAGGCGGCATCGGAAGTGGTCAGCAGGGACTCTACGGTGAGGCCGTCCCGGGGGCTCTCCTCCACCGTGATCCCCTGGGCCAGGGCCAGCAGGATATAGTATCCTCCCTCCTGGAGGGGAGAGGTGATGGAGTGGCTCTCCAAATTGGGCAGCAGATAGAAGGGGCTGCCCAGGGCGTAGTTGGCGGTGTCACCCTCAATGACAACGCCATCGTTGGCAGCCATGCCGTATTCCCCCATCAGGGCTTCCAGGTTGGTCAGGTCCTGCCCATCCTGGGCGGGGTCGGTGAGAACAATGAGGTCCCCGCCGGTGTCCAGGTAGGCCTGGATGGCCTCCACCTCGTCCTGAGACAGGTCGCTGTCTGGGCCGTTGATCAGCAGGCAGTCGGCGTCCTCAGGGACGCTCTCTTCCGTGAGCAGGGAGAGGTCTGCCACCTCGATGTTCTGCTGCTCCACCGCCGACTGGAAGGAGGTGGACAGATCGTCCTCCCCGTGGCCGGTAAGGGTGTATAGCTTCGGCAGGGTGTCACTGAGGACATAGTCGATGGCGGAGGTGAGGGAACTCTCCCCGGCGAAACTGACGTCGTAGGAGGAGTAGTCACTGCTGTAGGAGTATTCGTAGATGTCCTCGTAACTGACATAGGTGTTGCGGTCGCCGGACTCCACGATGAGGCTGTTGTTGTACACCGTCCCTGAGACATATTCCTGGAGGAAATTGGGAGAGACATCAGGGTCTATGGTCTCCAACGTCACGTAGTTGCTGCGGGCGGCGTAGCGGTCCAGAAGGGTGCCCAGGGTTTCGTCCTCCTGGCCGCTTTGGACGATCCAATAGATGGTGACGTCCTGCTCCAGGCCATCTAAGATGTCTTCCGTCTCTTGGGACAGGGTGTACAGGGTGCCGGCGGTGGTATCCAGTTGGGTGACGGAGGCCGGCAGGGCATTGACCAGGATGTTGGCCACCACGGCCAGGAAGACCACAATGGCCGCTGCTGCTACGCTGTAGCCCCCCACGCGGAAGGCCCGGGTGGTGAGGGAGGCTTTCAGACCGGCCCAGGTGGGTTTCTTCCAAGCCGGTTTGTTCCAGTGGGGTCGTTTCATTCACTCCACCTCCGTTTCTCCAGAGACTGGACGGTGAGGAAGAGGAACACCAGGATCACCGTCAGAAAATACACCAGACACCGGACATCGAAGATGCCGTCGACAAACTGGTAAAACTTCTCAAAGAGGGACAGCTCCTCCACCAAACTGGGGAAAAGACCGGCGAAGCTGTCGCCCCCCAACCCATAGCCCAGAATCAGGGCCACCTCCAACACCACCATTAAGGTGACCGAGACGGGGGTGTTCCGGGTCATCAGCCGGAAGATCAGGCCGATCAGCAGGACCACCACCGTAAACGCGGCAAAGGAGGCAAAGGCCGAGGTGGAGAAGTAGTCGGACAGGTCCGGCAGGAAGTAGCACACCAGCAGCACCACAAAGCACAGTCCTGCAGCTACCCCCTGGCTCTCGGTGATGGAGGAGAGGAACATGCCAATGGCCAGCAGGGCAGCCCCTAGGAACACAAACCCCACCACCGTACTGAACACCGCAGGGAGATAGATGCTTCCGAAGGCAGTGAGAAGCAGGGGATAGACGCAGAGAACGCCTGTGGGGATCAGAAAGATGACCACCATGGCGGCGTATTTCCCGAGGGTTACCCCTGTCATGGACAGGGGAAGGGAGTAGAGAAGCTGGTCGGTTTTCTGCCGCTTTTCCTCGGCGATGACCCGCATGGTGAGAATGGGGACAATGATGAGGAAAATGAAAGAGAGGTTGCTCAGCACGTATTCAAAGTTGGCCGAGCCGGCGTTGAGGCAGATCACCATGGTGTAAATCCCCCCGAAGAGGAGGAGAAAGGCGCCGAACACATAGCCGGTGAGCCCGGTGAAATAGGTGGCCAGTTCATGGCGAAAGACGGCTTTCATGAGGCATCCTCCTCTCGGTCTGGGCTGGCTGCCGCCCCATCGGGGGGGAGGGCGGTGTCGTCGGCGGTGAGTTCCAGGAAGATGTCCTCCAGGCTGGCCCGGGTGGCGGCCATGTGGAGGAGGGGGCGCTGGGCGCTGCTGAAGGCGAAGAACAGAGCCCGGCACAGGTCCTCCGGGGGCTGGTCGGTTTCCAAGGTGACGGCGCAGGCGCCGTCCTCCCGGGGGTGGACGTCCAGGTTGAGGATGTGGTCCAGGGGGGCCAAGATGTGGCAGACCTCCTCTGCCCCGGCCTCGGCCACCAGCTCTACGGCGGCCCCGCCGGCAAAGCGCTTTTCCAGGCCCGCAGGGGTGTCGCAGGCCACCAGCTTTCCATGGGACAGGATGAGGATGGTCTGGCACACCGCCTGCACCTCTGAGAGAATATGGCTGGAGAGGATGACGGTATGGTCGTGCCCCAGGTCCCGGATGAGGGAGCGGATCTCGATGATCTGCTTGGGATCCAGGCCCACGGTGGGTTCGTCCAGAATCACCACCTCGGGGTCCCCCAAAAGGGCCTGGGCGATGCCCACCCGCTGCTGGTACCCCTTGGAGAGGTTCTTGATGAGCCGCTGGGACACATCCGCAATCCGGGTGACCTCCATGACGTGGTGGATCTGCCCGTCCAAATCCTCCTTGGCCACCCCTTTGGCCTGACCGACGAAGGAGAGGTATTCCCAGGGGGTCCGATCCAGGTAGAGGGGAGGCCGCTCCGGCAGGTAACCCAGCAGACGCTTGGCAGGGCCGGCCTCCTCGAAAATGTCATGCCCACCCACGGTGACGGAACCCGACGAGGCGGACAGACATCCCGTCATGATGTTCATGGTGGTGGACTTTCCTGCCCCATTGGGGCCCAGCAGGCCGTAGATTTGCCCCTTCTCGATGTGGAAGGACAGGTCGGCAATGGCGGTGTGGGTGCCATACCGTTTGGTTAGGTGACTGACTTCAATCATAGCGTTCCTCCTTTTTCCAACGGGCAGCCGCCCTTTGGGGGGCAGCACCCCAAGCCGTGCCTGGCAGAGCCAGACCCGTTCTTGGGGCTGCCGTCTTTTTTTCTACGGTAGAGGAGGAACCTTAAGTGAGACTTAAAAAACCTGTGAATAAGTTGTGAATGATGGGGGCGGGGGTCCCAGCTGCCGCTGGCGGCCCCCGCCCAAACAGGAACTGGCAGCGGCCTGCAAACAGAGCCGCTGCCAGTTCGTTCCATGAAAAAGAGAAAAGAGAGAGAAAAGAGAGTGTGTATGGTAAGTCAGAGGTGAATGGCTTCCCTGCTACTGACAGGTCATAGGATACCCCCCGATTGTGACCAGAGTATGGGAATCCTGTGGACAAAATGTGAAAGTTGTGGCCAGTTTGTAAACAATTCCAAAGGGTGCCCCCTGGGCGGGAAGAAAAGCGTTGACACCTGAGTTATACCAATGTATAATGATATCACAAGGTATAAAAGGAGGGAATCCCAATGCCAAACCGAAAGACCCACCTGGGGGAGGCGGAGCTGGAGATCATGCAGATCCTCTGGTCCGCCCGGCAGCCCCAGACCGCCCGGGAGATCCTGGCCCAGCTCCAGGGGAAACGGCCCTGGGCCCTGTCCACCCTGATGACCGCCTTGGCCCGGCTGGGGGAGAAGGGGTTTGTGTCCTGCGACCGGTCCACCCGGACCAACCTCTATACCCCCAAAGTCTCCGCCCGGGATTACCAGGCCCAGGCGGGAAAGTCCTTCCTCCAGCGGCTCTACGGGGGGTCCCTCCCCAGTCTGGTGGCCAGCCTGTACGACAGCCAGGCCATCGGAAAGGAGGACCTGGAGGAACTGAAAGCCTACCTGAACGCGTTGGAAGGAGGGGAGAAGGATGCTTGAACTTCTCCGCGCATGGTTTCCCAACGTCTTGTCTGTGTCCGTCACCACGGGGGTGGTGCTGGCCGTGCTCCTTTTGGCCGCCCCGGCACTGGCCGGGCGGGTGAAGGCGCGGTGGTGGTGCCTGGCGTGGGTGCTGCTGGCCCTGCGGCTGGTGGTCCCCCTCCAGCTCTCCTTCCCCGCGGCGCCGGTGGAAGTGACCCTGCCCGGGCAGCAGGAGGTGGTCCTGCAGCAGCCGGAGGAAGTCCCCCTTGCCCCACCGGCGTCACCGGGGGAGGCAACCCCTGAGGCGGCCCCGGCAGCCCCTGCCGCCGCAGGGGAGGCGGCAGCGCCAGCCCTGGACCTCACCTGGCTGGACTTGGCGGCCCTGGGATGGGCTGCCGGCGGGGCGGTCTTTCTCCTGGGGCAGGGCGGGCGGTACTTGATATTTCGGCGGCGCCTGCTCCGAGAAGCCCAGCCGTTCCCGGCGGGGGATGCCCTGGCCCAGACGGTTGCCCAGGCCCTGGGCGGGGGCAAGGCCATCCCGGTGGTGGTGTGCGCTGCGGCCCCCTCCCCATTGACCCTGGGGCTTCTGCATCCCCGGGTGGTCCTTCCCCGGGAGGACTACAGCCGGGAGGCGCTGGCAGGCATTCTCTGCCACGAACTGGCCCACTGGCAGGGGGGCCATCTGTGGGGGAAGCTTCTTCTGCTGCTGGCCCGGGGGCTCCACTGGTTCAACCCCCTGGTCCACCTGGCCGCCCGCCAGGCGGACAGGGACCTGGAGCTGGCCTGTGATGACCGGGTGCTGGCGCAGGCCACCCCTGCCCAGCGGAAGGCCTATGCCCACACCCTGCTGTCCGTTATGGAGGCGGATACCCGCCCTGCCGTATTTCTCACTACCCAACTGCAAGGAGGGAAGCACGTCATGAAAGCACGGTTTTACAATCTATTTCACCCTGTGACCTCCCGCTGGGGAAAACTGTTGCCGGCAGCCGCCCTGGCGGTGGTGCTGCTGGCGGGGGGACTGGTGTCCTGTACAGGGACGCTGTCCACCGCTGACACCGCCCTGCGCCTGCCCGCCCAGGGGACCTACGCCGGGGAGGACCTTGGGGTCACCACCGTGGCGGGAGAGGTGGCCGTCCTCCGGGAAAGCGGGGCGCTGTCCCATTGGTTTACGCTTGATCAAGCAGAGGGGACGGACCGTTACCAGTTCCTCTCCGGGGACCAGCCGCAGCCCCTTCAGCAGGGGGACCTGGTTTTGGTCACCGGCACGGTAGACGGCCAGGCCCAGGTGATGGTGGTGGGGACGGAAGCTCCCGCCCTGCAGGGAACCCTTCCCACGTCGATTTTGAGCACGGATCCTGCCGATTTGGCCCAGGCCAACCAGGCCCAGGTTGCCCCGGACCGGCCCACTTACGGGGAACCCAACGGACCCCAGACCGGCGCCACCCAGGGAGGCGTGGTGTCGGTGCTGGCCCGGGAGGGGGACTGGGCACAAATTGAGGCGCCAGGTGGCAGTGGACCCGTCTGGGTACAGGCGGAGGAACTGGACTACGCCCTCTCTGACCAGAGCCTGGTGACGGTGGACCTGAGCCGCTACCAGGGGCAGGGGGCCCTCTGGGTCCGCACCCAGGAGGCCCCCGGTCTCCAGGACTACGCCGCAGAGGATGCCTTGACCGCCATCCCAGAGAACTGGACCCTGCCGGCGGGAACCCTGGGGGACTTCACCCGGACCGAGGTGAAAAACGATCTCCTCCTGTACGGGGAATCCTATGAGACGGTGATGCCAGAGGGCTTTTCCGTCGCGCGGTATGCCGACGGAGGGCTCACCCCGGTGTACACCTTTGGGGACGGGGCCACCGTCACCTGGCAGGCATTCTTCAGCCCCGACGGCACGCAGATCGCCTTCCCTTGGGCCCCTTGGGAGGGGGAACAGGGCATCCAGGCAGAAGACTGGCAGGTCCGGGTGGTGGACCTGGGCACCGGCGAGGAAACCGACCTGACCCTGCCCACCTGGGAGGGCCATTCCCAGGAGATGGTCTGCGTCCAATGGATCGACGACCACGCCCTCCGGGTGACCGCCTACGACCTGACCGCCATGCAGAGCGGGGCGGCGGATGCCAGCATCACTTGGACCTGCACCTTGGCAGGGTAACCCTGCCCCGCTACATAGAAACGTCCGCCGGCGCAGCTGCGCCGGCGGACGTTTTTTCCAGGGTAACCTGGTTACGAGGGGGAATCTGTGTCCTCTTCCCCCTGGGCCCCGGCCAGCAGGGACTCCAGCAGGGCCACATACTGGGCAAACTGTTCCCGCCCGTAGGGGAGGAGGGTGTAGGTGGTGTTGGGCCGGCGGCCCACGAAGGCCTTCTCGCTGCGGAGGTAGCCCTCGGCCTCCAGCACCTCCAGCTGCTTGCCCAGGTTGCCCGGGGTGGCCCCGGTGAGGTCCTGGAGGGCCCGGAAGTTCTTGGGGCCAGAGAGCAGGGCGGCGATCACCGCCAGCCGAAGCTTGGAGTGGAAGGCGGCGGGAATCTGGGACAGTTCCATGGGCTCACGCCCCCTTCATCCGCAGCCGCCAGGCGGTGACCAGCAGGGCGATGGGCCCTTGCAGGGTCTGCCACAGGGTCAGAGGCAGGTTGAACAAGAGGAGGAGCGAGGCATAGGGGAAAAAGAACTGCAGCATCCCCCACACCCCCAGCAGCAGGCACACCAGCCCCAGGATCCACAGGACCCGGTCTTTGCCCATGCTCCCGGTGATCAGCAGGGGGAGGGAGGGGAAGAGCACAGGGGCAAAGGTCTGCAGAGCCCCGCAGACGTAGAAGGTCCGGTACCCATCCAGCGAGTCCGGGGAGAACATCGCCTCCTGTACGGCGCTGGAGAAGGTGCCCACCATCCCTGCCACGGTGCACACCAGGAAGAGCAGGAGGAGCACCTGCCACAGGGTGACCACCTTGGCCTCCTCGGGGGAGAAGGCCCCCCGGCGCTTTTTTCCCTGCCAGAGCAGGCAGAACACCGCCGCCAGCAGGACGATGGCCCCTTGGAGGAGCAGGAGAAGGTTGGGGCCGGCGTACAGAGCTATGCCATGGTCCAAGGCAAAGAGGTAGCTGATCTGGCTCTCCCCTTGGAGGAAGGCCAGGAGCCCGGCCGGCACCAGCCAGAGGATCCCCAGCACCCGGAAGGAGGCAGCCAGGGTCTGGAACGAGGGGGAAGCTTTGTCTAAAACGGTGCGGATGACCTGGAGGTCTTCCAGGGCGCGGGTGAGGTTGGGGGTTGGTTCTTTCATGGGGTTCACACTCCTTCCGGCCGGCGCCGGAGGCGCCGGGCCAGCACCAGCAGGGCCACCGGCTGGTAAAACACTTGGACCAGCCCCACGCCCACTAGGAAGGCATACAGGGGGAGGATGGTTGCCAGGACAGGCACCAGCCCGGGTCCGAAGGCGGAACAGACAGCCAGGGCAGAGACCACCAGACCCAGCACAAACAGCGGCCGCTCCGACAGCAGGATCCCAGTGACCACCAGGGGGATCCCGGGGAAGAGGATGGGCAGGAAGAGCCGGCTGTAGTAGAAGAGGGCCCAAGCGTGATCCCAGGCAAAACTTGTGGGTTCAGAGGACATGGGCAGGGCGGAGTGGTACTGGAAGCCCCCCTCCAGCAGCAGGAACAGCAGGAGGTAGAGCACCAGCAGCACCTGCCAGATGCCCAGCACCTTCCCCCCCAGGGCGGGGAAGGTGCCCTTCTTGCGCTGCCACAGGATGCACTGGACCAGCAGGTAGCCCCACAAGGCCACCCGGGCCCAGGGGAGGAGGGCGGACAGGACGCGGGGCAACCCCGTGGTGGGGTCCCACCCGGAGAAGGCCTCGGGGAAGAGGAAGGCCAGGGTGTCCGGCCAGAGGACCAGGCAGGAGAGGACGCCGTAAACCAGCCAGACCACCCCCATGCGGAAAAACTCAGGGGCCAGGGTGCGGAAGGAGGTGGCGGTCTGGTCCAGCACCTGCCGGATCAGGCGGAGGTCATCCACGGCCTGGGTTAGGGTTTTGGGCGGTTCGTTCATCGTAAACTCTCCTTTCAGGATTACTCTATAAAATAGAGTAAATAAAAAAGGAGACGTTGTCAAGGGGAATTTGTGAAATTCTTATAAAAACGGTCAAATTTCCTGGAGGGTCTCCTGAAACTGGGCCAGGAAACGCTCCGCGGCCTGGGAGAGGGGGTGGTACTTCTTCCAGACCAGGTTCAGGTGGGTCTCCACCCGGGGTTCCAGGGGGCGGAAGGTGAGGGGGGTGCCCTGGGTGTGGATGAGGCCGTCCAGGGCCAGGGCGCAGCCCACCCCGGCCGCCACCATCAGGGAGGCGTTGTAGAGGAGGTTGTAGGTGCCAACGGTGTCCAGGCTGTGGCCCTCCCGGCCCAGCCAGCCGGCAAACTCGTTGTCTACCATCCGCTGCCGGGAGGTGAGAAGGGGAACCCCCTCCAGATCCTTGGGTCGGATGGCAGGCAGCCGGGCCAGGGGATGGTCCCGGCGGAGGAGGAGGCCCCAGGTGTCCGTGGCCGGCAGGCGGAGGTAGTCGTACCCCTCCAGGTTCACCGGCTCAATGAGCACGCCGAAGTCCAGCAGACCCTTGTCCAGCCGTTCCGTCACGTCCTGGGCATTGCCGCTGTAGAGGTGGCAGAGGATGCCGGGGTGCCGCTGGTGCAGGGTCTGAAAGGCCCGGGCCACCAGGGCCATGGCCCGGCTCTCCCCGCCGCCAATGGCCACCTCTCCGGCCACCTCCTCTGTGCCCCCTTGGAAGGAGGCCAGGGTCTTGTCCGCCAGGGCCAGGATCTCCTCCGCCTGCCACCGCAGGCGGCTGCCCGCCTCGGTGAGGGCCATCCGCCGCTTTTTCCGGCCCCGTGCGAAGAGCTTGGTGCCCAGCTCCGCCTCCAACTCCATGAGCTGGCGGGAGAGGGTGGGCTGGGTGACGTGGAGCACCTCGGCCGCGGCAGAGATGCTCTCCGCCTGGGCCACCGTGAGAAAATATCGCAGCACCCGCAGTTCCATGGGTCCGCCTCCTTTCCTTGCATTGGATTCAGTATAACAGCTGTGTTTATGCCTTACAAGCATATAAAATTATTTTGAGAAGGTATTTGCAGAAAAAATGCCCCTTTGCTATACTGCAGGCAAAGAGACATCCCGACAACAGGAGGCACACCATGGAACTGCAAACCTATTTAGACCATGTGAACCAGGGCAAACGGCTGGAGGGGGGCTCAGAGGTCCACGCCTTTATGACCCAGGCTGCCCGCCAGGCCCAGCAGATCACCGCAGAGATCAACACAGGGTATCACGACGGAGAGGAACTGCGGGCCCTCTTCTCCCAGCTCATCGGTAAACCGGTGGACGAAGGGTTCGGCCTCTTCCCCCCCTTTACCACGGACTTTGGCAAGAACATCACCCTGGGCAAGCGGGTGTTCATCAACTCTGGCTGCCGCTTCCAGGACCAGGGGGGCATCACCATCGGGGATGACGTTCTCCTGGGTCACAACGTGGTGCTGGCCACCTTGAACCATGACCCGGTGGTGGCCCGCCGGTCCTCCATGCTCCCGGCGCCCATTGTCATTGGGGACAAGGTGTGGATCGGGGCCAACGCCACCGTCCTGCCGGGGGTCACCATCGGCAAGGGGGCCATCGTGGCCGCCGGGGCGGTGGTGCACCGGGATGTGCCCCCCTTCACCGTGGTGGGCGGCGTGCCCGCGCGGATCCTCCGGGAACTCAGCCAGGAGGAGCGGCAGTGAGCCGCCGCCCGGCCCTGGCCGCCCTGCTCCTGGCCCTCTGCCTGGCCGCCGGGGGCTGTGGGGCCCAGGAAGCGCCTGCCCCGGCGGAACCACAAACCCCATCCCAGGAGGAATTGGCCATGACAACCTGTACCCTCTCCGTGGGGGACCAGACCTACTCCGTGACCCTGGCGGACACCGAGGCCGCCCGGGCTCTGGCGGCTAGGCTGCCCCTCACCCTGTCCATGACGGAACTCAACGGCAACGAGAAGTATGCCAACCTGGATCAGCCCCTCCCCACTGCGGCCACCCAGCCGGGGGAGATCCACACCGGAGACCTGATGCTCTATGGTGCAGACTGCCTGGTCCTGTTCTATGGGGATTTCACCACAGCCTACTCATATACCCCCCTGGGCAGGCTGGCCGACCCCACCGGCCTGGCGGCAGCCCTGGGTACCGGAGGGGTGACGGTAACCTTGACTGCAAACTGACCGGCAAAACGCCCCCAGACATCCTGCGGGATGCCTGGGGGCGTGTGTTACTTTGCGTCAGTCGGCGGGGCCGTGCCATCTCCTGCGGACGGGCTGGAAGGCCGGTCGAAGTCCGGCAGCAGGAAGGTGCCCACCAGGAAGGTGAGGGAGTAGAAGCCGGTGAAGAACATGGCCACCTCCCAGCTCACGGTGTTGGCCAGGTGGACCACCAGGGCATAGATCACCATCTGGAGGATGTAGGCCATGGTCCAGTAGAGGGTGAGGATCACCGCCACCTTTTGAGGGGTGGCCCCGGGGAGCCGGGCAGGAAGGGTGAACAGGGAGGGGGTGGAGATGAAGATCACAAACCCCAGCAGGATGGCGCACACCGTGGCCACCGTTCCCGAGGAGGTCAGCAGCATGGCGAAGAACAGCACCGACTGGGCCACCCCGGAAAACCGGAAGAGGGAGAGCTGCCGCTTCAGCTTTTTGGCCAGGATGATGCCTAGGATGGTCCCCGGGATGCCGGTGAGGGCGATCATCAGGGAGATGAACTGGGAATCCACCGTGAAGTCGGGGTTCAGGGGGAAGAGGTAGAGCATCACCGTGTACATCACCAGCCGGCCGGTCATGGTGAAGAGGAACTGGAAGAGGAAGGGCTCCTTCATGCCGTCCCGGTAGTGGTAGATGGTGGTGGGGGTTTTCTCCGCCGTCTGGGTTTGGGCGATGGGATACCCCCGGCCCACGACCAGCCAGAGAACCAGCAGAACCACGCTGAAAATGCCGTAGAAGAGGATGACGCTCCGCCAGGAGCCCAGCCACCCCCGGACGGCAGTGACGCTGAGCAGGGCGATGAGGTTGCCGGTGTTGGGCCCGGCGTTGTTCAGACCGATGAAAATGGGCTGCTGCTTGGACTCAAAGCAGTAGACCACATAGGGGGTCATGCAGATCATCAGCACCGCCCCCCCGAAGCCCAGCAGGAACCGGGTGAGAATGAACATGGGGAAGGAGGTGGAGAAGGCCCCGACGATCACTGCGCAGGTGAGCAGGCAGGACAGGGACACCGTCCACTTGGGCCCCAGCTTCACCAGGATCCAAGCGGCCACGAAGTTGCCTAAGATTTTGGCGGCGGAGATGGCATTGTTCACCGAGGAGGGGATGGTATTCACCCCGAACTCCTGGGCCATGTCGGTGGTGACGATGGAGCCCACCATCCAGGAGGCGCTGAAAAAGGCATAGGCCAGGAAAAGAATGATCTCAATGGAAATGGCCCGCTTGGGGCCAATGACTTTCGGTGGCAAAGAAACGCCTCCTTTTTCCCCTTTGTGTGGTCAAAGGGGGAGGGAATGGGATCATTGTACCCCCAAATATACCATTCGTCAAGGGAAAAGATGGCTTTCTTTTGGGCAAAATGGAGAGAATCGCCCTGGGGCTGGGGCTGGCGAAAAAAAGAAGGCCGCCCCTCTTTTCACCGGGGGCGGAATCCGTTACAATATAAGGTATCACTGCGCTGCCCGTGCTGCCGGGCGGCCCATCGGGCCCCAAGGCCCGGGAAAAGGAGAGAGAACCGTGGCCAATTACCGCCTGACCTTATGCTATGACGGCACCCGCTGGAAGGGGTGGCAGAAGCAGGGGAACACCGAACAGACCATCCAAGGGAAACTGGAAGCCCTGCTCACCCGCCTGCTGGACCAGCCGGTGGAGGTGGCCGGCTCCGGCCGGACCGACGCCGGGGCCCACGCCAAGATGCAGGTGGCCTCCTTCCGGGCCAAAACCGATTTGGAGACGGAGGAAATCCTGGCCGGCCTGCGGCGGTACCTGCCGGCGGACATTGGGGCCATTTCCCTGGAGCAGGTGGAGCCCCGGTTCCACGCCCGCCTCTCCTGCACCGGTAAGACCTACGTCTACCGCTTTTGGAACAGCGAGCTGCCCAACGTCTTTGAGCGGCACTACCTCTACCACATCCAGGAGCCCCTGGACGTGGCAGCCATGCGCCTGGCCGCCGAGGATCTGTGCGGCACCCACGATTTCCGGGCCTTCTGCTCCCTGAAAAAGTTCAAGCGCTCCACGGTGCGCCGGCTGGAGGCTATCACCATTCAGGAGCTGGGGCCGGAGCTCCGGCTCACCTTCACCGGGGATGGGTTCCTCTACCACATGGTGCGCATCCTGGTGGGTACCCTTCTGGCGGTGGGTCGGGGGGAAAAATCCCCCCGGGACATGGCGGATATCCTGGCCTCCCAGGACCGCCGCCAGGCGGGGGAGACCGTCCCCGCCTGCGGCCTGTGTCTGGAAGCGGTGCACTATACCCGATAACCCGGGAAGGGCATCCGGCAGGGTGCCCTTCCTTTCTGTAAGGAAAGGAGGTGTGGCCCATGGCCACCCACCCCACGCCCCCCAAGCGGATCGAGATAAGGGGGGCCAAGGTCCACAACCTGAAAAACCTGGATGTGGACATCCCCCTCCACCAGGTGGTGGGGATTGCCGGAGTGTCCGGCTCCGGCAAGTCCTCCCTGGCCCTGGGGGTGGTGTATGCCGAGGGGTCCCGGCGGTACTTGGAGGCCCTGTCCACCTACACCCGGCGGCGGATGACCCAGGCCGCCCAGGCGGAGGTGGAGTCGGTGCGCTACGTCCCCGCCGCCCTGGCCCTCCACCAGCGGCCGGGGGTGCCGGGGATCCGCTCCACCTTCGGCACGGGGACGGAGCTGCTCAACGCCCTGCGCCTGATGTACTCCCGCCTGGCCAGCCACCGCTGCCCCAACGGGCACTACCTGGCCCCCACCCTGGCGGTGGCGGCGGGGCAGCCCCTCACCTGCCCCACCTGCGGGGCCACCTTCTATGCCCCGGGGGCGGAGGAGCTGGCCTTCAACAGCCAGGGGGCCTGCCGGACCTGCGGGGGCACCGGTGTGGTGCGGACGGTGGACCTGGCCACCCTGGTGCCTGACGACACCCTCTCCATTGACCAGGGGGCGGTGGCCCCCTGGAAGAGCCTCATGTGGGCCCTGATGACCGACGTATGCCGGGCCATGGGGGTGCGCACCGACGTGCCCTTCCGGGACCTGACGGACCGGGAGAAGGACATCGTCTACCACGGCCCGGCGGAGAAGAAGCACATTCTCTACCACGCCAAGAACTCTAACGACGTGGCGGAGCTGGACTTTACCTACTACAACGCCGTCCACACCGTGGAGAACGCCCTGGCCAAGGTGAAGGACGAGAAGGGCATGAAACGGGTGGAGAAGTTCCTCAAGGAGGACGTGTGCCCTGCCTGCGGGGGCACCCGACTGTCGGAGGCCGCCCGGGCCCCCCGGCTCCGGGGCATCGGCCTGGACGAGGCCTGCCAACTGCCCCTGAGCGACCTGGTCTCCTGGGTGGCCGGGGTGCCGGAGACCCTGCCGGAGGCCATGGGCCCCATGGCCCAGAGCATCGTCCAGGCCTTCCAGACGGTGGCCCAGCGGCTCATGGAGCTGGGGCTGGGGTACCTCACTTTGGACCGGGGGGCGGCCACCCTCTCCACCGGGGAGCGGCAGCGGATGCAGCTGGCCCGGGCGGTGCGCAACCGCACCACCGGGGTGCTGTACGTCCTGGACGAGCCCTCCATCGGCCTGCACCCGGCCAACCTGGTGGGCCTGACCCGGGTGATGGAGGACCTGGTGGCCGATGGAAACTCCGTCCTCCTGGTGGACCACGACACCCAGGTTCTCGCCCAGGCGGACTGGCTCATTGAACTGGGCCCCCGGGCCGGGGCGGCGGGGGGCCAGGTGATAGCCCAGGGGACGGTGGAGGACCTGGGGCGGAATCCCGCCTCCCAAATTGGCCCCTTCCTCACCGGGCAGGCCAGGGTGCAGGTCCGTCAGCCGGCGGGGGAGGGGGACCTCTTTGCCAAGGGGAGGCTCCACCTGTCCACCGGGGCCATCCACACGGTGAAGCCCCTGGAGGTGGACCTGCCCAAGGGGCGGCTCACGGTGGTGACGGGGGTGTCCGGGTCCGGCAAGACCACCCTGATCCTGGAGAGCCTCCTCCCCGCCCTGGCGGCGGCCGCGGCGGGGAGCTCCCTGCCGGCCCATGTAAAGGGGGTGGAGGCCGGGGGCATCACCCGGGCCAAACTCATCGACGCCACCCCCATCGGCCTGAACGTCCGCTCCACCGTGGCCACCTACGCCAACGTCCACGACGAGCTGCGGAAGGTCTTTGCCAAAACCCCGGCGGCCAAAGCCCTGGGGTACAAGGCGGGGGACTTTTCCTACAACACCGGCCGCCTCCGCTGCCCCACCTGCGACGGCACCGGGAGCGTCAGCCTGGACGTGCAGTTCCTCCCCGATGTGGACATCCCCTGCCCCACCTGCCGGGGCAGCCGGTATGATAAGAAAGCCCACCAGGTGGCCTACACCGCCAAGGACGGGGCGGCGGCCTACACCCTCCCCGAGATCATGGCCATGGACATCCAGGGGGCCCTGGCGGCCTGCCGGGACTGGAAGCCCATCCGCCAGCGGCTCCAGGTCCTGGCGGACCTGGGGCTGGGGTACCTCACCTTGGGGGAGGCCACCCCCAGCCTCTCCGGTGGGGAGGCCCAGCGGCTGAAGCTGGCCAGCGAGATGGGCCGGGGCCAGGCGGACACCCTCTTCGTCTTTGACGAGCCCACCATCGGCCTGCATCCCCTGGACGTGGCCACCCTTTTGGGGGTGTTCCAGACCCTGCTGGACCAGGGGGCCACGGTGGTGGTCATCGAGCACGACCTGGACGTGATCCGCAGTGCCGATTACCTCATCGACCTGGGCCCCGGCGGCGGCCAGGCTGGGGGACGCATCGTGGCCGCCGGCACCCCCGCCCAGGTGGCGGCCTACCCGGAGAGCGTTACGGGGCGATACCTATAATTCCGGAGCGGACGAAACAGAGACGAGGCGTTTCGCCTCGTCTCTGTTTCAGTGGGAGAGGGTGGGGTCAGACGCACCAAAACCATAAGAATTCCGGCACCCCAGGAGAAATCTTAAGAATTCTTAACGATTCTTAAGAATGCCCAAGATTCCTTGACCCCTCTTGGCCTTTGGGCTACAATAGAAAACACAGGGACCAGTGCCCTGGCAGAACAGTGAAACACCAAAGACCAGCCGGCATCCGCTGCGGCGCCGCCGAAACCCAGAACGGGGCGGGCATGGCCAGGTCCCGCCGTGCCAAAGGGTTCTCCTGCCGGACCTGCCTGCTTTGCGTTCTCCCCTCCCAACTGCCGCCGGCGAAGATGCCGGAGGGCGGTTGGGCTTTTTTGTCCTCCTGTGGAGGACGGGCGATAGAAAGGATGGTGCACTGCCGTGGGGCAGACCATTTTAATTGCAGAAGACGATATGGACATTGTGGAGTTGCTCTCCCTTTATTTAAGCGGCGAGGGGTACCGGATCCTCTCTGCCGTGGATGGCCAGCAGGCCCTCACGCTGATGGAAACCCAGAAGGTGGACCTGGCCATCCTGGACATTATGATGCCTGGGATGAACGGCTATGACCTGCTCCGGGAGATCCGGAAACACTGGAACCTTCCCGTGCTGATCCTCTCGGCCAAGGATTTGGACACCGACAAGATCCTGGGCCTGAACCTGGGGGCGGACGCTTACATCACCAAACCCTTCCACCCCCTGGAAGTGGTGGCCTATGTGAAGGCTGCCCTGCGCCGGTACTGCCAGCTGGGCGGGGAAGGGGAGGGGGGCGAGGAAGCCCTCCCCCTGCTCACCGTAGGCCCCCTGGAGCTGGACCTGATGAAGATGGTCCTGCGGAAGAACGGGGAGGTGGTGCCCCTCACCCCTACGGAGCTGAAAATTGCCGCCAAACTGATGGCGGCGCCGGGGCGGGTGTACACCAAGGCCCAGCTCTACGCCTGCATCGGCGGGGCGCTCTATGAGAGCGATGAGAACACCATGATGGTGCACATCTCCAACCTCCGGGCCAAGGTGGAGGACGACCCCTCCCATCCGAAATACATCAAAACCGTGCGAGGATTGGGGTATAAAATTGAAGAGACATAAGAGAAAGCAGAACAGCCTGGTTCTGTTCTGCGCCTTGCATTTTTTGGTCTATACCCTGCTGCTGGTGGGGGTGTACGGCCTGTTTCAGTACCTGGTCAATGAGCGGATGAATGCGGCCTTTTTCTCCATCGACGATCTTCTCCAGTACCAGGAGGCCTTGGAGAGAGAGGACTATGGGGCCATCCCTGCCAAGAATGTCTCCTTCCTGATCTTTGATGACGAGGGGCATACGGTCTACGCCAGCAACCGCACCATTGGAGAGAAGGTCTTTTTCGAGGACCTGGACATGCTGGATGACTACCATTCCGGCAAGCTGCTGGACGTTTTTCAGAGCGAGACAGCCGACGGTTCGGTGGAGTACACGGTGTATCTGAGCACCTACGCAGAGGCAGGGAAGGCCCCCAAGCTGCTGTCCTCTTGCGTGCTGGATGAGGACTACAATATTCTTCGAGGGGACCTCTTTGCCGGGCGGCAGGCGCTGACCCAGCGGGAGTTTAATCTCCTCTGCGGGATCTCCAAAACCAACAGCATGGCGGAGAAATACACCTATGAGACCACCACGGGAGAGGGGCGCACCCTGGTCTTTTTCGCCACCCGGATGGGGGAGCGGGAGTACGATCAGAGCTTGCGCTGGGCCAATTCTCTGTGGCTGGCCGGGGTGCCCTGTATCCTGCTGGTGGTGTTGGGGTGCATCCTCTCCTTCCCCTGGCGGATGAAGAAACGCATCCATCCCCTCAGCCAGGCCATTGAGGCCTATGGGCAGGGCAAGGCGGCGGAGATTTCTCAGGAGGACATCCCTTCCGAGTTTGACGAGACGGTGGTCAGCTTCCGCCGCCTGCTGGACCAGCTGGACCAGGCCCGGCGGGAAAAGGAGCGGGTGTACCAGGAGAAGCAGACCCTCATTGCCGACATCTCCCACGACCTGCGCACCCCCCTCACGGTGATCCAGGGGTACACCGAGGCTTTGGAGGAGGGGAAGGTCCCGCCGGAGAAGGTGGGGCAGTACCGCAAGGCCATCCTCACCAAATCTCGCCTGGCCACCGACTTGGTGAGCGACCTCTTCCTCTTTACTCAGATGGAACACCCAGACTACCCCATGCAGGGGGAGACGGCCAACTTCGGGGCCTTCGTCCGGACCTTCTTCGCGGAGAAGTATTTGGACCTGACGGAGCAGGGGTTCTGCCTCCAGGCGGACCTGCCGGACCCACCAGTGCCCCTGTGGTTTGACGCCAAGCTGATGCGCCGGCTGCTGGAAAACCTCCTGGGGAACGCCATGAAGCACAACCCCAGGGGGACCACCCTCTATGTGGTTCTGACCCAGACGGAAGAGGCGGTCCGCCTGATCATTGCCGACGACGGGGTGGGGATCTCCCCGGATCTGGCGGCCACCCTCTTCCAGCCCTTTGTCACCGGCAACCACGCCAGGACCACCGGGAAGGGGACGGGGCTGGGCCTGTCCATTGCCCAGCGGATCGTAGAGATGCACCGGGGAAAGATTGCAGCGGTGTTCCCGCCCACCCCGCCGTATCACACAGAATTTTCCATCACCCTTCCGGCAGGACCGGAGAGACCGAAAGACCCGGGACGCTAACGCGTCCTGGGTCTTTTCCTGTATGGGGAGCGCAGGGCAGGGAGGGGATTTGCCTCATTTCCGAGAAAAATGTGGCATTTCTTTAGAAACTTTAAGGAAGGCTGAAGCTGGGGTAAAGTTTCTTCCCGTATTCTGGTACCATCCCAACCAACCAAGGAGCTCTCCGGCATTTCCGTCGGAGAGGAAAGGAACGAATCCCTATGAAAACGGTACTGGAATATTTGGAATACAGCGCCGCGGTTCGCCCCCACGCTGTCGCTGTGGAGGACGCCGGGGGCACGGCCACCTTTCAGGAATTGGAGGTGGGCTGCCGTAAGGTGGGCTCTGCCCTGACGGAACGCATCGCCCTGCGGGAGCCCGTGGCGATCTTTTTGGAGAAAGGCCGTCAGGCCCTTTGGGCCTTTTGGGGGACGGTGTATGCTGGAGGGTTCTATGTCCCCCTGAACCCGGACCTGCCCCCGGCCCGGCTGCGGCAGATTCAGTCGGTGCTCCAGGCAAACTACGTTATCACCGACCGGGCCCACCGGGTCAGGGCCCTGGAGATTTTCTCCCCCGAGGCCATTTTGGATGTGGAGGAGCTGCTGGCAGCGCCCCTCCAGCCGGCCCGGCTGGAGGCGGTGCGTTCTCAGGTGGTGGACACCGACCCGCTGTACACCAATTTCACCTCTGGTTCCACCGGCCAGCCCAAAGGGGTGGTGGTGAGCCACCGGTCGGTGATCGACTTCATCGACACCTTCGTGGACTGTTTCGGCATGGACCACACGGACATCCTGGCCAACCAGGCCCCCTTTGACTTTGATGTGTCGGTGAAGGACCTGTACACCATGCTGAAAACCGGGGCAAAGCTCTCGGTGGTGCCCAAGGATCTCTTCTCCCGGCCCAAGGAACTGCTGGACTGGCTGTGTGACCGAAAGGTGACCAGCCTCACCTGGGCCGTGTCTGCCCTGTGCCTGATCTCCACCTTCCACGGGCTGGACTACCGGGTGCCGGAGACGGTGCGGCGGGTGCTGTTCAGCGGGGAGGTCATGCCGGAGAAGCATTTGCGGGCCTGGCGGACCCACCTGCCGGAGGCGGTGTTTGTCAACCTCTACGGCCCCACAGAGATCACCTGCAACTGCACCTATCATATCTTGGAGCCGGGCCGGGACTATCCCCAGGGCATCCCCATTGGAAAGCCCTTCCCCAACGAGCGGGTCTTCCTCCTGGACCAGGGAGACCGGGTCATCACAACCCCTGGCGCCGTGGGGGAGATCTGCGTGGGGGGCACGGCCCTGGCCCTGGGGTATTACCGGGCCCCGGAGGCCACGGCGGCTGCCTTTGTCCCCAACCCCACCAACCCCTGCTGGCCGGAGCCCATCTACCGCACCGGAGACCTGGGACAGTACGGGGCAGAGGGGGAGCTCTACTTCCGGGGACGGAAGGACTTTCAGATCAAATACCAGGGCCACCGCATCGAGCTGGAGGAGATCGAGCGGGCGGTGGCCAAGGTCCCGGGGGTGGAGCGGTGCATCTGCACCTTTGAGGAGAAGCGGCAGCGGCTCTCTGGCTTTTACCTGGGCACGGCGGACCCCGACCAGGTGCGCCAGACCCTGGCCCAGCAGCTGCCCAGTTACATGGTGCCCTCGGTGCTCCGCCCCTGTGAGACCTTCCCCCTCAATAAGAACGGAAAAGTGGACCGGAAAGCCCTGCTGGAGAGGAGGACGACCCCATGACCGACCTGCAACTGCACCAAGTGCTCCATCGAGAAACCACGCCGCTGTACGTCTTTGACCTGGCGGCCCTGCCCCAGCGGGTGGCCACCCTGCGGGAGCACCTCCCAGAGGGGGTGGGCCTGTGCTACGCCGTGAAGGCCAACCCCTTCCTCCTGTCCGCCCTGAACGGGGTGGTGGAGCGGTTTGAGATCTGCTCCCCGGGGGAACTGGTCATCTGCCAGCAAGCGGGGCTGTCCCCAGACCAGTATGTGCTGTCTGGGGTGTATAAGGAACCCGCCGCCATGGGCGAACTGGTGGCCCAGGGGGAGATTGGATGCTATACCGTGGAGTCCATGACCCAGTTTTCCGTCCTCTATGGGGCGGCGCTGGCGGCCAGGAAACCCATTTCCCTGCTGCTGCGGCTCACCAGCGGCAACCAGTTCGGCATGGACCAAGAGGAGATCCGCTGGATCCTGGACCACTATGGGGAGGACCCCTGCCTGGACATCCGAGGCATCCAGTATTTCTCCGGAACCCAGAAGCATTCCCTGAAACGCCTGGCCCGGGAACTGGCCTTGGTGGATCAGTTCCTGGCCAGCCTGACCCCGGTCCATCCCCTGCGGGAGCTGGAGTTTGGCCCCGGGTTCCCGGTGGCCTACTTCCCCGAGGACGAGATGGACGAGGAAACCTTTCTGACAGAGTTTGCCGACCTGCTGCGGGGGCTGACCTTCCGGGGCAAGATCACCCTGGAACTGGGGCGGAGCATCGCCGCCGGGTGCGGCACCTACCTTACCCGGGTGGTGGACGTCAAGGAGAACCGGGGGGAAAAGTATGCCATTGTGGACGGCGGCATGCACCAGCTGGTGTACTATGGCCAGTCCATGGCCATGAAGCACCCCCCGGTGCGCCCCCTCTCCCCCCGGGTGGGGGAGGAACCCCAGCCCTGGACCCTCTGCGGGGCCCTGTGCACCATCAACGACATCCTGGTCAAGCGCCTGCCCTTAGGGGGGCTGGAGATCGGGGACGTGCTGGTGTTTGAGCAGGCGGGAGCCTACTGCATGACCGAGGGGATTGCCCTCTTCCTCAGCCGGGACCTGCCGGGGGTGGTCCTGTGCACCCCGGACGGGCGGGCCGTTCTGGCCCGGGACCACCTGGCTACCCATCCCCTGAATACCCCCAATCATCAAAAGGAGTGGAATCTATGGAAAGACTGATTGAAATTCTGGAGGAAATCCAGCCCGGCGTGGACTACGCCAACTGCAAGGACCTGGTGGACGGACACCACCTGGAGTCCCTCTCTATCATCGCCCTGGTGGCAGAGTTGGAGGACGCCTTTGACATCCTCATCCCCACCGTAGAGATTGTGCCTGAGAACTTCAATTCCGTGGAGAATCTGTGGGAGATGGTGTGCCGGCTCCAGGAGGAAGGGTGAGATGTTCTCCCTGTCCTCCTACTTCTCCGTGCAATACCTGGTGCTGCTGCTGCCCGCCACGGTGGGGCTCTATGCGGTTTTGCCCCAAAAGCCCCGCCGGGTGGTCCTGCTGCTGGCCAGCTACCTCTTTTTTTGGGCGATCAGCGGGAAGCTGATCGCCTATTTGCTCTTTTCCACCCTGTCGGTTCACCACATCGGCCTTTGGCTGGAGGGTATCCAAGCAGAACGGGACCGCTGCCTGGCCGCCGCCCCCAAGGAGGAGCGGAAGGCCGTCCGCGGCCGGTTCCAGCGGCAGCTCACGGGGATTGTTGCCTTTGGGGTGGTGCTCCACCTGGGGCTGCTGCTGTTGGTGAAGTACACCCCCTTCTTTGCCACCAACCTGAACCATTTGTTCCAGCTGCTGGGCCTGTCCCTGACGGTGAACATTCCCTCCTTTGCCATGCCCATTGGCATCTCCTTTTACACCCTCCAGGCGGTGTCCTACTGTTTTGACGTGTACCGAGGGAAGATCCCGGCGGACCGAAACCTCTTCCGCCTGGCGCTGTTTATGAGCTTCTTTCCCCAGATCATGGAGGGGCCCATCTGCCGGTACGGCGACACCGCCCACCAGCTGTGGGCGGTGCCCCCCATCCGGTGGGAGAATTTCCTGTTTGGGGTGCAGCGCATCCTCTTCGGTTTGATGAAAAAGGTGGTGGTGGCCGACCGGCTGAACCTCTTCATCCGGCAGGTGTTCTCCGGATATGCGGAGTATGACGGATTTGTCATCGCTGTGGCGGTGGTGTGCTACACCATCCAGCTGTACATGGACTTTTCCGGCACCATGGACCTGGTGATGGGCAGCGGGCAGATCTTCGGGGTGACCCTGCCGGAAAACTTCCGCCGGCCCTTCTTCTCCCGCAACATTGCAGAGTTCTGGCGGCGGTGGCACGTCACCTTGGGCACGTGGTTTAAGGACTATGTGTTCTACCCCGTCTCCATGGCAAAGCCCATGAAGAAGCTCACTTCCTGGGGCAGAAAGCGGCTGGGCCCCCACTATGGCCCTCTGCTGGCGGGGTCCGTGGCCCTCTTCTGCGTGTGGCTGGGCAACGGCCTGTGGCACGGGGCAGGGTGGCACTTTATCTTCTTCGGCATGTATCACTTCTTCTGGATTCTGCTGGAGAACCTCACGGAACCTCTCACCCTGCGATGGGCCGAACGGTTCCATGTGAACCGGGAGTGCCTGCCTTACCGGGGGTTCCAGATTGCCCGCACGGCGGTGCTGGTCTGCATCGGCGAGCTGTTTTTCCGGGCCGATGGCCTGCGGGCCGGGCTGGCCATGTTCCAAAAGATGGTCACAGAATTCTCCCTTACCACGTTGCGGGATGGGACCATCTTCTCTCTGGGTTTGGACAAAAAAGATTGCCTGGTGGTGTTTTTGACCTTGGTGGTGGTCTTTGTCGTGGAAGTCCTTCAGGAGCGGGGCCACCACATCCGGAAAGAACTGTCTCAGCGGAGTGTGGCGGTTCAGTGGCTGGTTGGCTATGGGCTGATCCTGGGTATTGTGGTGTTTGGCGCATACGGCATCGGCTATGTGCCGGTGGACCCCATCTATGCACAATTTTAAGGGGGGCATCCTATGGTAAAAACGAAACGAGTTTTGGCCCTGGTGGGGTTTCTGGCGGGGCTTTTGGGGATCCTGGTGGGGCTGTCTGCCCTTTTTGTCCCCAAGAACAACATGTCGGAGTTCGGCATGGAGGAGGTCACCGCCAACGGCATCCTGGGGGAGCGGGAGAACTCCATCGACGTCCTGGTGCTAGGGGACAGCGAGGCCTACTCCTCCATCACCCCCATGGACCTGTGGCGGGATAAGGGGTACACGGCCTATGTGTGTGGGACCAGTTCCCAGACCCTGGACTACACCCTGGAGCTGTTTATCCGGGCGCTGGAGAACCAGAAACCCAAGGTTGTGATCCTGGAAACCGATGCCATTTACCGGGAAGTCCCCTCCCAGAAGGCCATCTTTACCCGGTTGGCCAACCACCTGGCGGTGTTCCGATACCACAACCGGTGGAAAACCCTCAGCTGGAACGATTTTCTGGGGGAAACCCATTTCACATGGACCGATGACTGGAAAGGGTACCGCTACTATGCCACCATCTCCGGGACAAACCCCGGGGAGTATATGAAGCCCGTTGAGACGGCGGCAGAGATCCCGGAGCGGAACATCCGCTATGTCAAGGAGATTCAGCGGCTCTGCCAGGAGAACGGCGCCCGTCTGGTGTTCCTCAGCGCACCCAGCCCGGTGAACTGGAATTATGCCCGCCACAACGGCATCCAGGCTCTGGCCCAGGAGATGGGGTGCGAGTACCTGGATTTGAACCTAAAGCAGGATCAGATCCCCATTGACTGGAGTAAGGACACCCGGGACAAAGGGGACCACCTAAACCACTTCGGGGCGGTGAAGGTCACCCACTACCTGGCCGGCTGGCTGGAGGAAACCGGCCTGCTCACCGACCACCGAAACGATGAGAACTACGCCAAGTGGAACGACGCCTTGAAGAAATACGAAGCGGTGGTGGAGAAAGGCTGACCAACGATCCCCTCTCTCTGCAGAAGAACCCCCAGCAGGACGAACGCACGCCTGCTGGGGGTTCTTGTCTGGGGAAGGGGGAGGTGCAGCACCACCCGGGCGGTGAACACGCCGCCGGGGGAAGTGGCAGAGGGCAAAAGACGGGAGATCCCAAAAACAAGGGGAAGAATTTGTGGAAAACAGAGAGGAAACTTCGTCCCCGATTTGACCGAGTGGGTTTAAAATTGGATCGAATGGTTCTTGTCGTGTTCCCTTGGCAGTGGTATACTGAACGGGAACAGAGAAAGCCAGCAGCCCATGCCCTTCTCAAAGCGCCACAAACCGAACCCTGTCCCGGGAAGGGGATGCGGGCGCTGCTCCAGGAATAAGGAAGGTGTCATCGTGCGAAACCGTCAAGTGGAACAACTGGTCCGGTTGACCCAAGCGTGCTTGACCCGGTATTGGCAACTGGACTGTGAATACGTGCTGCAGTACTTAGACCGAGACGTGATCTGGATTGGATCTGCCGCCCATCAGTTTGTGGAGGGGCGGGAGGCCACAGCGGCGGACCTCCGCCGTTCCATGGAGGAGATCCAGCCCTGCCACTTGCTGCACCAGGCGTTCCTGGTGGCCCAAAACGCCGGCAACGCCTGCACCATTGTGGGGCGGTATCTTACCACCACCGACGACGAGGTGGGCTATTGCCTCCAGGCCCAGCAGCGGTGTACCGTCACCTGGGAGCTGGGGGAGGCGGGGCCAAAAATCAAGTGCCTTCATGTCTCCAACCCCATGGGAGAGCTGAAACTGGCCGAGGGGGAGACCTTCGTCAACGTCTTGGGACAAACCACCCGGAAGTACATCCAGGACCGGCTCCAGGGGATGGCGCGCCAGGACCGCCTCCCCGTGGTGGAGGAAGGGGGGAACACCTGCTTCCTGCGGCCTGGGGAGATTGTCTCGGTGATGGCGGAGGGGCGCAGCTGCGTCATCCACTGCCTGGAAGGGCGGACCGTCCGGACCAGAGTGGGGTTTTCCGAATTCTTACACCGCGTGGGGCCGGCCTTTTACAGGATCCACCGCAGCTATGCGGTCAACGGCACCCACTTGGTCTGCATCCGGCCCTATGAGGTGGAGATGGTGGACGGCAGCCGGATCCCCATCCCGGTGAAGCGATACCGCCAGGTGCGGGACACCCTTCTGGCGTCCTTTCCCTCCGGGGAGGAGGGCACCTCCCCCCAAGATCCCTAATTTCCCTACGAAACACACCCCCCTTCCCATCCGCAGAGAAACCTGCGCGGTGGGGAGGGGGGTGTTTTGGCCTGAGGAGGGAACCGTCTGTGCGAAAATTTTAGGTCTGCAGCGGAGGCAAGGACCGCTGCCGGCGCCGGGCGCTGACCCAGGGGATCCCCCAAAGGAGGAGGACCTGCCAGGACAGAACGCACAGGGGAACCACGTCCATCCAGAGGTAGTAGGGCTGGCCGTACTGCCGCAGCCAGAGGGAGAATCCCAAGATCCCCAGGAAGCCGGCTGCCACCAGGGGGAAGAAGACCTTCTTCTGTCCTGGGCCCTTCCGATAAAACCGGAAGAACAGCCACACAAGCCCCACCACCAGCAGGAGCCCCAGCAGGGGAGCAAAGGGGAAGTACAGGGAGAACAGCTGGCCCTCATAGTCGATGGGGGGGACGTATTCGTCCAGGTACCACACCAGGTACTCCTGGGTGAGGGGCGGCCCTTTCCAGCGCTCTGGCACGAAGACGACCTCCCGCCACAGGGTGCAGGCCAGCACCGTCACCACCTGGGCCAGGCAGGCCAGGAGGAGGAAGAACAGTTCGCCGCTTCGGTTGCGGAAACGCATGGGATCACCTCCTATTCGGCGGTCTTTCTATAACTATCATACCATCTGGGGAGGGGAACACAAGGCTTTTCCTGGGGGCCGGGAATTTTCTCCGAACCCCCGGGGTCGGATCCTTCTGTGGGAAGGATTGATCTTATCATACAAGAAAAATGCGCAAATTTGTGAAAAAATACAGTGAAAAAATACAGGGGAAGTTGTGCGAAATCACGGGGCTCTTGGGGCAGAGAGGGGGTAAATTCCAAGGAAGATTGTGATTACCGCTTTGTTCTGCGCACCTTCTCTACGATCCAACGGATCAGGCAAAACCCCGCCGTGAGAAAGATGGAATCGTAGACGGGAACGAGTAGGATTGCGGAATCCTGCCGCCAGAAATCCAGGATTCCATAGAAGTGGGAAAAGTCCGCCTGGGCACAGACCCAGTACAGCGGCGGCATACATAGCAGGTAGAGAAGGATGCCGCCGGCCTGCACCAGCAGGATCGTCAAAAGGGAACGGCGCAAGGGTTTCCGAAGGGTGAAGAGAAAGCTCAACACGGGGAGGAGTAAGATAACGAGAAAGAGAAGGTGGAACCAGTAGAAACTGTTCATAATAGCCTCCTTTCCTGACCTGCTCCTACATCAAACAAGAATTTGAATATAAGAGAAACAGCTTAACACGCCAGAAGGTGAGTTTCTTACAAAAAATTAAAAAAGTTCATGATTTTGTGTTTACACTCTCCGCAACTTTTAACAAGGTATCCGGAGGTAACCGAGAAGAAAGAAGGAACCCATATCTAAGAGTCTCATTGAACCACACCACAGCGTTCAATTTATCCTCTGATGCAGTATACAAATACCCGTCCATACCTTGGACAGAAATTTCTGTCACAACATGGTGCTCATTGTCCAAATCAAAGCCGCTTCCCTCTGCCAGCCGAAGATAGGAAAAGGTTATCCACATGTCGAGATCTTTACAGTCATAGGTGATCTCCATCAGAGTCCCCAAATCGGTGCGTTTGCTTTCTATATACCCCTCTGGTAAAAAGGAGGGGGCCCAATCTGCCATCTCCTTCGAGGGAACTGTGCCGTGGAACCGGTAGGAGTCATACGCCTCGTGGGCCTCAAAACTCCAGGTGCCGGGGAGGACAGGGGCCTCCGGCCCCGCCATCCACACCGTCCCCACCGACACCGCCAGCAGGATGGCCGCGCACAGGGCCAACCGCAGAGCCCGTTTCCGGCCCAGGCGGCCCCGGTGGAGGCTGGCAAAGGGGTCCCGGAGGAACGTCTTTTCCCACCGGCGGTAGCGGGGGGAAAAGGCCGGCGCCTCTGGGGGGAGGGCGGCGGCGTCCTGATAGTCTGCCAGGGCGGCTTCCAGCAGGGCGTTGCGGATGTGATAGAATTCGGTGGCGTTATCCACGGCCGTACCCCTCCTTTCGCAGGGCCTCCTGGAGGCGCTTGCGCCCCCGGTGGATGCGGGTGTCCACGGCGGAAACGGAGAGCCCCGTCCGCCGGGCGATCTCCGCACTGTCCAGCTCCTCCAGAAAGCGCAGTTCCAGCACGGTGCGGTAGGTCTCCGGCATGGATCGGAGAATGGCAATGATGTCGCCCGGGTCCCCTGCCTCTGGGGCGGGGAGGTCGGCCTCTGGGTCCAGGGGGACCGTGCGCCCGGCGGTGCGGAGGTGGGTGAGGGCGGCGTGCTTGACCAGGGTGACCATCCAGGGCAGCCGCTTCTCCTCCGGCAGGGAGAAGAACCGTTGGGCGTGCTGGACGCATTGGAGCCAGGCGGTCTGGGCGATGTCCTCTGCCTGGTGGGGGTTCTTCACCCAGGAAAGGGCATAGCGATATAGACCCACGGAATGGGCCTTGTAAAATTGAATGAATGTGTCGGTCTGGGCTTGGGAGGCCTCCAGCCCGGCCAGCAGCGTAGGGAGCATTTGGCGCGCCCACCTCCCTCTACCCCAATAACGATTTGGGGTGGGGTTTTCTTACAAGAAGTTTGAAAAAAGAAGAAATTTTTTGCAAAACGCCCCGTCGTTCCCATTTGGGAACGGCGGGGCGTACGGCATTTGTTTACGGTTCCAGGTTTCTGCTGTTACAGAGAGGCGGCCTGCTCCTGGAGCTGGGCGATGAGGGCGGCCAGCTTTTCGGCCCGCTCCTGCTCGGCCTTCACCACGTTTTCCGGGGCCTTGGCCAGGAAGCCGGGGTTTTGGAGCTTGGCGTTGAGCTTGTCCAGCTCGGCCTGGTTCTTCTTGAGGGACTTGGCCAGGCGGGCCTTTTCCTTCTCCAGGTCCACCAGCTCGGCCAGGGGCATGCCGATGCGGGCGGCGTGGGTGATGACGGTGACCACGCCCTTGGCGGCCTCCTCCTTGTCACTGCCCAGGCCGCTGGGGCCGGTGACGGTGACCTCGCTGGCGTACCCCAGCCGCTTGAGGAAGGGGATGCCGGCGGTGAAGATGGCCTGCTCCCCGGTGGCGATGGTGAGGTGGGCCTTCTTGGAGGGGGGCACGTTCATCTCGGACCGGCGGGTGCGCACGGCCTTCACCGCGTCCATAAGGAGCTCCACCGCCTTCTCCTCCTGGGGGAAGGCCAGGTCCTGGCGGTACTGGGGCCAGGATTGGAGCATGAGGAACTTTACCTCGTTGCCCGCCTCGTGGGGCAGGGCCTGCCAGATCTCCTCGGTGAGGAAGGGCATGAAGGGGTGCAGCAGCTTGAGGATGTCCGTCAGGACATAGCACAGCACCCGCTGGGCCTGCTCCTTGGCGGCGGGGTTGTCCCCCTGGAGGCGGGCCTTGGTCATCTCGATGTACCAGTCGCAATAGGTGTCCCAGATGAAGTCATAGAGCTTCTGGGCGGCCACCCCCAGCTCGTAGTGGTCCATGTTCTCGGTGACCTCACGGATGACGGTGTTGAGCTTGGAGAGGATCCACTTGTCCTCCAGTTCCAGCTGCTCCGGCAGGGCGTTGTCCTCGATGGTGAGGTTCATCATCAGGAAGCGGGAGGCGTTCCAGATCTTGTTGGCGAAGTTGCGCATGGCCTCGCACCGCTCGGTGTAGAAGCGCATGTCGTTGCCGGGGGAGTTGCCGGTGACCAGGTTAAACCGCAGGGCATCGGCGCCGTACTTCTCCGCCATTTCCAGGGGGTCGATGCCGTTGCCCAGGGATTTGGACATCTTCCGGCCCTGGTCGTCCCGGACCAGGCCGTGGATGAACACGGTGTGGAAGGGGGCCTTTTTCGTCTGCTCGCAGCCGGAGAAAATCATCCGGGCCACCCAGAAGAAGATGATGTCATACCCTGTGACCAGCACGTCGGTGGGGTAGAAGTAGTCCAGGTCCTCGGTTTTCTCCGGCCAGCCCAGGGTGGAGAAGGGCCACAGGGCGGAGGAGAACCAGGTGTCCAGCACGTCGGGGTCCCGCTGGATGTGGGTGCTGCCGCACTTCTCGCACACCGTGGGGTCCTGGCGGGAGACGGTCATGTGGCCGCAGTCATCACAGTACCACACGGGGATCTGGTGGCCCCACCACAGCTGGCGGGAGATGCACCAGTCGTGGACGTTTTCCATCCAGTTGGTGTAGGTTTTGGCGAAGCGGTCGGGGACAAACTTGGTCTCCCCCTCGTTGACCACCCGCAGGGCCTCCTTGGCCAGGGGCTGCATCTTCACGAACCACTGGGCGGAGATGATGGGCTCCACATCGTTGTGGCAGCGGTAGCAGGTGCCCACGTTGTGGGAGTAGTCCTCCACCTTTTCCAGCAGGCCCAGGGCCTCCAGGTCGGCCACCACGGCTTTCCGGGCCTCGTAGCGGTCCATGCCTTCGTACTTGCCGCCGTTGGCGTTGACCACGCCGTTGTCGTCCAGGACCCGGATGGTCTCCAGGTTGTGGCGCAGGCCCACCTCGAAGTCGTTGGGGTCGTGGGCGGGGGTCATCTTCACGCAGCCGGTGCCGAAGTCCATCTCCACATAGTCGTCGGCCACGATGGGGATCTCTCGGTTCATCAGGGGCAGGATGCAGGTCTTGCCCACCAGGTGCTGGTACCGCTCGTCGTTGGGGTTCACGGCCACGCCGGTGTCGCCCATCATGGTCTCCGGGCGGGTGGTGGCCACCACCAGGTAGCCGGACCCGTCGGCCAGGGGGTAGCGCATGTGCCACAGGTGTCCGGGCTTGTCCACGTACTCCACCTCGGCGTCAGACAGGGCGGTGACGCAGTGGGGGCACCAGTTGATGATCCGGCTGCCCTTGTAGATGAGGCCTTTCTCGTAGAGCTCGCAGAAGGTCTCCCGCACGGCCTTGGAGCAGCCCTCGTCCATGGTGAACCGGGCCCGCTCCCAGTCGCAGGAGGCCCCCAGCTTCTTCTGCTGGGCCACGATGCGGTCGCCGTACTGATGCTTCCAGGCCCACACCCGCTCCAGGAACTTCTCCCGGCCCAGGTCGTAGCGGGTGAGGCCCTCCTTCACCCGCAGCTCCTCCTCCACCTTGATCTGGGTGGCGATGCCGGCATGGTCCGTGCCGGGGACCCACAGGGCGGCGTAGCCCTGCATCCGCTTAAAGCGGATCAGGATGTCCTGGAGGGTGCAGTCCATGGCGTGGCCCATGTGGAGCTGCCCGGTGACGTTGGGAGGGGGCATGACAATGGTGTAAGGCTTCTTCTTGGCATCGCGAATGCCGGCAAAGCACTTGTTTTCCTCCCACTGTTGATAGATCCGCCCCTCCACTTCCTGGGGCTCATAGACCTTAGACAATTCTTTTCTCATAGGTTGTTTCCTTTCTCGCTGCGTTGCAGACGTCTGGCCTCAGAAGAGGCCAGAACCAAGTTTCCTCGGTGTTTGCGCGAACAGGTGCCGGGCAAACAAACTTCTCAGCCGCAAAAGTGCCCCGGGGGGAGGCAGCGGCTGCCATTCGTTCCGGATCGCTTAGTACTCCTGGATGGGCAGCTGGGTGTGCTGCCCGATGAAGGCCTTAAAGTCCCGGGCGTCCCCCACAGAGAAGCCGTTCTTGTCCAGGATGATGCCGTGGCTGGCGTCAAAGAAGATGACATACCACGCCATGTCGGAGACCACGGCAAAGACCTGCTCGTAGGAATACCGCTGCTCCCCGGCGGCTGTGGTGCAGATGATCTCCTCCTCATCGAATTCGTAGGTGCACTCCTTCATCCCCTGGGGCAGCTGCCGCTGGGAGGAGCGCAGCTGGAAGTTCTTCCAGGAGATGAGCAGAATCAGCAGGATCACGCCGTACAGCATCATCAGGCTGCCCACCAGGTTTTGGTGGGGGTAGCAGTACACGCCGCCCACCAGGCCGATGAGGCCCAGCACACCGCAGATCCCCTTGGTTCTGCGGGACTTTTCCCGGCGGACGCTGAGCTCTGCCAGGCGGTTCATGGCCCCAAGGGCTTTTAGGTCGTATGTGGTGTGGTTGACAAAGGGATACAATGACTCGTTCATAAATTACCTCCTGCGCCTGGCCCGGGAAACAAAAAACGCCCCGGTCCCGGTTAGGGACTCAGGGCGAAAGGACTTCCGCGGTACCACCTGAGTTCGGACAGGCCAAGGGGCTGCCCGCACTTGTTTTCCCGTAACGGGGGATTCCGGCCTGCCCTACTGGGGTTCGGGCAGGCAGCTCCGGGACGACTTCCACGCCGCTGGGGGGAGACTTGCACCCACCGTCTCCTCTCTGGTTCCCCGCTCTGCGCGTACTGCTTCCCATCCTTGCTGTTTGCATTCTGAGGTCCAGTATAAAAAAATTCTCAGGTCTTGTCAAGAGGGAGAGGGAGTTCCTTCCGGCGATGCCTGGAAAGGGGGCGGCTGCCAACCCCAGGGCCCCAGCCAGGGATGGAACCGTGGCTGGGGCCCTGGAGGCTGTGAGGGGAGGATGCCCTCTGGGGTACCCTTACAGGAAGGGCTGCATTTGGGAGACGTTGGCCTGCTCGGTGGCCAAAAGCTTCTCGGCCAGGGCACGGATCTTGGGGTCGTTGCCCTGGTAGTCGTGGAGGTGCTTGAGCCCCTTGGTGACCCCCATGTTGTTGCCCTGAATCACCATCTCCGCCAGCTTGGAATCGGAGGAGTCGGTGAGGGTCTTCATGGTGGCCATGGCCTGGGAGGACAGCCGGGCCATCAGGCCGGGGTCCTTGGGCTCGCTGCCCTTGGACTGCAGGAGTTTGGCGGAGTCCGAGGCGATGTCCTGGTACTCGTGGATCTGGGTGTGCAGGGACTGTTTCATCTTGGCGCTTTCCACTTGCGGGAGGAGGTCCCGCAACCCTAGGACGCCCATGGAAGCGGTTTCATGGACATATTGCAGCAGTTCGATGTCTTTCATGTGTCTCACCTCCCAGGTAGTATGCCCGGCAGGGAGAGGGTTTTCCCGGTTTTCAAAAAATTTTTCCCCGGACGTGTACGAAACTGTCCCCGTCGGCGGGGCGTTTCCCCCAGGGTAAGGCCACAGGGAAAGGGGGGAGAGGATATGGACATCCCTTGGGAGACGGCAGCCGCAGCAGGAGCGGCCCTGTCGGGGCTGCTTCTGCTGCTGACCACCTACAACCGGGTCTATCGCTGGACCCTGCGGCAGCGGGAGCAGGACGAGGAGTTGCGGGCCATCCGCAAAGAGAACACCCTGCTGACCTACGGCGTGCTGGCCTGCCTGAAAGGGCTGGAGGAGCAGGGCTGCGACGGCCCGGTTCACGAGGCCATCGACAGAATCGAGAAGGACCTGAATTTGCGGGCCCACGACCAATGAGAAAGGAGAGAGGCATATGAGCGAACAGACCAAGCGGTGGTGGCAGGCCGCGGGGATCCGGGCCCTGAAAACCATGGCCCAGACGGCGGTGGCCACCATTGGGGCAGCGGCGGTACTCAGCCAGGTGTGCTGGCCGGTGGTGGCCTCCGCGGCGGTGCTGGCGGGGATCCTGTCCCTGCTGACCAGCGTGGCCGGCCTGCCGGAGGTGGAACAGGAAGAAACGGAGGGACGCCGATGAACCAGCAGCCGGTATCCTACTTACAGACCGATCCCCGGTGGTCCGCCAAGGACTACTCTGCCCGGGGGGAGAAGACCACCATCGGGGCCTCTGGATGCGGCCCCACGGCCATGGCCATGGTCCTGGCCACCTGGGCAGACCCCCAGGTCACCCCGGCCACGGAGTGCGCCTGGGCCCTGGCACACGGCTATAAGGCCCCCCGCCAGGGGACGTATTACGGCTACTTCCCCCCGGCGGCGGCCCGGTATGGGCTGACCTGCCGGCAGATGAACTGGAGCAGCCTGTATGGCAACCCCAACAGCAGCCTCCACGCCCAGGCCAAGGGGGAGATTGCCAAGGGCAACCTGGTGATCGCCTGCATGGGTCCTGGGCTGTGGACAAGCTCCGGGCACTTCGTGCTGGTGTGGGAGATCCAGGGGAACACCGTGTACCTCAACGACCCGGCCAGCACAAAAGCCGCCAGGACCCGGGGGGACTACACCCTGTTCCGGCGGCAGGTGAAGTATTATTTTGTCATCGAACGCCCGGCCAAGCTGCCGGAGACATCGGAGGAGGATGAAACGATGGACATCGAAACACTGATCCAGGAGATGACCGACCAGCAGGCCTACCAACTGCTCCAGAAGGCGGAGCGCCACGCGGCGACGCTGCCGGAGCCGGCGTGGTCCCAGAAAGAAGGGGCCTGGAAGCGGGCCCAGGAGGCCGGCGTGATGGACGGCACCGGGCCGGAGCGGTATCTCAAGCGGGATGAGCTGGCGGCGGTGTTGGGCCGCCGGGACCTGTTGTAACGGCATATCAAGATACGGCGGCGAAGCCCCTGGAGGTTGGGATGACACCTGACCCCCAGGGGCTTTTTGCATGGGGAAGTAAAAAAATAGAAAAATTGCGGAAAAGAGGTTGCAATCTGCGGAAAAATTCGTCTTAATAAGATACAGAGAGCGACCTGCATGGCAGGGAGAGAGGAGTGGTTGCATGAGAGCATGGAGCCGTGGGTTACTTGGTTTGTTGGCGGCGGCGATGGTGACCCCGCTGGCCTCAGCTGCGCCGGCGGAAGGGGGAGCCACATCCCCAGCGGATATTCAGGGCCACTGGGCGCAGGAAGAGATCCAGCGGGCCATGGACGCTGGGTGGATCGATGGCTACCCCGACGGGACCTTTCAGCCAGAACAGACCATTACCCGAGCAGAGTTTACCAAACTGCTTTTGGATGCCATTCATCTGACCCCCGACAGTGAAACCGTGGCTTGGATGAAAGGGGCCAGCCAGGCCCAGGCACCCTTAGAAGATATGGCGGACCACTGGCTGACAGAGGGTGGCTGGATGGACGCTGCGCTGGTCTCCGGCATGGTGGTGACCCAGGATTATAACTACCACAATTTCCGTCCAGAAAAACCCATTGCCCGGTATGAGATCGCCTTGATGACCACCCGGGCCTTGGGACAGGTGAAGGAGGGGAACCAACTCTTGGATTCCCTGGATTACACCGATGACAACACCATCCTGCCCTGGATGAAGGGCTATGTCAACGAGGCGGTGAAGGCGGGGGTCCTCTATGGCTACCCTGACGGCAGTTTCCAACCCCACGCCACCTCTACCCGAGCAGAGGCGGTGGTGATGATTCAGCGGATGCTGGACAGGATGGAGGAGGGCGTCACCGATGACGTCACCGTGCAGGTCAGTTGTGACAATTGGGGCAATGAGCGGACCGTGACGTTGGATGACCCTACGGTCCAGGTGGTGGACGGGACCCTCTATGTCTCCGCCCGGGATGCCTTGGAGGGGTGGGACGCTGCGGCGGAACCTTACCAGTGTACCCTTTCTTGGGATCCCATCACCCAGCGGATCGACGGAACCTTTGGCGGCGTGACCTCCTTTCAGGCGGGAAGCCGGTCCTGTACCTACGATATGTTGCCGGCGGTGGAGGATTTGTCCACCAGCAAGATGCAGTTGGTGGCGCCGGCGCGGATGCTGTATGGCGAGGTGATGATCCCAGTGTACAGCAAAGACATCAACCCCCAAGAGAAGATCCTCTTCAATTGGCTTGGTGGTTGGGATGAAGAGACAAAGACCATGACGCTGCCCATGAAAACCCCTTGGAGTACAGCGCCGTGAAGGAATGGGGCGCAGGCC
>URCB01000012.1 GCA_900546255.1 uncultured Eubacteriales bacterium
TGCCGAATGCCATCCGCGTCTTTAACGAAGTACTCGTGCCGCAGGGCTTCCGCCCCTCAGCAGTCCCGCAGCCAGTAGGACTTTACTGACTGCGGGATCCGAGGACATGGTTATTTTCGACCGTCCTGCGGCGTTTCCAATTCCTTTTTGAAGTGCTCGCCGATCATCATCAATTCTCCCGGAGAGCTGATCTCGAGCTTAGAGTTGCGCAAAAACGCGCGTACTTTCGAGGGCAGGGCTTCAAAGTACTCCTGCATCTTCGGATCTTCAAATTGCAATCTCATCACCCCATACATAGAATATCCTCCAAGCGGTCCCCTATACTCCGTACCCATTGCCATTCTCGCATCCATTTTCCGCACATACTTCTCTCCATTGTGCATAGACTGGGTTGTATATCCCATTACCAAGGAGGCTTTTTCTATGTCTGAATCGAATACCCGCACATTACCACCGGTATCCCCTGCGCCCCAGGATTTGGATGACTTTATCTTCCACTGGGAGGGGGATCTCCCCACCACCAGCGAACGCTAGGGCGCCCTCTCTCAGGGCGCCTTGCACTTTCAGACAGTCTCTCTTGCGCTTTGGCATGGGCTCCGTTATAATAAAGGAACCCATTTTTTGTCCCCTGGATACTGCCCCCGACAAAGGAGACTGCTTATGTCAGACCAAACCATCCACTTGCTAGTAACCTTTGACACCAATTACATTCCCCCGTTTCAAACCATGCTTACCTCCGCCGTGCAGAACACACCAGGGAGAAAGTTCCATGTCTGGCTGCTGCATAGCGCCATCCCCCAGGAGGACTTGACACGCCTTTCCGGATTCTGTCAAACCCTTGGCGTTCCTCTGACCCCTTTGATCATGGACCGGCGGCTTTTTGCAGACGCGCCCATTTCCAACCAATATCCCCAGGAGATGTACTACCGGCTGCTGGCCCCCCATCTCTTGCCATCCTCACTGCATCGGGTGCTCTACCTCGACCCAGATATCCTGGTGATCAATCCCCTCACCCCCCTTTGGGAGACCGAGTTACAGGGCAATTTGTTCGCCGCCGCCTCGCACACTACCGTCAACGACTTGGTCAATGGCATCAATCGAATCCGTTTAAAAACAGACCAGGATTACTATAATACCGGCGTTTTGCTCATGGATCTGGATCGCGGACGGACTGACATCCATCCGCAAGAAATTTTCCAACATGTGCAGGAACATGGATCCGAACTGCTTCTGCCAGACCAAGACGTGTTTAATACCCTCTACGGTGCCAAAACCCTATGGATTGACGATGCCCTGTGGAACTATGATGCCCGGTATTACCCTGGCTATCTGCTCCGCAGCAACGGCGCCTACCACATGGACTGGGTGATGCAGAATACCGCCATCCTCCATTTTTGCGGCAAACGGAAACCCTGGAAAAAAGCATACGCCGGCCGCTTTGCCACGCTCTACAAGCATTACAACGTCTTGGCTCATCGAAACGCAGAGGCCACTCCCCCCGTTTCTTCTATCCCAAAATAAGACAAGCCCGAGGGGCTTCTGGTCCATCGGCCAGAAGCCCCTCGGATTTTGAATAGGGAGAGAATTTCTCAAGGAAGTCAATCAATCTTTGGGCAGGATCCCATGGAGAAACGCGCCGGTTAGCGCCGTTCCAGGAATCCCGCTGAAGAGGGTACGAACTGCCATCGGCGCCTGTTCCAGCACGCCGCTGAATCCCAATCCAATCCCCACCGCCAGCGAAGTCCCCACAATGACGGAATTGCGAAGGGTGAGCGGCTGGGTAAGGATGACTTCAACGCCTGCCATCAACATGACCCCAGTGAGGAAGAGGCACGCCCCTCCCAACACAGGCGCCGGCACTGTGGACAGCAACGCTGCAAACTTGGGAACCAACCCCGCAGCGACGATCAGAAGGCCGCTGGTCACCATCACGGCTCGGCTGGCTACACGGGTGCTGCCGATGATCCCCACGCCGTCGCTGTAGGAGATGTTCGGTGCGAAATTGAACACCCCAGACAGCACGCTGGACAGGGCGTCGCAGAGCAGCCCGCCCCGCAGCTCCCGATGGGTTGGCAAACGGTCTGCACAAACCATGGCAGTGGCTGTCGTGTCTCCCACAAATTCCATCGCCGTAACGAGGTAGATGACCACCATAATCAGAACGGGCTCCAGGTGAAAAGACACCCCATAGGCAAATGGCCTGGGAACGGAAAACCACGCGGCTTCCATAACGCCACCAAACGCCACATCGCCCAGCAGGAGGGCCAGCACATAACCTGCCGCCAGGCCCATAAAGAGGCCGATGGTCCGCCAAAAGCCCTTCCCAAACAGATGGGCAATGAGGCAGATTGCCATGGTCAAAATGGCCAGCAGCCAGTTTTGCCATGTGCTGTAGCCTCCCCCTACGGGTGCACTTCCTCCCGCCGCCATGTCCGCGCAGGAAGGCGCCAAGGTCAGTGCAATGGCCACTACCAAGGTACCAGAGACCGTACTGCTGAAGAACCGGCGAAGAAAGCGCGCCCCAAAGCAAGCCACCAGCACATAGACAATCCCTCCCGCAATCACGCCACCGAGGAAGGCATCATACCCATACTCTGTCGTGATCGCCACAAGCGGGGTGATGGTCACAAAGGTCGTCCCCAGCAGGATCGGCAGCCGAGCGCCCACAGGTCCGATCCCTTTCGCTTGCACAAAGGTAGCAATTCCACCGGTAAAAATGGCACATTGCAGCAGAAAGGCAACCTGCTCCTGGCTCCATCCCAGGGGCTCTGCCACCAGCATGGGCACCAGCACTACGGAACCCATAAAAATCACAACAAACTGCAGGCTGTAAAGCAAACGTTTCCCAATGGCTGGCGTATCCTCCAAACGATACAGCAACGGCCCACGTTGCCCAGACGCTAAGGACGCTCCTTTCCCCTGCGCATGCCTGGTCTGTTTCTGACGCATCGTTACGCCCCCATCGGCATTCTATTACCAGACGAAGTTGGCCTTGGCGATCTCTCCATTGTCGATCAGAATGTCCTGGGCCGTCATACTCTGGTTCACTACGGCAAGGAAATAGGTCCACTCTGCCATTTCTTCTACGGTGGCCCACTTGGGCAGCAGCGTCTCTGCCATCACCTGATCCCAAAGCGCCGGATTCTCTAAGATATGTGCGTTTAACTCCGTAATCACCCCGCCAGCAGAAATGCTGTTGCAGGTAGCGCCATATTTTGCCACGCGCAGTGCCACATTCTTTGTGTACGCCAAAACCCCACCTTTACTGGCGCAGTACTCTGGGAACTCTGCCCCGTTGTGGGCACTCACCGAGGCTGTCATCACGATGGACTTGATGTTCGGTTGAATCCCGTATTTTTCCGTGCAGTAGATGGTACCCCGCAGGTTGACGTCAATGTCACGCCCACTGTCCTGCACGCCTGCATTGTTGATCAGGATTTCTACCCCCTCCACCGCGGGGAGCTGCTCTGGGCAGGCCACATCCGCAATATAGTGTGCATAGTTTTCGTGGGCAATGGTGCTTTCCGCCACATCCAGCCCAATCACCGTATGGCCTTCCGCCAAAAATTTCTCCGCAATGCCGCGGCCAATGCCTGTACTGGTCCCTGTCACCAACACCTTCATCATCCGTCAACCTCCTTAAACAAAATATTACTCTTTTGACATGTTTTCTTTGCCACGATCTGAATCACTGTATCCCACAGAGAAGTCACAATGAAAATGATATAGCTTGCCAGCATAATGTCAAGCATTACGTTAAATTCGTAGACGCCCAGGGTAAAAACATCCGGATACATAAACTTTATTGACTGTATGAAAATCATTAAAAAATGCCCCTCCGTAAATGCCCTTCATGCTCACGCCCTCCTTCCCTCACCAAAGCAAAACCGCAACAAACCTTTTCCTTCTCTATGTGACAAGGTCCCTTGACCCACTGGCCCAGCGATGTTACAGTACAACCAAAGGTTTGTGTACGTGACAGTTCTCCTACTCCACGGGAGATCCTAACCGCTGTCTTACCATAGCCTGTCCTAGAAAAGGAGGGAATGGGAACAATGCTTCTTCTAAATAAGACCTTGCTCCACATGGCCAAGGGCCTTTGGGGATGGATTCTGTCTATCACTGCCGCCAAATTGGTGGTGCTGGTAGGCACGGCATGGTTTGCCCAAAGCATTGGCGGCTTCTTGGGCAGCCTATCCTCCCCCACCATGACGGGAGCCGATATGCGGGCCGCCATTGTCTCCGCCCTACTGGCTGCTCTCTTGATGTTGGCCGCCGAACTCCTGATTGGGGAACTGGAATACCGCTGTACTGCGCAGGCCCGTCTTTCCCTGCGCCGCCAGATTTTTGCCAAAGCTCTAGAGTTGGACGTAGGAAACATCGAAAAGGTCGGTCCGGTCTCTGCCATTACCGCTTCGGTGGACGGGGTGGAGTCCATGCAGGTGTACTACAGTAAATACCTGCCCGGTCTGCTCTACTGCCTGATCGCCCCCTTCTACCTTTTCTGGCAGATGCAGCAGTACTCCTTGCCGGTCGCCATCTTCCTGTTCGTGGTCTCCCTGGTTCTGATGCCTCTCAACAACCTTTTCCGTAAACACATTGAGTCCCTAAAAGGCGAGTATTGGGACAGTCTGGAAGATTTGACCGGTTACTACTTGGAAAGCGTCCAAGGGCTTACCACGCTGAAACTGTACAACCAAGACCGGCAGCGTACCGAAGGATTAAAAACCAAGGCAGACAACTTCAACCGAAAGATCATGAATGTGATGAAGGTCAACTTCCGCTCCTTCCTCCTGTCTGACGGACTGATCTTTGGGTCTGTGGCTTTTTCTGTGGTGCTCGTTGGCCATTCCCTGGCCCAGGGCTTGGTGTCTTTTCCCTCGGCATTAACGGTTCTGTTGCTCTCCTTCGGGTTCTTCGCCTCGGTGCGTCAGTTGATGTCTGTGACGCACACAGCCCTGCTCAGCGTGGCTGCCGCAGACAAGGTATCCCGTCTGCTCAATATGGACACCACCAGGCCCTATGACCCCTCCATTCCACCGGAGGACAAGCCCTATCCCGGCATCCGGATCGAGGGGGTCTCCTTCTCCTATCCTGGTCGAGACACCACCCTTCAGAACCTAAACTTAGAGATTCCGCGGGGCAAAACCACTGCCCTTGTGGGACTTTCCGGCTGTGGCAAAAGCACCACAGCAGGATTGCTTATGCGCTTTTTTGACCCCTCTTCCGGGCGCATTCTCATGGAGGGGCGGGACCTTCTCTCTCTGACTCCCGAAGAGCTGCGCCGGAAAATTATCATGGTCCCCCAGACCGTCAGCCTCTTCAGCGGCACCCTTCGTGAAAATTTGTGCCTGGCCGCCCCGGATGCCTCCGAACAGACCCTCTGGGAAGCGCTGGATGACGTCTGGCTCAAGGATTGGGTGTTGGAACAACCCTTGGGGTTGGACACCGACGTGGGCGACGCAGGCCAAAAACTTTCTGGCGGCCAACGGCAAAAGATCGGGATCGCCAGGGCCCTGCTGTGCCAGGCGGAATATATCGTGTTTGACGAGGCCACCTCCAGCGTAGACCTGGAAAGCGAGCAGGAGATCTGGCGGTGCATCGACAGTTTGGCCCAGACCCGCACACTGATTATCATCTCTCACCGCCTGTCCACCATTCGAGGGGCCGATAACATCTATGTCTTGGATCGCGGGCAAGTGGCCCAGCAGGGCACCCATGCCCAGCTCATGGCGGAGCCCGGCCTCTACCGCCGGCTTGTCGAGGAACAAAAGCTGCTGGAACAGCAGGGAGAGGAGGGGCTGCACCATGGCTAAATCGTTTCACTATTCCCTGGGTACCATGACCCGGCGCCTGCTCAAGTTAGCCGCCCCAGTGAAAGGGCAACTCGCTCTCTCCACCTTGGCCAGCGTAGTGGGAAACCTGGCGCAGATGGGGCTGATGGGGTTTGGCGCCCTTACCCTCCTGGCCTGCGCCGGCTGGTTGGCCTCCCCCACCCCGTGGGGGATTGCAACGGGGATCAGCGCCGCTCTGGTTGTGGTATGCCGGTATATAGAAGGCGTGGTGTCCCATGCAGGAGCCTACCATCTCCTGGCCCATCTGCGGGTTCGACTCTATGAAAAATTGCGTACCCTGGCCCCTGCCTGCCTGGTGGGCCGGCAGAAGGGAGACATTCTGAACATCGCTGTTTCGGACATTGAAACCATCGAGTTCTTTTTCGCCCATACCATTGGTCCGATGTTCACCGTCATCCTTCTTCCCTGTACCACGCTGGTGTTGGCCCTCTGCTACCATCCGTTGTACGCAGCGGTGCTGCTCCCCATTTACCTGCTCATCAGCGTCGCCTTTCCCCTGGCCGCTGTCAAACTAGGGCGGCGCGTGGGAATGCGCTATCGCGAACGGTTGGGGCAAATGAAGGCCTTCGTCCTGGAGAGTATCTATGGTCTCAAAGACATCCAAATCTTCGGGGCTGGAAATCGTCGCATGGAACAGGTCACCCAGCGAGGCCAAGCCATCAACCGGGCTGCCCACGGACTGACCCTTCATCAGCAGGCGGTTTCCTCAGTGCCCACCTTCTTCGTCTATCTGGCCAGGATCTCCATTGTGGCGGTGGCCTCCTACCTGGCCCTGGCGGGGACGGGAGATCCTGTGGCTGCCATCCTACTCTCCTATGTGGCCACGGCCTCTTTCTCCTCCACCCAATCCCTCACCACCGTGGTCTCCAGCTTACTGGAGACCTACGCCGCAGCAGAGCGCCTGTTTCTCCTGGAGGACACTCCTCCGGAAGTTCAGGAAGCAGACCACCCCCGTACCGTGGGCCCCATCCGAGAAATCGTCTTTGACCATGTGACCTTCCAGTATTCTCCCGAGGGGAAAGCCATCCTGGACGACTTCCAACTGACGGTCCATTCTCAGGAAAAGCTGGGGATTGTGGGAGAGAGCGGCATGGGGAAGTCCACCATTCTCCGCCTCCTTCTCCGGTTTTGGAATCCCACCGGTGGGGAGATCCGCATCAATGGCATCCCCTTACAGCAGATCAGTTTGGCAGAACTGCGGCAGCGCATCGCCGTACTGGAGCAGGACACCTTTCTTTTCAACGGAACCATTGCCGAAAACATTGCCCTGGGAAAGCCCGACGCCTCTCGAGAGGAAATTGGCCGGGCAGCCCAGCGGGCTGGGATCCATGACTTTATCCAGACCCTCCCTCTCGGCTATGAAACCCCTATGGGACAAATGAGCGCCCGCCTCTCCGGGGGCGAGCGGCAGCGCATCGGCATTGCCCGCACCATGCTCGTGGACCCAGACGTCCTGGTGATGGACGAGCCCACCAGCAGCTTGGATATTCTCCATGAGAAAGCCCTCCTGAAAACCCTGGCCGAGGCATACGGAGACAAAATTCTGATTCTGGTCTCCCACCGGTCCTCTACCCTGACCAGCTGCACCCGCGTCATTCGTTTGGAGCAGGGAAAAAGCAAACCTGTCACACCCGTTGCCCCATGATTTCCGTTCCTACTGCCGCAAACTCCCCCAGATTCCACAGATCATCTTGCAATTTTTGCAAAGATCGGATATAATACCTTAGTTCAATATTTCAGAATGTGAGTGATTGTATCAATGCTTCAGTTCGATGAATATAAAGTCAAATTAAATAATCTTCGTCCGCAATTGGATGAGCTGGAAAAAGCCCTTAACTTGGACAGCACTGCCCAGGAAGTGGACTTTTTGGAAGCTGAGAGTGCTTCCGACGGCTTTTGGGACAACCCGGAAAAGTCTCAGCGGGTGCTGCAAAAGCTCAAGCAGCTCAAAAGTAAGTTGGAGTCCCAGGCCAAGCGCCGTTCCTCTTGGGAGGACATGATGGTCCTGTGCGAAATGGGCAACGAGGAGGAGGACGAGTCCCTCCTGCCCGAATTGGAAGAGGAGTACAACGCGCTGGTTCAGAGCATGGAATCCGCCCGGCTGCAGACGCTGCTGACCGGGGAATACGATGCCTCCAATGCCATTCTGGCCTTCCACGCCGGCGCTGGCGGCACGGAGGCCCAGGATTGGGCCCAGATGCTCTACCGCATGTATACCCGGTGGGCCGAGCGCCACGGGTTCACCTACAAAGTCATGGACTATCAAGAGGGGGACGAGGCCGGCATCAAGTCCGCCACCATCATGATTGAAGGCGAGAATGCTTACGGCTTCCTCCACGGGGAGCACGGTGTCCATCGCCTGGTACGAGTGTCTCCCTTTGATGCCAATGCTCGGCGGCAGACCTCCTTCGCCTCCGTAGAAGTCATGCCCGACTTGCCGGATGATGTGGAAGTGGAAATCCGTCCGGAGGACATTGAGATGCAGGTTTACCGGGCCAGCGGTGCCGGTGGCCAGCACGTCAACAAGACCTCCTCTGCCGTCCGGCTGATCCATATCCCCACCGGCGTAGTGGTCTCCTGCCAGACAGAGCGCAGCCAGTTCCAAAACCGGGACAACTGTATGAAAATGCTCCGCGCCAAACTGGTGGAACTGCAGATGCAGGAAAAGGCAGAGAAAATCTCCGACCTGAAGGGAGTCCAGCTGAAGATCGAATGGGGCAGCCAGATCCGTTCCTATGTCTTCATGCCCTACACCCTGGTTAAGGACACCCGTACAGGTTACGAGACCAGCAACGTCAACGGCGTCATGGACGGCGATTTGGACGGGTTCATCAATGCCTATCTTACGGCGGTCGCCACGGGTAACTGGGCCACGAAATAAGGTCCGTCCTTGCAGACACACCCAATCCCTCTGCACCCCTTTCCGGTGCAGAGGGATTTTTTCGGGAATTTCCGCAAACTTCTTGACTTTTCAGCTTTTTGGTGTTAAAGTTTGAAAGCATTAAAGTTTGAGAGAATGGAGGGATTCCCTTGAAAATCGCACTCTTGGTGATTTACTTCGGAGTCATGGTGGCCATCGGCATTTACTGCCGAAAGCACACCAGTGGTATCAACAATTTCGTATTAGGTGGCCGGTCTGTTGGGCCGTGGCTCACCGCCTTTGCCTATGGTACATCCTACTTCTCCGCCGTGGTGTTCATCGGCTACGCCGGACAGTTCGGCTGGAAATACGGCATCGCCGCCACCTGGGCCGGCATTGGCAACGCCATTTTGGGCTCCCTACTGGTGTGGGTGGTGTTGGGGCGCCGGACCCGCATCATGACCCAGCACTTTGACTCCACCACCATGCCCCAATTCTTTGGACAGCGCTTCCAGAGCCCGTCGCTGAAGATCGGCGCATCCATCATCATTTTCATCTTCCTGATCCCCTACACCGCTTCCCTGTTCAACGGCTTGTCCCGCTTGTTTGGAATGGCCTTCAACATCGACTACACAGTGTGTATCATCCTTATGGGGGTACTCACAGGGATCTATGTCATCGCCGGGGGGTATATGGCCACCGCCATCAACGACTTTGTCCAAGGCTGCATCATGCTGGTGGGCATTTGTGCTGTGGTCGGCGCCATTCTAAATACCCAGGGCGGGTTCAGCGAGGCCCTGCACAATCTAGCCGCTGTCTCGGATTCCACCACCACCAACGGCGACGTTCCCGGTATCTACGCCTCCTTCTTCGGACCAGAACCCGTCAATTTGCTCGGCGTCGTATTGCTCACTAGCTTAGGGACCTGGGGCCTGCCTCAGATGGTGCAGAAGTTCTACGCCATCAAGTCCGAGGATGCCATCCATAAGGGCACTGTCATCTCCACCATCTTTGCCCTGGTGGTGTCCGGCGGGTGCTACTTCATGGGCGGCTTTGGCCGGCTCTTCTCCGATCAAGTAGATGTGGCCACCGAGGGGTACGATGCCATCGTCCCCACCATGCTGTCCAACCTGCCGGAACTGCTCATTGCCATTGTGGTAATCTTGGTCCTCTCGGCCTCCATGTCTACCCTGTCTGCCTTGGTGATGACCTCTTCCTCCACCATCACGTTAGATTTGTTGAAGGGCAACATGGTGAAAAAAATGAACGACTTCCAGGCCGTGTTCATCATCCGGTGCTTCATTGTGGTGTTTATCATCATCTCCATGGTCATCGCCATTATCCAGTACAAGTATTCCATCAGTTTTATCGCACAGCTGATGGGCGTGTCCTGGGGGGCGCTGGCCGGCGCTTTCCTGGCCCCCTTCCTTTACAGCCTCTATTGGAAAAAGGCCACCAAGGCCGCCTGCTGGGCCTCCTTCCTCTTTGGCGCCGGCGTGATGTCCCTGAACCTGCTCTCCAACGCCACAGGGCTCTTCGCCTTCCCTGCTCTGCTCCAGTCCTCCATCAACTGCGGGGCTTTCGTGATGCTGGCCGGGTTGGTCATTGTTCCAGTGGTGAGCCTTTTCACCCGGAAACCCGATGCAGATATGGTCAACGAGGCCTTTGCCTGCTATGAGAAGAAAACCCCCGTCTCCCAGAAGAATTCCCTCAGTGAGTGAGGTTTCTACGGATCTACCTATCCTTCGCCCCCGGGTTGCTGCCCGGGGGCGAATTCTTTCAAAGAAATGGAAAGTTTCCTTGACATCCCGAGGAGAAGATGGTATCCTCAAGATGTCAAGCAAACTTTCCATCTTGCCCCCATGCCTTCGGGGGCAAATCCCTTCCCTGATACGGAAAGTTTCCTTTCCATTCCCAAGAAAGGAGGTTCCTTTTTGAAGAATCGCCTGGAAGAACTGCGAAAGGCACGCAACATCAGTCAGGAAGAATTGGCCGCCGCATTGGAGGTTTCCCGGCAGACCATCGGTTCCCTGGAACGGGGGCGGTACAACCCTTCCATCCTATTGGCCTTCAAGATCGCCCGCTATTTTGACTTAACCATCGAGGATATTTTCATCTACGAGGAGGATGCACCATGAAACAACGTACCCGTGACAGCATCAAAGTCTGCCTTGGCATCCTGCTGGCTGCCGCCGGTTTTCTTCTGCTGCAGCGGCCTAGCGAAGCCCAAGGGATCCTGGCGGTTCTCCCCTTCGTCTGTATCGGCGTGGGCTGTGGCCTCTTTGGCCATGGTGCAGGAGATTTGCTCAGCCTGCGCGCCTTGAAAGGTGCCCCAGAAATCCAGAAGCAACTGGAAATTGAGCAGAATGACGAGCGCAACGTCACCCTGGCCAACCTGGCCAAAGGGAAAGCCTTTGACATCATGCTCTACCTCAACGGGGCGCTGATGGTCTCCTTTGTCCTTATGCAGGCAGAGACGGCGGTGATCCTGCTCTTTACAGCGGCCTACCTCTTTGTGCTGGGATGCTTCGTCTACTATCGGGTCAAATACGAAAGGGAGATGTGAGTCCTGCCCCGCTTTGCGGCTTGACAGCGCCTCCCCTTCCGCCTATACTGACAGGGAACGTTCCATTCTCTCCCGGAGGCACGCCCTATGAAAAAGCATGATTTCACCCCTTTTCTGGCCCTGTTTGGTATCTTTCTCCTCTTCGTGGGCTTTGTTCTACTCCTCTTTTTAGGGCAGCAGGAGGATCGATACGCCATAGTATCCTTCGTCATCCTCTGCCTGGGCTGTACGCTGTTTGGGATCGGGATTGGAAAATGGATCAGTCACCGGCTGCACAGCGTCCTGAAGGAGTCCAAATCCCCGAAAAAAGCACCACCCCCCACTCCCTCTCCCCCTCAGGACAACGCTTCCGAACATATAGACCCCCACAACTGACAACAGGCGCGGCAGCGAGATTCGCTGCCGCGCCTGTTTGTTCCTAAGAAACTCAGCCTTTCTGCCCCAACGCAAAGGCTTTCCGGTTAATGTCCAACGCCTTGGCAGGCACATTGGCCTCCAGAGAGGCCTGCCAGGCCTCCGGGGCGATGTTGGGGAAATAATGGGAGAGACGGCCCATTAGAACCATATTCACCGCCTTGGAAGAACCCGCCTCCTCCGCCAGAGAGAGGCAGTCCATGGCATCCACCTGGATGCCCTTGGCCTGCATCTTCTCCACCAGGTTTTCCGGATAGGTGGCCAGGCCTGCAATGACCGGCATGGGTTCCATCTGCTGGGTGTTGGTCACCACCCGGCCGGTGGGCTTGAGGTACTCCAGCCAACGGGCCGCCTCCAGCAGTTCAAAGGAGACGATGAAATCCGCCTCCCCCTTGTCGATGATGGGGGAATACACCTTGTCGCCAAAGCGGACATAGGTTACCACGCTGCCGCCCCGCTGGCTCATGCCGTGGACCTCAGAGACCTTGACATCATAGCCTGCATTCACCAGCAAATGGCCCAACATCTTAGAGGCCAACAGGGAGCCCTGACCGCCTACGCCTACAATCATAATGTTGACAGTTTCCACGTTCTCTTCCTCCTTATACGATCAAAGCGTCCCGGTGGCACATCTGCATGCACACCTGGCAGCCAATGCACTGGGTGTTGTCGATTTCCACGTGGTCCCCTCGGAGACTGAGGGCGGGGCAGCCGATCCGCATGCAGAGGCTGCATCCGTTGCACTTTTCCAGGTCTACCTTCAGAGGCGGAGCCTTGGGGACCTCCTTGAGCATCACGCAGGGGCTGCGGGTGATGATTACCGAAGGCTCCTCCGCGGCCAGCTCCTCCTTCAGCGCCTTGTCCATTTCCTTGAGGTTATTGGGATCCACCACCCGAACCCGGCGGAAGCCCACCGCACGGCACAGGGCCTCCAAATCCACCTTCCCAGCAGGCTCTCCCCGGAGGTTTTTCCCGGTGGTGGGGTTTTGCTGGTGGCCGGTCATGCCAGTGATGGAGTTGTCCAGGATGATGATGGTAGAGTTTGTCTGGTTATAGGCAATGTCGGTGATGCCCGTAATGCCGGAGTGCACAAAGGTGGAGTCCCCGATGACGGCCACGCTGTGCTTCTCCGTCTTCTCCCCGCCGGCCAGGTTAAAGCCGTGGAGGCCGGAGCAGGAGGCACCCATACAGACGTTCAGGTCCATGGCGTTCAGCGGCGGCATAACCCCCAGGGTATAGCAGCCGATGTCGCCATACACCATGCACTTGTTCTTTGAGAGGGTATAGAACACGCCGCGGTGGGGACATCCAGCGCACATCACAGGGGGACGGCCCGGGATCTCATCCTCCAGCGCCACAGCGGCCTTCTCCGGCCGGCCCAGGCAGCGGGAAATTCTTCCCTGAGTAAGCTCGTCCACCATAGGGATGACTTCCTTCCCGGTGACGGCCACCCCGATCTGCCGGCAGTGGTTCTCAATGATAGGCTCCAGCTCCTCCACCACCAGAACCTTGTCCACCTGGGCAGCAAAGGTGCGGATCTTCTCCACAGGCATGGGCCAAGACAGGCCCAGCTTCAGCACGCAGGCCTTGTCCCCAAACACTTCCCGGACGTACTGGTAGCTGGTGGAAGAGGTGATGATGCCAATGGAGGTGTCCTCCCCCATCTCCATCCGGTTCAGGGGGGTCGTCTCTGCAAACTGGGTCATCGCCTGGGTACGCTCTTCCACCCGGTAGTGGGCTTTTAGGGAGTTGGTGGTCATCATGACCCGCTGGGTGTCCTTCACGTATTCTTTCGCGGGGACTTCCTCCCGGGTACCCACTTCCACAATGCTCTGGGAATGGGAGATCCGAGTACACATCCGCAGAAGGATGGGGGTATGGTATTCCTCCGAGAGGCGGAAGGCCTCCTTCGTAAAGTCCAGCGCTTCCTGGGAGTCAGAGGGCTCCAGCATGGGGATCTTGGCAGCAATGGCATAGTGCCGGGAGTCCTGCTCGTTCTGGGAGGAGAACATCCCCGGGTCATCGGCCACACAGATTACCAGCCCGGCCTCCACCCCTTGATAGGAGATGGTAAACAGGGGATCTGCAGCCACATTGAGGCCCACATGCTTCATGCAGCAGGCGGCCCGCTTGCCCCCCACGGTGGTCCCATGGGCCACTTCCAGCGCCACCTTCTCGTTGGGGGCCCACTCGCAGTAGATCTCCGGATACTTGGCCGCTTCCTCTGTGATCTCTGTACTGGGGGTGCCGGGATAGCTGGAGATCACACTGCACCCAGCCTCATATAGTCCACGGGCAACGGCTTTGTTGCCCAACATCAGTTCCTTCATACATTCCTCCGTGTTGTTGCTTTCTTAATTTCTTAGGATTTCTCTGGTAATGCGCCGGCCTTACTGGCTTCCACCCGGTCCATCACTTCGCCCAGGGCGCCCGTGCCGTAGTTTAAGGCACGGTTCACCCGACTGACGGTAGCAGAACTGGCGCCTGTCTCCTGCAGGATGGCCGTGTACACCTTCCCTGCGTGGAGCATTTTGGCCACATCAAAGCGCTGCTCCATGGCACGCAATTCCGTAATGGCACACAGGTCATCGAAGAAACGGCAGCACTCCTCCACCGTATTCAGCGAGGCAATGTGTTCGTACAGATCCATGCTGCGCTCTTTTTTCTTTGCTCTTGGCATGCTGCCACCCTCCTTTGCGATGCAAACCGTGCCTGGATGTTAGCTTCTATTCTGTTGGGCCACCAGATGTTCCGCACCGTACCGCTTGCGCAGGGCGGGTTTTTCAATCTTACCGGTAGCATTACGGGGAATCTCTGCAAAGATAATCTTTCTCGGCCGTTTGTAACGGGGCAGGTCCATACAGAAATCCTGGATCTCTTCCTCTGTACAGGTCATTCCCGGCTTGAGCTCAATGACAGCGCCGCAAATCTCACCCAGACGCTTGTCGGGCAAGCCGATGACAGCCACATCTTTGATCTTGTCGTTGGTGCGGAGGAAGTCCTCAATCTGGACGGGATAAATATTCTCGCCACCGCTGACCACCACGTCTTTCTTCCGGTCCACCAGGAAGTAGAATCCGTCTTTATCCTGCATGGCCATGTCACCGGTGTAGAGCCACCCATCCTTCAGGACTTCCGCCGTCGCCTCGGGGTTGTTGTAGTAACAGGTCATAAGGCCAGGGCCTTTGACGCAGAGCTCCCCCACTTCCCCTTGGGGTACAGCGTTGCCGTTTTCGTCCACAATCTTGACCTCCCAGCGATAGCCAGGGACGCCGATGGCGCCCACTTTGTGAATGTTCTCCATGCCCAAGTGGACGCAGCCCGGACCGGTGGACTCGGACAAACCATAGTTCGTGTCGTACTGGTGGTGGGGGAAGTATTCCTTCCACCGCCGGATCAAAGACGGGGGCACCGGCTGGGCGCCGATGTGCATCAGCCGCCACTGGTCCAGCTTATAGTCGGAGAGCTTCACATCCCCGCGGTCCAGGGCATCCAAAATATCCTGGGCCCAGGGCACCAGCAGCCACACCACAGTGCACTGCTCGTCGGAGACCGCCTTCAAGATAATCTCTGGAGAGGTTCCCTTCAGCAACACCGCCTTGCTCCCGGCAAAGAGGCTGCCCATCCAGTGGAACTTAGCACCGGTATGATACAGGGGGGGGATGCACAGGAAGGTGTCCTCGTGGGTGATCTGGTGGTGCTTCTGCTCCATCTCCGCTGCCTGGGTCAGGCTGCGGTGTTTATGAAGGATGGCCTTGGGAAAGCCCGTGGTGCCGGAGGAAAAGTAGATCGCCCCATCGTCATCGTCGGTGATGAGGACCTGAGGCGGGGCAGAGGAGCAGTCCGCCGCCAGCTCCCGATAGCTTTCTGCGAAGGTGGGGCAGTTGTCCCCTACGTAAATCAGCAGGCGGCCCTTGCTGAGCTTTTCCGCCACGCTTTCAATGCGCCCGATGAACTCCGGGCCAAACACCAGGACCTGGACCTCTGCCAAGTCTGCGCAATACTGGATCTCCTCGGCGGAATAGCGGAAGTTAAAGGGCACTGCCAAAGCCCCTGCTTTGAGGATGCCAAAGTAGATAGGCAGCCACTCCAGGCAGTTATACATGAGAATGGCCACCTTATCGCCCTTTTTCACCCCCCGAGAGAGGAGCATGTTGGCAAACCGGTTGGCCTTTTCGTTAAAGACATTCCAAGTGATTTCCCGGCGGTAGGGCTCGTCGGTGGTGGGCTGGATGAGGTCATACTCCTTCCAGGTGATGCGGCGGGTCTCCTTCATCTCCGGGTTGAGCTCCACCAGGGCAGTTTCATTCCCGTAGAGCTTAACATTGCGTTCCAAAAAATCAGTTACAGGCATAGTGGGACGGTCCTTTCTTTTTGTTGGGACAAAAAGGCCGCTGGGTTCGTTGAACCTTTACAGCTTTAAACCCTTAGTGCGTACTGTTACTGTAGCATGTCCGCCACGGAAAGTCAAGATGGGACCCGACCAAACCCCGCTGGATCTCAAGTGTGGCAACTTTATTGTATCAAATCCAAAGCAAATTGCAAGAGGTTGCCCTTTTCTCTCAGTGAATTGACCCAGTCGAAATGTGCAGAAGTTGTCTCCTCCCCTTTTAAGCGCAAGGCCACTGGCGGATTGCCAGTGGCCTTGTTCCTATTGAGGGGTTATGCTTTTTTCTCAATGTCGGACTGTAGTTTCCGCAAAAGGGCTTCGCTCTCCTGGGCCACCTGGCGCAGCGCCCCTTCCTGGAAGGGGGAACGCAGGCCGGCCTCCTGGAGCAGATCCGTAAAGACCTTTTCCCCGCCCTGGGAGAGGAAGTGGACGTAGCGGCGGAAGGCATCGTCATAGTCTTTCTGCGACTCCAGCAGGAACTGGAGCGCTGCGGTCTGGGCCAGGCAGTAGTCGATATAGTAGAAGGGGGTTTCGTAGATGTGCATCTGGTACTGCCAGCGGGTCCCCTCCTCCAGATAGGGGATGCCGTCGAAGGTAATGTGGGGACGGAAATCCGCCTCCAGGGCCCGCCAAGCGGCCTTGCGCTCCTCGGGGGTCCAATCTGGGTTCTCATAGACCTGCCGCTGGAAGTCATCCACAATGGTACCGTAAGGCAGGAAGGAGAGGGCATCCAGCAGGTGCATATAGCGATAGCGCTGGGCATCGTCCCCGAAAAAGTGCTCCATATAGGGCCACGCAAAGAACTCCATGCTCATGGAGTGGGTCTCGGCAGTCTCCATCCCTCCGATCCCCAGTTCCACCACATAGGGGTTCTCCGCCGTCTTGTAGTCGGCGAAGGCATGGCCGGCCTCGTGGGTGACCACGTCCACATCCCCAGCCGTGCCGTTGAAATTGGCCAGGATGAAGGGCTGATGGTACGCCGGGAAGCTGGTGCAGTATCCGCCCCCCCACTTGTTCTTCCGAGACTCCACGTCAAACGCCTCTGTCTCCAGCATAAAGTCAATGAACTCCCCGGTTTCCTGACTCATGTCATGGTACATCGCCTGGGCCGCAGCGAAGATGGCCTCCTTCCCCCCCTGGGGAACGGGGTCCCCCTGAGGAAAGATGAGGTCGTAGTCGTACAGGCGGAGGGTGTCCACCCCCAACCGCTCCCCGACTTCTGTGCGTAATTTAGCGACCAGGGGGACGATATCCCGGCGGACATTCTCTCGGAACTGCTTGACCTCCTCTGGGCCGTAGCACAGGCGGCCCATTCGGTAATACCCCAGCTCCACGAAATTCTGATAGCCCATCTTTTTCGCCATGCGGTCCCGGATGTGCACCAACTGGTCAAACAGACCATCCAGCTGGTCGCTGTGTGCTTGGAGGGTTCTGCCCAGAACCTCATAGGCCTCCTTACGCGTGCCCCGGTCCGGGGACTTGGCGTATTTCATCAGCATGGGACGGGGCAGCTTCTCCCCTCGGAACTCGAACTCCATCCCCGCCATCAGCTGGGAGTACTGGCTGACCACCCGGTTCTCCTCCACCATATCCTCGATGATTTCCGGGGAAATGGATTTCAGCTCCACCTCGAAGGAACGGAACACCAGGGGGATGATCGCCCCACTCTCCTCCAATTCCTGTCGGAACGGAGTCGCCAGCATGGCCTTGGTGTACTCCAAAAGGTAGTTCTGTGCCTGGGGCCCCACCTCATCATAGTAGTCCTTCTCCGCCAGGTAAAAGGGATCGGCCGTGTTGATGCTGTAGCGCATATAGGACAGGGCTTCGGCAGTCTGCCAACGGATCACCAGTTGGTTGCACTGGTCCCGGGCTGCCATAACCGCTTGGGCAGAGGATGCTTCCTTTACCTGGGTGATAATCCCCTGGATCTCCTGGGCGAACGCCTCCATGGAGACACGCTGGTAGGGCAATTGAGATACTTTCTGCATAACTTCTCCTTTCCTAGGTTCAGGTAGATTGGGATACAAAGGGCAGGTCCCGCCAGGCGGGGCGGCCGTGGAGGGTTTCTGCCGCGCGGATTCCCCGGCGGATGGCCTCCTCCACAGCGCGGGCGGCCAGAATCCCCACGGCATCGGGGTCTGCCGGAACCGTGCCATGGCACATGGCGAACAGGCTGTCACCGTCAAAGGTCGCATTGGCCGGACGAACCGCCCGGGCAATGCCGTTTTGCGCCACCGCCGCCAATTTGGCGGCCTGGGCCTTGTTCAGGGCAGCGTTGGTCACCACGCAGCCGATGACAGTGTTCTCCCCCACCAGCTTGCCGCTGAAAATGTCCCGCTGGCGCTGGCTGTGCTGGATGAGCCACTCTTCCGTACCGGCAAAGCCGGTGTTGTCATCGTTGCGGGCCCCGGCCAGGATGGTTCCATCCTCCACCACGTCCCCCATGGCGTTGCAGGCCATCACCGCCCCCACCATCAGGTCACCCTGACGGTAGGCGCAGGTGCCTAGCCCGCCCTTCATGGCATACTGGGGGCCTCTGATCTTGCCGATGGTGCAGCCCGTGCCGGCCCCAACGTTTCCCTCTTGGATTGGGTTTCCTTGGAGGGCCGCCTCACAGGCAGCATACCCCATGGCCACATCTGGCCGGGCCGCCATAGACCCAAACTTCAGATCAAAAAGGACCGCAGCGCACACGTTGGGCACCACCGTGACCATCACATCCCGGCCAATGCCCTCTTCCTCCAGTTTTTTCATGACGCCACCGGCAGCATCCAGCCCGAAGGCACTGCCCCCGGTGAGCACCACTCCGTGGACCACTTCCCGGTTACACACCGGGCTCAGTGCATCCGTGTCCCGGGTGCCGGGGGAGCCTCCCCGGACATCCACCCCGGTCACCGCCCCATCCGGGCAGAGGATTACAGTGCAGCCCGTGCCGCCTTCCAGATCCTCCACCTGACCGAACCGAAAGCCGGGGATCTCATGTATCTTCATTGTCTCCATATGGTATCCTCTCTAAACCGTCCTCCACAAAAAGGGAGAAAAATCAGCACAGCGGAGGGAGCATCCCTCCGCCGCGCACAACGCATCAGGTGGCGGATTCCTGGCCTCGGCGGACCAGGGCTTCCCCCACAGTATAAATATCCCCAGCCCCTACGGTGAGGATCAAGTCCCCCGGCTGGGCCAAGTCGTAGAGCCAGTTGGTGAGTTCCTCAAAGTCTTTGGCCACCTTGGCCCCAGGGACCGCATCGGCCAAATCCTGGGATGTGATGCCCACTTCGTTCTTCTCCCGGGCGGCAAAAATCTCTGCCAAGAACGTGATGTCCGGCTGCTGGAGCACCTGGACAAACTCCGGGAAAAGGGCCTTGGTGCGGGTGTAGGTATGGGGCTGGAAGGCGCAGATCACCCGGTCATACCCCAACGTGGCAGCCGTGTCCAGAAGGGCCTTCAGTTCCCCGGGGTGGTGGGCATAGTCATCATAGACGGCAGCCCCCTTTACCTTACCCTTAAACTCAAACCGGCGGCCGGCGCCCCGGAAATCCTTCAGCCCCTGGGCAATGGCATTGCCGGGAATCCCCAGGATCAAGGACGCAGCAGCGGCGGCGATGGCGTCCTTCACGTTGTGCTCTCCAGGCACCTGGAGGGTGATGTGGGCCATCGGTTTTTCATCCCACACCAGGTCGAAGGTAGGGAACCCATGATCCCAGGTGAGATTTTTGGCATGGAAGTTGCCGGTCTCCAGGCCGAAGGTGAGCACGCCTTCCTTCCCCTCCAGGGCCTTCATGGTATTCTCGTCCTCTCCATTGGCCAGGACGGTACCCCCTGGGGGCACCAGGTCAGCAAACGCCCGGAAGGAGTGCTCCACATCCTCCAGGTCCTTGAAAAAGTCCAGATGGTCCGCTTCAATGTTCAGGATCACCGCTACGGTGGGATAAAAGGACAGGAAGGAGTTGCAGTACTCGCAGGACTCCAAGATAATGGTTTTGCCCTTCCCCACCCGGTGGCCGGTGCCCAGGATCGGGAGGGTACCGCCAATCATCACCGTGGGGTCAATCCGGGCCGCCATGGCAATGTGGGTGCACATCGAGGTTGTGGATGTTTTGCCGTGGGTGCCGGAGATGCACAGGGCATTCTCATACCGCCGCATAATGGATCCCCAGGCCTGGGCCCGCTCGAACACCGGAATGCCCAGGGCATGGGCCGCGGCGATCTCCGGGTTATCATCGTGGACAGCGGCGGTGCGGATCACCAGGTCCTTGCCCTCCACACTCTCCCCCCGGTGGCCGATGACCACGGGGATGCCCAGGGAACGGAGATGGTCTACCGCCGGGCTCTCTTTCATATCAGAGCCGGTGATGATCAGGCCTTCTCCGTGGAGCACTTCTGCCAAGGGGGACATGGACACTCCGCCAATCCCCACCAAATGCGCCCGTTTCCCGGGTACAATGTAATCATGGATTCGATCGTTTGCCATTGTGGTTTACACACCTTTTCCCTTCCGCTATAATATAAACCAAGCGCGGCAAAAACCTGCGCTTCTCTGCAAAATTTCTGGATCAGTTCGTTATTATAATCCAATCCCCCGGAGATTGGCAAGCCTTTCCGCCCGCTTTTCCCCGGTTCTTTGGAAATGCACCCGAAGGGAGGCGGCTTTTTTGATTGCACTTTACGGTTCTCGGGATGGCAATCCCCAAAAACTCCTTCTGTGGGCCCTGCAGCAAACCCATGGGTTTGCTGCCCTCCCCCCGCTGGCCCGCACCCCGTTGGGCAAGCCGTATTTCCCCCAATACCCCGGTCTGCACTTCAACCTAAGCCACAGCGGGCCGCTGACGGTGTGTGCCCTCTCCACCCTCCCTGTGGGGGTGGACATTGAGCAGATCCGCCCCCGAGGCGCCTCCCTGCCCCGGTATGCCCTGACGGAGAGGGAATATACCGTCTTCCAAAGGATGGGCGGCGATTGGCCCGCCTTTTACGCCCTGTGGACCCGACGGGAGGCCTGGTGCAAATACACCGGCCAAGGCCTCAAACCCCAGTGGAAGCAAGACATCCCTGCCACAGGCCTTTCGTTCGGATCCTATTGCGGCGAAGGCTGGCAGGCTTCCGTGTGCGGGTTGGAACCACCGCCGGAAGCGATCCTGTGGAAGGAGGGCGGTGCCCTATGAAATGCAACCGTTCCTTTTACAACCGAGATACCTGCCAGGTGGCCCAGGACCTCTTGGGACGCTATCTGGTGCGGATGCAGGATGGAAGGCCTCTGGTCATAAGAATCACAGAGACGGAAGCTTACATCGGTCGGATCGACAAGGCCTGCCACGCCTACAACTACCGCCGAACCGCCCGGACAGAAACCCTCTTCGCCCCGCCAGGGACGGCATATATCTACCTCATCTATGGTATGTACCACTGCCTGAACTTTGTGACCGAGCCCGAGGAGGAACCCTGCGCCGTCCTGATCCGCGGCGGCCAGGCCCGGGGAGGCCAGGAGCTGCTGGCCTGGAACCGGTATGGGAAGGGCATGGACCAACTCTCCCCCTACCAGCGGAAGCACTTTCTGGACGGGCCGGGAAAACTGTGCCAGGCCCTGGCCCTCACCCGGGCAGAGAATGGATGCTCCCTGCTGGAAGACACCCTCTTCGTCTGCGACCGGCTGGAGGACATCGGCCTGGTAACCCCGCCGGAAGACCTTCTCCCCTTTTCCATCACCTCCGGCCCCCGGGTGGGGATCGACTATGCCGAGGAGGCTGTGGACTTTCCTTGGCGCTATCAAGTCGCACCTGAATCCCACCTCATATAGGATACAGGAAACATTGCCCCCCGGCAGACCGTGTTGTTTGCCAGGGGGCTTTTCTCGGTTGTCTTAGAGTTTGCTCATAAACTGAGACGCCGCTTTCAGCATCATGCGCTTGGTGCCTACGTTGTCAAAGGCCACTTCGATGAGCGCGTCCCCTCCCATAGGCTGAATGGTGAGGACCATCCCTGTCCCAAAGGCGGAATGGCGAACCATGTCCCCCTTTCGCAGGGAAAGCATCGGCTGACTGGGCTTGGGTGCCGGCTTCCGATAGGTGCTGGAAGGGACCCGTGTCCCAGAGGGACGGGATTGGGTCCGGGGGGACGCCGCAGGCCGAACCTGGGAGATCCGCTCCTCGCTGGACCAGCCGCCGTCCTGGAAGGCATCCCGCTGGGGCCGGCGGACCCGGCCGCCGGCGTCCACCCGGTCGGCGGGGATTTCCTGGACGAAGCGGGAGGGCAGGTTGGCCGCGGTACGTCCAAAGAGCATCCGCTGGGCAGCGCAGGTCAGGCACAAACGCTCCTTGGCCCGGGTGAGGGCCACGTAGCACAGGCGGCGCTCCTCCTCCAGTTCCTCTTCTTCTCCGATGGCACGGTAGCCGGGGAAGACCCCCTCCTCCATGCCGATGACAAAGACCACGGGAAACTCCAATCCCTTGGCCGCGTGCATGGTCATAAGGGTGACGCAGTTGTCGGCGTCTTCTACCCCGTCTAGGTCTGTGTACAGGGCCACCTCGTCCAGGAAGCCGCCCAGGGAAGGCTCCTCCGCGTTTTCCAAGTAGCCGCTGATGGAGGAGGTGAGCTCGTGGACGTTTTCCAGGCGGGTTTTGCTCTCGTTGTCCTTTTTCTCCGAAAGCATCCCGGCATAGCCGCTCTCCTGTACCAGGGTCTCGTAAAACTCCGGCAGGTCGGTCTCCTCTGCCAGGCGCTGCATGGCGCGGATCAGGTCCACAAACTTTTGGAACTTGGGGGCCGCCTTCTGCAGTTCCGGAATCTCCCCGGCGTGGGAAATGACATCCCAAAGGCTCCGCCCCATTTGGGCGGCGATGCCCCGGGCAGTCTCCATGGTCTTAGCGCCAATACCCCGGGGGGGATTGTTCACCACCCGGAGCAGGCGCAGGTCATCATCGGGGTTGTGGATGACGCAGAGATAGGACAGCATGTCCTTGATCTCCGCCCGCTCGAAGAAGCGGAAGCCCCCCACCACCCGGTAGGGGATGCTGTTGCTCTTCAGGGCCATCTCAATCTGGTTGGATAGGGCGTTCATCCGGTAGAGGACGGCGCAGTCCCGCCACTGTTTCCCCTCGCCATAGGCTTTCAGCAGTTGGGAGGCCACATACATCCCCTCCTCCCGCTCGTTACCGGCGGTGTAGAAGTGGACTTTCTCCCCCTCCCCATGCTCGGTCCAGAGGTTTTTGCCCTTCCGGCCCCGGTTGTTGCGGATCACCGCATTGGCCGCCTCCAGGATGTTTCCGGTGGAGCGGTAGTTCTGCTCCAGCCGGATCACCCGGGCATTCTTATACTCACTTTCGAAGGAGAGGATGTTCTCAATGGTGGCCCCCCGGAAGCGGTAGATGGACTGGTCATCGTCCCCCACCACGCAGATGTTCTTCCGGCCCCCTGCCAGCAGCGCCGCCAGGAGGTACTGGAGGTGGTTGGTGTCCTGGTACTCGTCGATGAGGACGTAGCGGAACTTCCGCTGGTAGTACTCCCGCACCTCCGGGAACTGCTGCAGCAGGCGGACGGTGTGGAGGATGATGTCGTCAAAATCTAAGGCCCCGGCAGCCCAGAGTTTCTTCTGGTAGGCCAGATAGACGTTGGCGATTTTTTGCAGGCGAAAATCCCCCTTGGCCCGGCACTGGTCCATGAATTCCGGGGCCAGGAGCATCTCGTCCTTTGCCCGGGAAATGTATCCCAGCACCGTGCGGGGCGGGAAGGACTTGTCGTCCATGTTCAGTTCCTTCAAACTCTCCTTGATGACCCGGAGGGAATCGTCGGTATCATAAATGGTAAAGGAGGAGGGGAAGCCCAGCTTCTCAATGTCCCGCCGGAGAATGCGCACGCAGGCGGAATGGAAGGTGGCCGCCCAGATGTCCAGGGCCTGAGGCCCGATCTTCTGTTCCAAGCGCTCCTTCAGCTCTCCCGCGGCTTTGTTGGTAAAGGTAATGGCAATCACCTGCCAGGGGGCAGCAGGCTCTACGGCGCAGAGGAGGTTGGCCCGGCTGGTCTCCTGCTCCGTGGGGTTCTGGGTTTGGGCATACCCCTCCAGGAAGGCCAGGTCCTCCTGGGTGACGTAGTCCGGCACTTCTTGGCAGTCCGACCCCTTCCCGTAGCGCAGAAGGTTGGCGATGCGGTGGATAAGCACTGTGGTTTTGCCGCTGCCTGCCCCTGCCAAAAGGAGGAGCGGCCCTTCCGTGGCCAACACCCCTTCCAGCTGCCGGGGGTTCATATGGGAAAACTCCCGGGCGATGAGCTGGCGGCGCAAGGCAGCAAAGCGTGTCTGTTGTTCTTCCGAAAGCATGTTGATTCACCGTGTCTTTCTATGGTCTGTCTTCAATGGGCTCCATTGTACCCCAAACGGCGACCTTTGACAACCAGAAATCCCCCAGTCCTCCCTTCTTCCCTAAAATTCCGTTGCTATCGCAACGCATTTTTGCGTTTCCCATGCTATACTAAAACAATTGCAGAATTCCAGGAAAGGAGCCGCGTATGGGCAGAGCAAAAGAATGGGTGGTTCAGCAGAAAACCCTGTTACAACGCATCGGTGCCGTGGCCTTGGCCCTGGCCCTGTGGCAGCTGCTGGCTATGGCCGTGGGGCAGCAGCTGCTGGTGCCTACCCCCCTCTCTGTGGTCCAGCGGCTGGGAACCATCTGGCAAGAGGATGGGTTTTGGTCCACCATTTGGTTCACCTTTCGGAAGATTGTCGCCGGGTTCCTGCTGGGTCTGGGGTTCGGCCTGGGGTTTGGCGCCCTGGCGGGGCGGTTTCCCCTGTTTGAGATTCTGTTCCGCCCTTGGGCGGTGATGATCAAGTCCATCCCCGTGGCCTCCTTTATCATCATCTGTCTGATCTGGATGTCCTCGGCCCGGCTGTCCATCTTCATCTCCTTCCTGATGGTGCTCCCCATCATCTACAGCAATGTGCTCCAAAGCATCCACAGCGTGGATAGGCAGATGTTGGAGGCAGTGAAGGTGTTTCGCCTGTCCTGGCCCAAACGGGTGCTCTACCTGTGGCTGCCCCAGCTCAAGCCCTATCTTCTCTCCGCCTGCGGGGTAAGTTTAGGGATCTCCTGGAAGGCAGGGATCGCCGCAGAGATCATCGGGATTCCCGCCGGGTCCATTGGCCGAATGTTCTACGATGCCAAGGTCTACTTCAATACCGTGGACCTGTTTGCCTGGACGGTGATTGTGGTGGTGATCAGCGTCCTGTTTGAAAAAGGCTTCCTGGCCCTGCTGCGGGCGGGCTTTCGAAAGGTGGAAACACTGTGAATGATTTAATCTTGGAACAAGTGACCAAGGGGTTTGGGGATCATGTGGTCCTGCAAGAATTCTCTGCCCGGTTTCCAGGGGGGCAGTGTACCTGCATCATGGGGCCCTCCGGCTGCGGGAAAACCACCCTGCTTCGTCTCATCCTGGGGTTGGAGCAGCCGGACAGCGGACGTATTCTGGGGCAGACCTTCCCTATGGCGGCGGTGTTCCAGGAAAACCGCCTGTTTGAGGACTTCTCGGCCCTGTCCAACGTCACCGCTGTCTGCTCCAAGGAACGGCGTTCTGAGGCTGCGCAGCATCTGATCGCCCTCGGCCTTGGGGAGAGCCTTCACGCCCCCGTCCGCACCCTGAGCGGCGGCATGAAGCGCCGGGTGGCGGTGGCCCGGGCCGTGCTGGCACCGGGAGAGATCCTGATTCTTGACGAACCCTTCACCGGCCTGGACCGGGACACAAAAGCCGCTGTACTGAAGTATCTCAAAGCCCACACCCAGGGCCGCACCCTTCTTTTGGTCACCCATGACCCAGCAGAACGGGATGCCTTGGCACAGCACGTGCTGAACATGGCGCCAGCGGTCTGAGGGAAGATCGTCCCCCGTTTGCATAGAGTGAATACGGCTTGCATCCTGTGGGAAATCCATGCACTCTATTCCCTTCCCCTGTATTCTGTCTCAATTTGACCATGTTCTACAAAAAAGCCCGCGCCCTTACGGTTTCCGGTGAAACCGTAAGGGCGCGGGTTTTCTGATTGCTCCAATATGGATTACGCTTGAAGGTTCAGGACAGGGATGGCGGCGTTTTCTGCCTCCAGAAAGTAGGTCTGGTGGCCATCGGTGACCAGGGGGTATTTCCCCGAAACCCGGATCAATCCCCCGCTGCGCAGGGCCAGTGCCCGGGCTGTTTCGGGAAGGGTGTCACCCTCTTCGCCTGCCTTCTCCACTGCTTCGGGGGACAGTCTTTCCTGGGGGCCCTCCAGGGACAGACCGCTGCGAGAAAACACGACCTCCTCCGGATGGGCCAGGAAATCATCCTCTCGAATCAAACGGATGCCAATGTCCGCCACCACCAGCCGATCCATCTTCTGCACAGCCTCCCCTAAGAGCATACCGACCTTTAAAAAGCCGATGGTCACCGTCAGGTTGGACTGCACCACCAGCGCCCCTTTTCCGGTGTCCCCGTTCATGCCACTGTTGATGTCCACGCTGACCACATAGGCCTTGGCCTGGTTCATGGCCTGAATGGCATGCCGGTACAGCCCGCGGACTTCTCCGGAAAAGCCCGTTCCCAGCAGGCAATCCACCAGGGTGTGACAGGCGGAGAGGTCGGTTTCCTCTGTGTAAGGCACACTGGGCACCCCTTTCTCCACTGCCTGGGTGTGGTAATATCCCCCGTCCTCAGAGAAGGTCTCCGACACCCGATAGATGGTGCAGGGAATGCCGTGGTCGGCCAGGATCCCCGCCAAGGCATAGCCATCCCCACCGTTGTTCCCCCCGCCGGTGAGAATGCCCACTGGCCCCTTCCACTGGGCCGCTTGGTACACCCCCATGGCAGCCCGGTACATCAGGGTCTTGCTGGGAACAAAGTTCGCAATGGTGTAAGCATCACTTTCTCGCATGGTAGCGACCGTAATAACCGCTTGCATGGTGGTTCCTCCTATCCTTTTTCTCGCTTTCGCGTTGAGGTTGCTTGACTGGTTCCAGTATACTCCACCAGCGTCCCTGCAACAAGGAAAAGTTCTCTCTTCTCTTTGTTTTCCCCATCGTTCATACCATCGAAACCAAATCAAAACCAAGGTGTGGTATGCTTCCTGGGAGGTGGTTGTATGAAACAACGGATTTTGGTGATAGAAGACGAAACCGCCATTGCGGCTGTTCTGGACGCTTTGCTCACGGAAGCAGGGTACGAGGTCACACTGGCAACCGATGGCGTCCAAGGGCTGCAGGCGTTCCACCGGCAGTCCTTCTCCCTGATCCTGCTGGACCTGATGATGCCCCAGGTGGATGGCTATACCGTCTGCCGCCAAATCCGCCAGGAATCCCAGGTCCCCATCGTCGTGCTCACCGCTTTGGACGGAGAGGACGCCCAGGTCAAGGCCTTCCAACTGAAAGCCGATGATTACATTACCAAGCCCTTCTCTCTCCAGGTGGTCCTGCTGCGGGTGGAAGCTGTCCTGCGCCGCGCCGGGAACCCGACGGCATCCTCCCAGCGGAAGCAATACACCTGGCGCGCTCTCTGCCTGGACCCGGAAGCCCGCAGCGTAACCCTCCACGGCCAAAGGGTAGCGCTGACCCAGCTGGAGTTTGACCTGCTGGCCCTGCTGTTGGCCCATCCCCGCCAGGTGTTCACCCGGGCCCACCTGCTGCAAAGTGTATGGGGCTACGACTTTCTGGGGGAGGAAAAGGCTGTGAACATTCACATCATGAATCTGCGGCGAAAACTGGGCCGTGAGATCATTGAAACTGTACGAGGGGTGGGATACCGACTTGGGGACGAAACTTAACCGCAGCCTCAGCGCCAAAGTCTTTTTGGGGGTGGCCGGGCTGCTGATTCTATGCTGCCTGGTGATCTATGGGAGCATCCTGCTTTTCCTGCCGAAAAGCTACACGGTGGTGGCCAGTCAACGGGTCACAGAGGGGATTCAACAGCTCACAGATACCCTCTCTCAGACCACCTATGGAGAAATTGGAACGGTGATCGAGACCTTTTGCCAGGAATACCAGGCAACCGTCACCGTGGGCAACGGGACAGGCAGCCAGTCCTACGGCCAAGCGGCATCCAACGCAGAGGAGGAAGCCATGAGCACCGTGACGGAAATCTCCTTTGCCGACCAGACGGGGCCATTCCTGCTCACCGTCACAGCACCCGTCTCCCCTGGCGGGGAGCTTACGGCAGCATTCGGGGATCTGCTGCCCTTTCTGCTGCTGCTGATCCTCCTCATTGCCGGGTTGGGCGCACTACTGTGCAGCCGAGTGCTGGTCCGGCCCATTCAGGACCTCAGCCAGGCCGCCCGGCGGCTGGCCGACCTGGACATGACCTGGAGCTGCCCCCTTGGCCGCGCCGACGAGTTGGGGGATCTGGCGCGCAGTCTGCACACCATGTCCCGGCGGCTCTCCGCCGCTATGACCTCCCTGGAGGAAGCCAATCAAGTTCTACAGGAGGATATGGCCAGGCTCACCCTGCTTTCCCAACAGCGGCGAGACTTTTTCGCCGCCGCCTCCCACGAACTAAAGACCCCCCTCACCATTCTCAAAGGGCAGGTGGAGAGCATGGTCTGGGGCATCGGCCAGTACAAGAATCCACAGGCCATCCTCCCCGAAACCCTACGGGAGGTGGAGCACATGGAAAAACTGGTGAAGGAAATCCTGGACATCTCCAAACTGGAGATGGAGGGATATCCTGACACCATGGAGTCTCTCTCCCTCCCCGCCTTGGTCTCTCGTGTCGGCGAGGAGCTGCTGCCCTTTGCCAAGGCCAAAGACATGACCCTTCACTGGAACCTGGCCGAACCAGTCACCGTCACCGGCAACGCCTCTCTGCTGGAAAAAGTGGTGCACAACCTTCTCAGCAACGCCATCCGGCACGCTCCCTCCGGCGCACCGGTTTGGGTCACCCTCTCCCCCCAGTTCCTCCGCGTGGAAAACAGCGGGGTGCGCATCCCCGAAGAGGACCTGCCATTTCTGTTCACCCCCTTCTACCGGGTGGAAAAGTCCCGGAACAAAGCCACCGGCGGCAGCGGCTTGGGCCTCTATCTGGTACACGCCATTGCCACCATGCATGGGTTTTCCTGTCAAATCCAAAACACGGACTGTGGGGTCGCGGCCACACTCCGGTTCTCCCCGCAGCCCGACAGGGCGCCATGCCCCGCAAACCAAAAATAAATCTACGCCATATGAAATCAAAACCGTCCTCTGTTAGGATGTTCCCATTCTCAGGAAAGGACGGTTTTATCTATGTCTTTTTTTCACCGTGCACTGCTGTATGTGGTGCGAAAACGAGTGCGTTCCCTCCTGCTCCTCCTGATCTGTTTGGGGGTGGGGACCCTGGCCCTGTCTGGCTCTGCCATACGGGAGGCCACGCAGACGGCTCAGCTCAACGTCCGCCAGGCTTTGGGCGGGGTGTTCACCCTACAACAAAACACCAGCGACCCAGACCAGTGGGTGACCAACGATGTCGAATCCTACGGTTCTGCCGCCTACTATGGCGGCACTCCACTGACCGAGGAACTGGCTGCGCGTATCCAGGAACAGGTCCCCGGCATCAAAGGGTACAACGCCACCTATACCAACTATACGGTGCCTGTCGATGCCAGCGGAGAAACCCTCACTTTGTTGGACACCGAGAGCAGTGAAAGCGGGTTGGACAGCCTGTTGGCAGGATACGGCGACTTCTCCTCCTCAGTGGCCACCTACGCCAGCACCAACACCCGTTTTGACAGTTATTTCGCCGGGGGATACCTGGAGCTGGTGGCAGGCCGGCACCTCACCGAAGCAGACACCAACGGCGCTCTCCTCAGCCAAGACCTGGCCCAGGCCAATGGTCTTACTTTGGGAGACACCATCACCCTACGCATGTCCAACCACAAGGCCTCCATGCTGGGATATGATCCCGATGACACCTGTGTGGAGGTAGAAATTGTCGGCCTGTTCCAGTCCACTTCCAAAAGTACCGCTGCCTTCTCCAACTGGTCTATGGACAATTCCATCTTCACCACGTTAGAGGTGGTAAAGACTGCCCGGCCAGATATGGGCACGGAAAGCTACGAAAAAATCACCTTCTATGTGGAGGATCCCGGCCAACTGGAGTCCATCACCGCCCAGGTGGAAGCCCTTCCGGAACTGTCGGATGGAGATTTTCTCGTCACGACAGACAACAGCAGCGTGGAAGCCGTCACGGCACCTTTGCAGAATATGAACCGGCTGGTCTCCCTTCTCATCCTTCTGGCTGTGGTGGTAGGGGGCATTGTGCTCTATCTGGTCCTGGCCAGTCGGGTGCGGGAGCGAATGGGAGAGAGCGGAATTCTCCTCTCCCTGGGTTTCTCCAAAGGAAACATTTTGGCGCAGCACCTAACCGAAGCACTGCTCCTGGCTGTCCTTGCCTTTTCCTTGTCGGTCCCTGTCAGTGGCTTGGTCGCTGAGGCGGCAGGCAATCAGTTGCTGGACAGCACCCTTGCCGCCCCCAGTGTTTCCCAGGCCCCCACTGCCTCTGGGGACGGCGTGTCTTTGGCCCAATCGGACCAGTATGCCCCCCAATTTGAAACCCAGACCGGCTTGACGGAGATTGTGGTCACCGTCTCCCCTGCTGCCATCGCCTGCCTGTTCGGGGTGGGGGCTGCCATCCTCTGCGTAGCCGTCTCGCTGGCTGCTCTGCCCATCCTGCACCGAAAACCCCGAGAAATCGCCGCCGCACTGTGTTGAGAAAGGAGGCTTGTATGCCGATATTAGAAGCCTGTGATGTCCATTACGCCTACGAAACCCACCGCGTGCTGCGGGGCGTCTCCCTCGCTCTGGAGCGGGGCAAACTCTACGCCATTCTAGGACCCTCTGGGTGTGGAAAGACCTCCTTGCTCTCTCTGCTGGGCGGCTTGGACAGCCCCACCCAAGGGCAAATCCTGTTCGACGGGGAGGACATTGCCCAACACGGCCTGGCCCGGCACCGGCGAGACCATGTGTCCTTCGTGTTCCAAGCCTATAATCTCATCGACTACCTCACCCCAGTAGAAAACGTGGCCCTGTCTGGAACCCCCCACCCCCTCCCCCTCGTAGAACAACTGGGGCTGACGCCAGAGGAGGCCCGGCGGCGGATCGCCACCCTTTCCGGGGGGCAGCAGCAGCGGGTGGCCATCGCCCGGGCTTTGGCCTCCCAGGCGCCGGTCATCCTCGCGGATGAGCCCACCGGCAATTTGGACGCAGACACCGCCCGGGAGATCGCCGGGATTCTCCAGGACAGTGCCCATGGGGAAAACCGATGCGTGGTCGTGGTCACCCACGACCATGCTCTCGCCAAGAGAGCAGACGTCATACTGCGGCTGAAACGTGGTGTCGTATCCCTGTGAACCACGCCGATACGACAGCGCCGCGCCCTGTTTGCCTGCACGATACCAGGAGAAAGGCAGGAGATCTCGTCTTTTCCCTTGCAAACCTTCCCGATTTTTAGTATAATCCATGTTTGTAAACTTTCCTGATCCGCAAACGATAAAGGAGGATGTACAGACATCATGAATCAGTCCCGTTCACAGAAAGAGCCAATGAGCCGGAAGGCCAAGCTCTATTGGGCCATTGGCATTGTGATTGTCATTCTAGTGGCCGCACTCCTGATCTGGCACAATTTCTTCTATGGCAATAAGAACGCTGTTGCTGCCACCGTGGGTGACCATGAGTATACCACCACCGAGGTGGCCTACTACTATAACTCCGTTGCCAACAACTACATTTCCCAGGCACAGCAGTACTCCCAGCTTGGCATGGACATGGGGTATGACACCTCTCTCTCCCCTTCGGAGCAGACCTATAATGAAGAGGACGGCACCACCTACGCCGACTACTTCCTGCAGCAGGCCCTGGATCAGCTGCAGCGCGTCACCATCCTGTGCGATGCCGCAGAGCAAGAGGGGTACACCCTGTCGGAGGAAGGGAAACAGTCGGTGGAGGACAACATGGACGCCCTGTACACCTACAGTGTGCAGAGCGGTGCCGGTTCTGAGGAATCCTATCTCCGGATGATCTACGGCCGGAATATGACCAAGTCCCTCTTTGAGGAAATGCTGACCAATGCCATTCTGGCTGACGAATACGCCCAGTCAAAGAGCGACTCCTTCACCTACTCCGACGAGGACCTGGAGACCTACTATGAGGAGAATGCCGCCTCTCTGGACTCCTACGAATACCGGTATTGTTACATCTATGCTGACATCCCTGAGTCCACCACGGACGAAGACGGCAACACCGTAGAGCCCACCGAGGAGGAGACCCAGGCCGCCATGGATGCCGCCTCTGCTGAAGCCGATGCCATGGTGGCAGAGGTGCAGAGCGGCACCGACTTTAACACGGCTGCCCAGAACCACGTCGACGAGGACACCGCCGAGTCCTACACGGATCCGGAGTATAATCATCAGACCGACACCTTGGGCAGCGCCCTCTCCTCCACCTACCAGGAGTGGCTGACCGATGACAGCCGCCAGGCCGGAGACGTGACCTCCATTGAGATGGAAGGCAGCGGCTACTGCGTGGTCCAGTTCCTGGGGCGGGAGCGGGATGACAGCAGCTACCAGACCCTGACCTATCGGAACATTGAAGTGGTGGCCGAAACCACCCACAACGATGAGGATGACACCGATCTGCCCACCGAGGAGCAGCGCGCCGCCGCGGAGAGCGAGGCCCAGTCCCTGCTGGAGCAGTGGCAGTCCGGCGATGCCACCGCAGAGTCCTTCGGCACCCTGGCCCAGGAAAACAGCGACGACGAAAGCACCCGGGACAACGGCGGCCTCAATGAGAATGCCAACCGGGACAACCTGTCCTCCACCCTCACCGACTGGCTCTTTGCCGATGACCGCCAGGCTGGGGACACCACCATCGTGGAAGTCACCGACAGCTCCGGCAACGTAACCGGCTACCAAATCCTCTATCTGGAGAGCTTCGGCGAGATTCGTTGGAAGTACCAGGCCACCAACTCCCTGCGGACCGATGATTACAACGCATGGTACGAGGACCTGCAGGCCTCCTACCCCGCAGAACTCACGGAAGAGGGACAGAACATTCCCACCCAGCAGTAATTGGAGTAAATGACCCAATCCCCCCGCGGGCATCGTTCTCGCGGGGGGATGTTTTTGGAGGGATCTGGAGATGAACAACGAACAGTTTCTGCGCACGGAAATGCTGCTGGGCACTGCCGCGATGGAGCGGCTTGCCCAGGCACATGTGGCAGTCTTTGGTCTAGGGGGCGTGGGGAGCTGGTGCGCCGAAGCGTTGGCCCGGGCCGGTGTGGGGGCCCTCACCCTGGTGGACCATGACCAGGTGGGGCTGACCAACTTAAACCGCCAGGCAGAAGCCACCCACACTACCTTGGGATGGGAGAAAACAGATGCCATGGCCGCGCGCCTGCGGGACATCCATCCCCAGTGCGTACTGCACCTGATTCCGGAAAAGTACGAACCTGCGCACCGGGAGCGGTTTTTTACAGTCTCCTATGATTACATCGTAGACGCCATTGATCTGGTCTCCTGTAAGCTGGATCTGATCGAGACCGCCCTGGCCCGGGGTATTCCCATTCTCTCCGCCATGGGAACCGGGAACAAACTGGACCCCTCTCAGTTCCGAGTCGCTGACATCTCCAAAACGGAAGGATGCCCCCTGGCCCGGGTCATCCGAAAGGAGCTGAAGAGACGGGGGATTCTCCACCACAAGGTGGTTTTTTCCCCAGAACTCCCCGCTGAGGCCGAGCAGAGAGAGGCACCCCCTCCCGGCCGGCGTTCCGTCCCCGCCAGCGCACCTTGGGTACCGCCGGTGGCGGGATTCCTCCTGGCGGGCACTGTGATCCGAGACTTGACCCAGGTATAAACCACGCCCTCCCCTGGCAAACTATGCCGGAGGAGGGCGATTGCTTTGAAACACTGGAAACCTTGGATGCCCGCTGCCATGGCTGGGGGCGCAGCGGGCATCGTCAACGGCTTTTTCGGCGGGGGCGGCGGAATGGTGCTGGTCCCCCTGCTCATGTCCCGGTGCGGGCTGGACCGTCGGAGGGCCTTTGCCAACTCCGTGGCCATTATCTTTCCCCTGTGCGCCCTGTCTGCCGTCATCTACTACGTACGGGGCCATTTGGACGTACTTCAGGCCCTTCCCTATCTGATCGGCGGGTTGATAGGCGGCCTTATCGGCGGGAAAGTTTTTCAGAAAGTCCCGGTGGTCTGGCTCAAACGGGCTTTTGCCCTGCTGATCCTTTACGGGGCCTGGAGGGCTTTGGTGGGATGATGGCTTGGCTGCTCCCCCTGCTCGCCGGCGGGGTCACGGGGGTCCTCTCTGCGTTTGGGATTGGCGGCGGCTCTCTGCTGCTGATCTACCTGACCTCCTTCGCCGCCCTGGACCAGCACCAGGCCCAGGGGATCAATCTGCTCTATTTCCTGCCGGCTGCCGCCGCTGCCCTGCCTTCTCACGCGAAGAATGGACTATTGGAGCAAAGGATCATTCTCCCGGCTGTGGTGACGGGCTTAGCAGCTGCTGGGCTCACGGCTTGGTTATCCAACGCCTTGGATACCAGTGTGTTACGAAAGCTGTTCGGCCTATTTCTGCTGTATATTGGCCTGACAGAACTCTTTCGGAAGGATAAACCCACCCAGGATACGAAGGATTCGCCCCCAGCCCCAAAAGGGAAGCGGACTGGCACATAAAAGCCAGTCCGCTTTTTTCAGCGCATACGTTTTACACTCCGCAGGTTACCCTGTTACGGTTCTGCGTATTTGTTTCATTCTGATAGCCAGCAAAGTCAGGAACATTAACACGAAGGCGATGGGCAAGGCGATGAACGCATTGGGGATGAACCCGGCGATAAGGTAACTGACAAAGCTCACCGCCGCCACCGTGATGGCGTAGGGAAGCTGGGTCGACACATGCTGCACATGGTCACACTGTGCCCCTGCCGAGGCCATGATGGTGGTATCGGAAATGGGGGAACAGTGGTCCCCGCAGACCGCACCGGCCATGCAGGCAGAAATACAGACCACAGACAGGGGATTGTCCATGGGGAAGACGCTCTGGACAATGGGAATCAGCATACCAAAGGTGCCCCAGCTGGTCCCTGTGGCGAAGGCCAGGAAGCAGCCAATGAGAAAAACGATGGCCGGCAGGAACATCTGGACCTGAGAGGCATTGCTGTACACAAAGTCACGGACGAAAGAGGTCACCCCCAGGGAGTCGGTCATGGCCTTCAAGCTCCAGGCAAAGGTCAGAATCAGAATGGCAGGAACCATGGCCTTGAACCCCTCCGGGATACAGGACATCATGGTACCAAAGGTCATGGACCGACGGATGGCATAGTAGACGAGGGTGAACACCAGGGCAAAGGCAGAGCCAAACAGCAACCCCACCGATGCATCCGAATTGGAGAAGGCCGTAATGAAGTCCACCCCATCAAAGAACCCACCGGAATAGATCATGCCAATGATACAGCAGACAATGAGGACCAGAATGGGCAGCACCAGGTCCAGCACCCGCCCGTGGCTCTCGTCGTTTTCCTCCTCCAAATTGGCGTAGGGATTCTCTCCTGAGAAGAGATCGCCTTTTTCCACAGCATTACGCTCGCATCGCGCCATGGGGCCATAGTCGACCTTCATAATGGCAATAAACACCAACATAAAAATGGTGAGCAATGCGTAGAAGTTAAAGGGGATGGCCTGAATGAACAGGTTCAGCCCCTGCCCATCTGCGGCAAAGGCAGCCACGGCCGCCGCCCAGGAAGAGATGGGGGCGATGATGCAGACAGGCGCCGCCGTAGCATCGATGATATAGGACAACTTTGCCCGGGAAATTTTGTGTTTGTCCGTCACCGGGCGCATCACGCTGCCGACGGTCAAGCAGTTGAAGTAGTCATCAATGAAGATCAGGCATCCCAGCACCACTGTGGTCAGCTGGGCCCCTACCCGGGACTTGATGTGGGTCTGGGCCCACCGGCCAAAGGCGGCAGAGCCGCCGGCCCGGTTCATCAGGCATACCATGGCCCCCAGAATCACAAGGAATATAAGGATACCCACATTGTAACTGTCCGACAGAGAGGCCACGATCCCGTCCAAAAAGACATGGCGGACCGTTCCCTCAAAGCTAAAGTTGGAGTAGAGCAAACCGCCCACCAAAATCCCGATGAACAGGGAGGAGTACACCTCCTTGGTGATCAGGGCCAAGGCAATGGCAATCACCGGGGGGAGCAGGCCCCACACCGTATTATAGAAATGGCTGGGGGACTCCACATACCCGGTTCCCCCGCAGGCGGAACAGAGAAAGCTGCCCCCGCAATCGGAACACGCAGGGTCCTGGCCATAGCAGGTCATGCACAGGCCTGTCTCGTTGCAGTCTGCACAGACGATCATTTTGCTGCCGGGTTCCTCTGTGGGGTTCCCCGCTGCGGATACCGTGGTACCCAGAGCAGCTACCAACACCACCAAGACAGCCAGCAGCGTCAGCCATCGTGGAAAACGTTTTCGCATATGGTTCTCTCCTTACTCTCTTTTTGTTCCCTTATCGTAGCACCTTTTAAAAAAATGTCAACAAAATTCTCGGTTTTTCTCGAAACAGATGAGCGCCCTTCTGCCTCTCCCCAGGCAAAACTCTAGGCATAAAACAGACCACTCCAAAGATTGGAGTGGTCTGTTTTTTTGCACGATTTATGAAGCGGGGCAACGATCCCAGTTTACTCTCCGCTGCCCAAACTGGTGCGCTCACAACTGGTGATGACACCATGCTCCAGCTCAAAGAGATCTGTTTTTACAATGTGGGATTTGCCCACCCGGATTTCCTGGCTGCCCAATTCGCTGGACACGGTATTTTGAATGGTACCCTCAATGGTAAAGACCAGGTCATAGGTACCAGAACTGACCCGTTGCAGCTCCTGGCTGCCAGTATTGGAATTCCAAACCATTTGATAGGTGTCGTTTTCTACCGGCGTCCCCTCTACTGCGGTGACGTAGGCATCCAGCATTTCATTGGAGGACATAAGCTGGCTGGGCAGGCTTTCCTGGATAAACTCGTAGACCTCCGGCTCGACCCCTTCTACTTTTACGGTGTAGACGATCTTTTGCCCTCCCCCGGACATAGCTCCGTTGGAAAACACCAGCTTATACCCAACCAACGCCAGTACGACGATAATGAGCAGAATGACAATCAGGTCAATCACATTCAGTTTTCCAAAAATTTTTCCTTTTTGATCGATTGCACGCATAGAGAACCTCCGTCGCTTGACCATTCTTTTAAACCTCTGTATAATAACATAGAATTTTCCATTCCACAAGACCTTTTTGGAGGATCCCATGAAAGTACTCCATTTGATCAGCGGCGGTGACACTGGCGGCGCCAAGACCCACGTCCACTCCCTCCTGGCCGGGCTGACCCCCCGTATGCCCGTGAAAATGGTCTGTTTCACAGAAGGACCGTTTGCCCAAGAGGCGCGGGCCTTGGGGATTGATACCCAAGTGCTCCCCGGCCGGAACTTTTTCCGCAATTTAAACACATTGACCCACATGGTACAGGCGGAGGGCTTTGACATCATCCACAGCCACGGCGCCCGAGGCAACATGATGGCGGCCTTCCTGGCCAAGCGGACCGGACTGCCTACGGTGTCCACCGTCCACAGTGACTACCGGTTGGACTACCTGGGCCGCCCCCTGTCCCGGATCACCTACGGCACCATCAATACCATTGCCCTGCGAAAGCTGGACTACCGCATCGGGGTATCTGACGCCATGGTGGATCTGCTGATTGATCGGAGGTTTGATCCTGAGCGAATTTTCGCCATTTACAACGGGCTGGATTTCACCCCCCGCACTCCCTCCATGGACCGGGCCACCTTCTTCCGCTCGGTGGGATTGGACGCCGATGATACTTGCGTCGTCGCCGGCATTGCCGCCCGGTTGAATCCTGTCAAGGACATCGCCACTCTGATCCGAGGTTTTGCCCGAGCCCATGCAGAATACCCCCCTCTGCGGCTTCTCATCGCAGGGGACGGTGAGGAGATGGAGAGCCTCAAAAAACTGGCCTCCGACCTGGGGGTTGCCAAAGAAGTCTGCTTCGCCGGGTGGGTTTCCGACACGGATTCCTTTTACCATGCATTGGACATCAACACGCTGACCTCTATCTCAGAAACCTTCCCCTACGTTCTCACGGAGGGGGCGCGGGCCGGGCTGCCCACCATCAGCAGCAAGGTCGGCGGCGTCTCCTACCTCATCGACCACGGGGCCAATGGATTCCTGTTCCCACCGGGGGATGACCGTGCGCTGGCCAACCATCTGCTCACCCTGGCCCGGGACCCTGCCCTTCGGAAGGCCATGGGCCATAAGCTCTATGAGAAGGCCAAACGAGAATTCTCCATTGAAGCCACCATTCAGCGGCAGATGGAGATCTATGAAACCATCCTCCGCTACGAGAAAAACGGACGGGATCAAGTGGTCATCTGCGGCGCCTACGGCCGGGGCAACGCCGGGGACGATGCCATCCTGCTGGCCATCCTTCGGGAACTGCGTTCCATCAACCCGGATCTCTCCTGCCAAGTGTTCTCCCGCAACCCCATTGACACCCGCCGGACCTATCGGGTGAACGCCTTCTACACCTTCAACTTTTGGAAGGCCGTTCACTGCTTCAAGCAGGCCAAATTTTTCATCAACGGAGGCGGCTCCTTGATGCAGGATGTGACGTCCTACCGCTCTCTTTGGTTCTATCTCTGGACCCTGGCGGCCGCCAAACGTCACGGCTGCCCGGTGATCATGTATGGCTGCGGCATTGGCCCCATCTACAGCAAGCGCAACCGCGCACGGACGACAAAAGTCATGAACCGCTACGTGGATGCCATCACCCTGCGGGACCCCGACTCCATGAAGGAGCTGGAGGTTCTGGGGGTCACCAAGCCAAAAATTGCCCTCTCCGCAGACACCACCGTCAGCCTGCCCCCTGCCCCTGAGGATGTGGTGGACGGCATTCTGGACAGCGTGGGCATTCCGGTCCATGGCAACTACATCGGTTTTGTCCTCCGTCCCTGGCCCAGCTTTGAGGAGAAGGCCAAAGTCATTGCCGCAGCCGCCGATTATGCCTATGAGACCTATGGCTATACCCCCGTCTTCTTCCCCATCGAACCTCGTTTGGACGTATCCGCTGCCCAGCGAGTCATCCAGCGGATGCACGCCCCCCACTATCTCTTCACCGAGGCCTATACCGCAGCCCAGACCATTGGAATCCTCTCGCGTATGAAGGTGGTGGTCTCGATGCGTCTGCATGGGCTGATCTTTGCCGGCAGCCAGGGGGTGCCTCTGGTGGGCATCGTCTACGACCAAAAGGTGAGCTCGTTCCTCTCCTACATTGGTCAAGATCTGTACGAAGATCTCAATAAACTCTCGGAGGAAAAACTGAAGGTCCTCATCGACGGTGCCATCTCCCGCGGCAAGAACCCCCGTCTTCTTTCGGAGAGCGTGGAAAAGCTGCGCCGGATGGACCAGATCAACCGAGAACTCCTGGAACAATACGCCGCGCCGCAGGCGTAATCCCCTCCACGAGAAACGCCCTTCCTAAGAACTAGGAAGGGCGTCCTTATTTTGTCTTCTCTGCCTCATAGCTCCCGCCGGTTTTGCCGTCGGCAAGCCCAGAAAAACAGAACCACGCTCAGCAGGATCAGGCTCCCCAAGAGGATTGCCTCGCCGCCTGGGGGCACCGGTACTGCCTGGTCCCCCAAATATATCGTCCGGAAATAGTAGGGCCGGTTAAGCAGAAAGCCTCCCGCCAACACCCCAACCACCAAGAACAGTGGAATGGCCTTGAGGAGCATGACCACATACTGCCCGCTGTACTGAGAGAGGAACATCGTCATTCCTCCGGCTGCCACCCCCAACAGGAGAACCATCCCCACCAGCACCAGCAGATACTGGCCATAGGTACCACCAAACCAGGTATAATCGTCACGGCACCAGTGGAACAGAGGGCAATCCCAAAACCGGAGCGGCCCCTTCCTTATAAAGGGGATGGCATACAGAACTACATTGCACAACGTCAGCACCACCGCCCCGCAGAGGCCAGCGGCCAACTGAACCTTCCAAACCCTCCGCCCGGTGCGAGAGGACCACTGAACCGCTCGGGTGTGATAGAGGCGGTCCCGCACAAAAGTCGGTGAGAGGAGAAGCACAACACTGAGCACAGACCAGATGGCCAAATGCTTGGCATAGTTGATGGTGGAAAACTGCACCGCATCCGGCAAAAAGCCCCGGCCGCCGTCCTCCAACCGTTGGATTTGGGCCTGTTCCTCCCCAGTATAGGAGAGGAATCCCTCCTGCTGGGACCAGGGCGTGTCCGCTTTCCCGTCATAGGCGGACAGATAGTTTTCCAGCTCCGTGATCCGGTAGTAGTTCGTGTTGTCCATCATCTTATGGAGAAACTGCTCGGTTTCCATATCCGCCTCCCCGTCTTGCTCTTGCACGGCAGTGTAATAGGCCTGCTGGTAGGATGCAAAGGCATCGTAAGTGGTGATCCCCAGCGCAGCCGCTGGGCCATAGTCCGCAATCTCCTGGGCAAAGGCGGCCTTCTCCTCCTCCAGCTGCTGGTCCAGGGCCTGCCGCTCCTCCGGCTCCATGGTGGGGCCGTATGCCTCCACCCACTCTGAGGCCAGGTCAAACTCTGCCTGGGCCGTGGGGCCATTGCAGAAGTACTCTATGTAAAAATTAGAAAACAGATAAAAATACGCCAAGCCCAACACCAGTAGGGCCACCAGAATGCCAGGCCGCCAGATCTTTTTCCACTCTTGAAGAAACACGCGCATTACACCAGATCCTTTCTACGAAACCGGCGGCAGGCCGCACAAAGTGCCAAACCCACCAAAAGGAACATCACCCCCACACTGACACACTCCTGCCAGGGCAGGATGGCATTCATCCCCATCTCGGTAAACCAGGCCCCGCTGTTCAGCCACAGCCCCACCGGCAGAAAGCCGACCAAGTAGAAGGCCACCCAAAGCCCGCCTTGGGCCAAAAGCGCTTGGAGCGCCAGAGAGCCCAAACAGCCCAACAGGAGGACCAGCGCCGCCCCATAGACACTGCGCACCAACGTACCGCATAGGGCCGCCAGCAAGGTCATCCCCACCACGAGGCCGCCCCCCAGGGCCAGGCAGGCCACGAGATATTGGGCCACGGTAAAGTCCGCCCAGGTGAGAAAGGGGCGACGCACCATCACATCTGTCAGGAAATTAAACTGGCTGGATACGCTGGCCGACCACAGGCCGCTGTAATCCCATTGGGCGAAATAGATTCCCAAAGTAAGCCCTGTCAGGAGGAGGTACAGGGCCACACCAGCCGTCACCGCCGCCACGATTTTCCCTCGGACCATATTTCGTCCGGTGCTGGTGGTATAGACCATCCCCTCGGTTCGGTGGACCTTCTCATACCCCAAAAGGTAGAGGGCCGCTAGCATCCCCAGAACCGCCCCCTCCCCTACCATGGCCCGCATCAGAGTACCAAAGAGGAACTGGTGGCTGTCGTGGGTCATGGGGCCGGCATAGAGGTCTATGGCAGCCCCCGTCTGGGCCAAGTGGTCCACCCGCTGTTCCAGGGCTTGGTATTTCGCCGTCATCCAAGCAGAGGCGGTGGGAGAAGCCGACAGCAGCTGCTGGTACCGGGTCACAAGGCCGGACAGATCATATCCGGCATAGACGTTGGTCATCTCCCCCGTGACTTGGCTCAGGGCCTCCTGCACGGGGGTGGCAGGGCGCTGGGCCAGGCCCTCCACAAAGTCCTGGTCCACCCGCTGCCCCAGAGCCCGGGCGGTGTCGCTGATCTCTCCAAAGGTTTGACGGTCCCCCGGTGCGTTGGCCATCAGCAGCCCGTTGAACGCTAAGCACAGGGTCAGAAAGCCCCACAGGGCTGGCAGGGTAAGGAGTTTCCGCCATTCCCAGCCCACCCGTTTCATGGCTGCCCCTCCCCATAGATGGCCAGGAAGGCATCCTCCAAGGTGGGTTGTGCTGGCACGCCACCTTCCGGCGGCCGGTCACAAAGTACCCGCAGGAAGGTCCCCTCGGTCCCCTGCCCTTCGCTGAGGAGGGTCTGCCCGTGCGCCAAGGGCGTCCCTGCCGGCAAAAGAAACACCTTTCCTTGGTAAAGCGCACAGATCTCGGCAGGGCTGGCGCAGCAGTAGAGGCGATGGTCCCGAAGGAGGATGATCTGTCCCGCGATGGTCTCCACATCGGAGACGATGTGGGTGGAGAGGATGACGATCCGGTCCGCCGCCAAGGCGTGGATGAGGTTGCGAAAGCGCACCCGCTCCCGGGGATCTAAACCAGCGGTGGGCTCGTCCAGGATGAGGAGTTTGGGGTCCCCCAGAATGGCCAGGGCAATGCCGGTTCGTTGAAGCATTCCCCCGGAAAACTTCCGCATCTTTTGATCGGCCACTTCCTCTAAGCCCACCTGTTTCAGGCGGTCCGCAATGCGCCCTTCCACTTCCGCCAGAGGAATCCGCTGGAGGGCGGCTGCGTAGCGGAGAAACTGCCGGGGGGTGTAGCTGGGGTAGTAGCCAAAGGTCTGGGGCAGGTAGCCCAGCTGGGCCCGGTAGGTCTCTCCCAGGGTCTGAATGTCCTCCCCATCCCAGAGGATTTGCCCCTGGGTGGGAAAGAGCAAGGTGGTGAGCATTTTGATCAGGGTGGTTTTCCCCGCCCCGTTGGGGGCCAGCAAACCATACACCCCAGGGGTAAAGGTGAGGGAGAGGTCCTCCAAGGCGGTAAACTTCCCATAACGTTTGGTGACATGTTCAACCGACAGCATAATCACTGCCTCCTTCCATATGGATTCCGTCGGGGGCCAGGAGCAGCGTATGGCGTATTTGCCAGAGAAATCCTCCCAATCCGGCGGCAGCCAGCAGGAGAAACACCGCCGCAGGCACCCGAAGCAGCCAGTCCTCTGCCGGCGGCCATCCCAAAGGGAAGAGGCCAACGGCCACCCAGACCAGCGGCGGCAGAAGCGCGCCCCGTTTCCCTCCCCGCCTTTGGCAGAACAGAGAGAGGGCCGCATAGAGGAACAGGCTGGAAAAGGACACGGCCAGCATCCAGAGGAGGGAGTCCTGCCCCCCTCGCAGCTGCCAGAGGAGCAGGTTACCCGGTACGCACAGAACCACCGCCACCCCGCCAAACACCAGCATCCGCCAGGCAGTGAGTGTAGGAAGGGAGATCCTGCAGGCCTGCTTCCATTCCAGCGTATGGCTCATCTCCTCCTTCCACTGGGTCAGCCCTTGCAGCAGCGCATAGAGGGCCGGGGAAAACAGGAACAGCAGGGAGGGCAGCGCCTCCCGCTGCGCCACCGCCCAAGCGGCTGGGGTCAGGCACACCAACGCCAAAAGCACTGCCAGGAACAGGCAGTCCCCCACCCCAAAAAAGAGTACCGACGGCGGCAGGGTTCGGGCGGTCCGCAGGATCCGCTTTCCCAGGGGTTCCCGGGGCGGCAGTCCCTGGGCTAGGATGGCAGCCACGGCCCGGTCCCGCTGGGCCGTGGTGGGCATGGGAATGGGCTCTCGGTCAATCATGGGGATCAAACTCCTTTCGCAGCCGCCCCATCAGGCGGTAGTACTTGGCTTTGACCGCAGGCTCTGGTACCTCCAAGGCCGCGGCAATCTCGGGGAAAGTCCTCTCCCCGTAGAGGCGCAGGCGGAAGATAGCCTGGGTCTGGGCATCCAGAGCCGAGACGTAGGCCTCGATCTGATCCAGGAGAAGACGGTCAGCCACTTGCGCTGCAAAATCCTCCTCCAAGGGAACCTCCTGGTCCTCCAAGGCCTGGGTGGGT
>URCB01000013.1 GCA_900546255.1 uncultured Eubacteriales bacterium
GGGACGCTCCTGCGTTCTCGTCGCTTGTATTACATCCAGTAGTACTGCGCTCCTCCCGCCAGTGGCTTTTGGGGCGCCAACGCTTGCCAACTGCCCCGGAGGAACCGGGAGGCAATCACCAGGCCGCAGCAGAGCAGGATCAGGTAGAAACTGACCGTGCGGCTCAGCAGCATGGCACTGGGGAGAATGGCCGCCGGAAACACCGTTTGGTAGAGGAGGAGGAAGCCCCCCTCGGTCAAACCCACTGCCCCAGGCAGCGGCAGCGAGGACACGGAAAGGAATAGCACCGCCTGCAGCCCCACCACCGCTATCGCAGACTGACCGCTCAGGCCAAAGGCTAAGTACACCCAGAAGGGGACACTGTGATAGGCCGTCAACTGAAGCAGAGAGGTCAGGAACATTTTCCCCAGCTGCTTTTTATGGGTGCGGTAGCATTGACGGCACTGGCACAGATCCGCCCACTGCTGTTCCCACCACTGATTCCAAGCGGGCACCCGCTGGGGAAACAGCCGGCGGGAGGGCACCATGATTCCCTTCCAAAGGGCGGGCAGCACCCGGGAGGAAAACACCGCGATGCAAAGGATGGCCACCACCACCAGATTCAATGCAGTGCCCACGAAAAAGCAGAGCAACACGCCACGCTCCAGGGAAATCAGCTGCTGCCAGTGCAGGAAACATCCTAGAACCGCCAAAGTCACCGCCGCCATCTGGAAGGAGAAAAAGTCGGTGAGCAATGCCAACACACCGGGGGCCGGGGCATGGCCGTCCCGATACATGGCATACAGCTGCATGGGCTGTCCACCAGAGGCCGACGGCGTCACTGCGCTGAAGAAAAAGCCATTGACCGCATAGAACAGACAGGCCCGGTATGGGGCAGGGGATCCAAAAAGGGAGAGCCCCGTTTGGATGTTCTTGGCCTCACAGCAGAAATACACCGCCATACATCCCAAGCCCACCCCCAGCAGCGGCAGGCGGACCTGTTTTACCGCCGTCCAAAGCTGTGCAGGGTTTTGATCTTTCAAAACAAGCCAGAGGGTGATTCCCACCAGCAGAAGGAAGAGCCCACCACAGGCCAATCCTTTTTTCCAACGAAACTTATGCATAGCGCTCCAATGTCTGAAAACGGAAGCCCTGTTCCAACCAGTGGGGCAGGAGAACTTGAAGGGCTTCAATGGTCCTGTCCGGCGCACCTTCCGCACCCCTGCCGTCGTGGAGGCACAAGATGTCCCCAGGCTGGGTACGCCGTTGAAGGCGGCGGATGATCTCGTCTTTTGTGATGTGCTTTTTCCAGTCCTGGGCCATCACATCCCAGAACATCGGACGCAGGCGGTGTCTCCGAATCTGCCGCAGGGAGGACCAATTGACCACACCCCAGGGCGGCCGGAAATAGACCGGGGTGATGCCCAACTCACGCAGGGCTGCCATGCCATTGGCGAAGTCTCTGCGGGTCTGCCGCGGCGTCATCCAATACGCACTGCGATGGCGGGCAGAGTGGAACCCCACCAAATGGCCCTCTTGGCACATGCGCCGAATGAGATGGGGATGCTTTTCTGCAAACTCCGTCACCACAAAGAAGGAGGCCTTTACCCGATAACAGGCCAAGAGATCCAGAAGCCTTGGGGTGTACTCTGGGCTAGGCCCGTCGTCAAAGGTGAGATAGAGGGTGGGATCGGCCACCCCTTTTTCCCGCCGCAGCTTATGCCGGAGTTTGTGCCATGTGGACGGCAGGAACGCATAACTTCCCGCTGCTACACTCCCCAGGAAAAGGATGGGAATCAACATGCTGCTTTCCTCCTGCTCTGCCAAAAATAATCCAGCGGTGTAACCAGGTCCAAACTCCGCAGAGACACTGCCATCCGCTGCCGCATATCCGCCAGTTCCTCCGGGTTCTGGAGAAGGGCCAGCAAGGTTTCCACCTCGTATCCCTTCTGCCACAGTACCGTTCCGAAGCCGTGCTGTTCCACATAGCGGGCGTTGGCCTCCTCCTGCATCAGGAAGGGCCGTAGCAGGCACAGGGGCGTGCCAGCGTGGATGGCCTCAAAGGTGGTAATGCCGCCGGCTTTGGTGAGCAGCAAATCGGCTTTGGCCATGTACTCCGCCACTCGGTCCGTGTATCCAAGCACGGTAAAGGAAGGGTACGCCTGCTGCAATTCCCGGCGCAGTGCCTCGTTCTTCCCCGTAATGACGGTGACGTGAAGATTCTGGGTCGCCACCAGGGCAGACAGCAGCGTATCGGCGTGGGGAATCAGCCCCAAACCGCCGCCCATCACCAGCAGTTCCCGGGGGCCGTCCACCGGACGGGGGACAGGATGGAACCCCTGGCGCACCGGAATCCCACTGACCACAACGCGCTCCGGAGAAATGCCCCGGCTGAGCAGCTGCTGACGGGTGGACTCGTCCCCCACAAAGTAGCAGTCGGTCTCTGGCGCAATCCATTCATTGTGGGCCTCGATATCGGTCACATAGGTATAGAGGGGGATGCTGCTCCCGGTGGTCTGCTTGTAGGCAGAGATGTACTGAGAACTTAGGGGGAGGGTGGAGATCACCAGGTCTGCCTGGCTGTCATACAGCATCTGGTCTACCTTTTGGACCATGGTCCACTTCATGGGGCTGCAGCTGCAGTGTCCCGCCATCCGGTTGAGGATATTATACACGCCAGAGCAGTAGTTTACGGTGAAATCAAAGCAACCGTATACCAGGCGGCGCAGCTGGGGCGCGCAGCGCTCTACAATGTCCACCACCACAACGGAAGCGGTGGGGTCTTGGCGAAGGATCTCCTGTTCAATCGCTTGGGCGGCCACCACGTGGCCCATGCCAAATTGGCCGGTGAGGATCAAGATGTTCATGATCTTCCCTCCTTTTTCTCTATCAACAATTTGTTTTCTTTGATGGTTCACAGTATAGCAGGAGAATCTTTCGTCGGAATAAAGAGAAGATGAAAAGAGGATAAAGTAAAAATTATTTTTTTCTTAACGAATTCCGGGACGCTCTCCCTTCCTCCCCTTTGACACTCCGGCCCGCCGTACTGGGAGATGATCAGGGACGCCAACTTCGGGTTGGTGTTCTTGATCCGGACGGGATACTGTAACTTTTTCTGATAGACAAACATACGCTCAGACCTCCTCCTCGGGATACTGCCAGGGCCAGGGGCCATTGACCCAGGTATAGGTGCTGCTGAGGGCGGCATCGTTCTGGGTCAGCGGGCCGTGCTGTTCCACATATTTCTCACGGGCTGTCTTTTCCAGCTCCACATAGTTTTGGAAGAGGGCAAAGGCTTCGCTGTCGTTGGGATGGGTGTCCAGATAGAGACTCAGCTCCTGGATCACAAAGTCCAGGGCGCGCAGCTGGTTCAGGTGGGTGTCCGCCAACTGCGGTGCATTCACCTTTAAATGGAAGGGGAGATCCAACTCCTGGAAGAGGGTGCCGTTTTCTAAGGCTTTGGTCTTCGAATACCGCGGTGCAGAGGGGCTTTGATGGACCACAAAGGGCACCGCAAACGGCCCGCAGGGGGGAAGAGCACCCTGACCGACCGGACAAGCGGCCCGGTTCCCGGATTGGGTCCCATTAGATGTTGCATTAGACAATGGAAGTACCTCCTTTTACAAAAGCAGCGCGGAATCTGCGGGATCCGCGTTCATTCCAGTGTATGCGCCTGTTGGGAAAAAGGAACCGAATCGCAGGTAGGATTGCAGATAGAAGGATTCTTTGCTATAATTTTGCCCAACCGAGGCGAACACCCTGGGGTATGCCCCCCGTCCAGCTGGCATAGAGTGCCAGGGGAGGGATGCCTTTTGAACACGACTGTAACCCACCGAAAGCAGTGGCTCGGCTGCCTGGCCCTGCTATTGGCCATCGGAGGTCTGCTGTTTTTCGGGTCCTGGAAAGAATCCAACACCCCGGCCTTTGCCCGAATGACCCAGCAGACCCTGGTCATTGACCCCGGCCATGGGGGAGAGGACGGCGGCGCCGTGTCCATCTCAGGGCAACAGGAGAGCCAAATCAACCTGGCCATCGCCTTAGAACTGGACCAGCTCATGGGGTTTTATGGGGTGCCCACTGTGATGACCCGTTCCTCTGACGTCTCCATCCACGACGCCCAAGCCAGCACTTTGCGGGAGAAAAAAGTGTCCGACCTCCACAACCGGGTGGATCGGATCAACCGGGTGGAAAATGCCACCGTCATCAGCATCCATCAGAACGCGTCCCCCAATACCAGTTTTCAGGGGATTCAGGTGTTTTACGGGGGAGACGAAACCCTTTCCCGCCCCCTGGCCCAGAAGGTGCAGGAGACCATGATCTGGGCGCTGTCCCCAGAAAAGAAGCGTTCTGTCCAGCGCGTGGACGCTTCGGTCTATCTCATGAATCACATTGCCTGCCGCGCCATCCTAGTGGAGTGCGGGTTCCTCTCCAACCCGGAGGAGGACCGGCTGCTCCAGGAGCCGGCCTACCAGAGAAAGCTTGCCATGGTGCTGGCCTCCAGTTATTTGACCAGCGGGAGCGCACAGGAAGGAGAATCCTTTGTATGAAGGCCAAAACCATTTTTTACTGCACCCAGTGCGGCAACGAGTTCCCTAAATGGCAGGGGCAGTGCCCCGCCTGTGGTGCCTGGAACACCATTGTGGAACAGCCCGCCCCAGCCAAAGGGAAGGGCATCGTCAAACCCGCCCGTGCACCAGGTGCCACCCATGTGCCGAAACGGGTCTCCGAAATGACCTTTGACCAGGAGATCCGCTTTCCCACTGGATTGGCTGAACTGGATCGCGTCCTGGGCGGCGGCGCAGTCCAGGGTTCCCTGGTTCTCATTGGCGGCGCGCCAGGAATCGGGAAGTCCACCTTGATGCTGCAAATCTGCCAGCAGCTCTGCCAGTTTGCCAAGGTGCTCTATGTCTCAGGGGAGGAGTCGGAACGGCAGCTGAAGCTCCGCGCAGACCGGTTGGGCGTGGGGCAGATGGACCTCTACCTCTTTGCTGAGAGCAGCTTGGAGCAGATCATCGCTGCCATTGAGGAGACGGAGCCCCAAATTGTGATTGTAGACTCCATCCAAACCATGTACCATGGGGACCAGACCACCTCGCCTGGGAGCATCTCCCAGGTTAAGGAGTGTACCATGGCCCTCATGCAGCTGGCCAAGGGGCGGGGCATCACCGTCTTTGTCATTGGCCATGTCAACAAAGAGGGCAACTTAGCCGGCCCCAAGGTGCTAGAGCACATGGTGGACTGTGTGCTCTATTTCGAGGGGGACCGGCACATGTCTTACCGAATCCTCCGAGCGGCCAAGAACCGGTATGGCGCCACCAATGAAATCGGGGTCTTTGAAATGGACGACACCGGCCTACGAGAGGTGCCCAACCCCTCCCAAATGCTGTTGGAGGGCAGGCTCACCGAGGAGCCCGGCACCTGCGTCACCTGCGTGATGGAGGGCGCCCGCCCGGTGCTGGCGGAAGTGCAGGCCCTGCTGACCCCCACCTCCTTTGGAACCCCACGCCGGAGTACCAATGGCTTTGACTATAACCGGGCCATGCTCCTCATGGCGGTGCTGGAAAAGCGGGGTGGGCTTGCTGTGAATACCTGCGATGCCTACCTCAACGTCATCGGTGGCCTGTACCTGGACGAACCAGGGGCCGACCTGGCCGCCATTCTAGCCCTTGCCTCCAGTTTTCGGGACAGGCCTGTGCCGGCCGATGTGGTGGCCATCGGCGAGGTGGGCCTGACAGGGGAACTGCGCTCGGTATCCGCTTTGAATCAGCGGCTGTCGGAGGTGCGCCGTTTGGGCTTTACCAAGTGTTTGGTCCCCCAGCGCCACGGCAGGGAAAGCATCGTACCACCGGACGGGCTACAGTTGATCCCGGTACGGAACATCCGCCAGGCCCTGGCGGTTCTGCTGTGAGGCCGGCTGCCGGGGAAGAAAATGGACGCATCCATGGCTTCCTGTGGGGGCGCCGCCGGACCCTGCCCTGGGCAAGGTGCAGCGGCCGTCTCGCTGATAGATACAGGGGTCGGTGCAGGGGATCAGGTTCATAGGACATACCTTCCTTCCGATGGAATACGGGAGTAGTATGTCCCAGGCAGGGGGATCTACACGGGGCATGTCCATCCTATCGCGCTTTTTTCCCTTCTGCAGCGATGGCTGTCATAGTTTGCCGGGATCCTGTCACGTTTAGAGCCCGGGGACCGCTGGTCCCCATCTTAGACGGTGTGCCCACCGCAAAGCAACAGCCACAGCGTAAACTAAGAAGCAGCGGGTAAAAATTAAGACCCCCTCCGCACAAGTTTCCGCAGGCGGCTTGCCAAAGCGGCAAATACCGCGTATACTGCGAAAGATCGTTTCCATCAATAGAGAGAAAGGGGATGGCAATGGAAAAACTCACCTTTGTAGTTCCCACCCTGCTGGGGGTGGAGGGGTTGACCGCCGACGAGCTACGCCGCATGGGCATGGCGGAAACCCGGGCAGAGAATGGCCGGGTACTCTGCCAGGGGGAGGCGAAAGACATTCCCCGGTTAAACCTCCGCCTTCGGACCGGGGAACGGGTCTTGATTCTGGTCGGCAGCTTTCCTGTCCGTTCGTTTGAGGAACTGTTTCAAGGGGTGCAAGCCCTGCCCTGGGAGCGGTGGATCCCCCAAGGGGGCCAGTTCCCGGTGAAAGGGTATAGCCTAAACTCTGTGCTCCACAGCGTCCCAGCGTGCCAGTCCATCGTGAAGAAGGCCGTGGCCACCCGTTTGGGCCGCGTATACCACCGGGAAACGCTGCCGGAGGACGGTGCCCTGTATCAGATCCAATTTAGCTTGATGAAAAACCAGGCCTCGCTGATGTTGGACACCACCGGCCCCGGCCTATACAAGCGGGGGTATCGCGCAGTCGGTGTGGAGGCCCCCCTTCGGGAGACGTTGGCGGCCGCACTGGTGCTTCTCTCCGGCTACCGGGGGAAGGATCCCTTTTGTGATCCCTTCTGCGGCTCCGGTACCATCGCCATTGAAGCCGCCCTCATCGCCAAAAACCGTGCCCCTGGCCTCAACCGCACCTTTTCCGCGCAGAAATGGGACTGGCTTCCCTCCCAAACCTGGGTGGATGGGGCTGGCGAAGCCATGGACTTAGAGTACGATGGAACCTATGACATCTGGGGCGGGGACATCGATCCCGCTGCAGTCCATCTGGCCCAGGCCAACGCAGTGAAGGCGGACGTGGAAGACTTGGTGCACTTTACCCAAGGGGACGCCTGTGCCTTCTCCCGGCAGGAACCATACGGCAGAATTGTCTGCAATCCTCCCTACGGTGAACGCTTGCTGGATCAGCAGATGGCAGCGCAACTCTACCGAGATTTTGGCAGGGCAGTCAGAGGACTGCCAAAAGGATGGCGGGTTTCTGTCCTCTCTGCCCATCCGGCATTTGAACGGGCCTTTGGGGCGCCTGCCGACAAAAAACGAAAACTCTACAACGGAATGCTGCAGTGTAACCTCTATCAATACGGGAAAAAACCGGGTGTTTCGCCCAAACAAAAAGCAAACTAACGGATTCCAGAAAAATGCACAAAAAAGAAGAGGGATTCCGTTTCCTTTTCAGAAATTTCAATGTTGCGGAATTGGCAAAGGAAGGGTATTATAATACTTGTATTAGCACTCCGGTAAAAAGAGTGCTAAACCGAACCAGTAAGAAAGAATTTGAACATATATTGAAGGAGGAACCTCAAAATGACATTGAAACCTCTGGCTGACCGTGTTGTGATCAAGCGCCTGGAAGCAGAAGAAACCACCAAGGGCGGCATCATCCTGACCGCCGCTGCCAAGGAAAAGCCCGACCTGTCCGTTGTGGTGGCTGTGGGCCCCGGCGGCATGGTGGACGGCAAGGAAGTGGAGATGATCCTGAAGCCCGGTGACAAGGTCATCACCAGCAAGTACATGGGCACCGAAGTGAAGATCGACGGCGAGCAGCTGACCATCGTCAAGCAGAGCGACGTCGTGGCGATCGTAGAAGACTAACCCAACCCATCACCTTAAAATAGAAGGAGACGATATACTATGGCAAAGATGCTCAGTTATGGAGAAGAAGCCCGCCAGGCACTGGAGCGCGGCGTAGATAAGCTGGCCAACACCGTCAAGGTCACCCTGGGCCCCAAGGGCCGCAACGTGGTCCTGTGGAGAGCTTACGGCACCCCCCTGGTCACCAACGACGGCGTGACCATCGCCAAGGAGATCGAACTGGAAGACCCCTTTGAGAACATGGGCGCCCAGATGGTGAAGGAAGTTTCCACCAAGACCAACGACGTGGCTGGCGACGGCACCACCACCGCCACCCTGCTGGCCCAGGCCATCATCCACGAGGGCCTGAAGAACCTGGTGGCTGGCGCCAACCCCGTGGTGATGAACAAGGGCATGGCCAAGGCCACCAAGGCCGCTGTGGAAGCCATCAAGAAGAACTCCCAGCCCGTCAACGGCAGTGACGACATCGCCCGGGTTGGCACCGTTTCCTCTGGCGACGAGAAGATCGGCACCCTGATCGCCGAGGCCATGGAGAAGGTTGGCTCTGACGGCGTCATCACCGTGGAGGAGTCCAAGACCGCTGAGACCTACAGCGAAGTGGTGGAAGGCATGCAGGTGGACCGCGGCTTCCTGTCTCCCTACATGGTCACCGATACCGAGAAGATGGAAGCCGTTCTGGACGATCCCCTGATCCTCCTCACCGACAAGAAGATCAGCAACATCCAGGAGATCATCCCCGTTCTGGAGCAGGTGATTCAGGCTGGCAAGAAGCTGCTGATCATGGCCGAGGACGTGGAGGGCGAGGCCCTGTCCACCCTGCTGGTCAACAAGCTCCGCGGCACCCTGAGCGTCCTGTGCGTGAAGGCCCCCGGCTTTGGCGACCGCCGCAAGGAAATGCTGCAGGATATCGCCATCCTCACCGGCGCCACCGTCATCTCCAGCGACTATGGTCTGGAGCTCCACGACACCACCATTGAGCAGCTGGGTTCTGCCCGTCAGGTGAAGGCTGGTAAGGAGACCACCATCATCGTCGACGGCGGCGGGGACTCCGCAGCCATCAAGGAGCGCACCCAGATGATCCGCAACGAGTATGAGCGCTCCACCTCCGAGTATGACCGGGAGAAGCTCCAGGAGCGCCTGGCCCGTCTGGCCGGCGGTGTGGCCATCATCCGCGTGGGTGCTGCCACCGAGACCGAGATGAAGGAGAAAAAGCTGCGCATTGAGGACGCCCTGAACGCCACCCGCGCTGCTGTGGAAGAAGGCATCGTGGCCGGCGGCGGCACTGCTTACGTCAACGCCATCGCCGAGGTGGAGAAGCTCATCGACCAGGTGGAAGGCGATGAGAAGACCGGCGTGCAGATCATTGCCCGGGCTCTGACCGCTCCTCTGCGTCAGATCGCCACCAACGCTGGCCTGGATGCCTCCGTCATCCTGGAGAAGGTCAAGAGCAGCGACACCGTCGGGTATGGCTTCGATGCCTACAAGGAAGTGTACTGCGACATGATCTCCAGCGGGATTGTGGACCCCACCAAGGTGACCCGTTCCGCCCTGGAGAACGCCGCCTCCATTTCCTCCATGCTGCTGACCACCGAGGCTCTGGTGGGCGACCGTCTGGCTCCCCCCTCTGCCACCGGCGCAGGTGCCCCCGCAGCCGATATGAGCGGCGCTATGTACTAATTCCTACGGAACGGCGTTGGGCCGCTCCGTTGCAAAGACGCACCGAAGACTCGGTGCGTCTTTGCCATGTGAGGGAAAAGGATTTTCAAACCCTTTCCCTTGTGCTATAATGATGTGAAAGATTTGCAGCGTTTCCGCTGTATTCTCATAGAGGAGGCCTGTCTGTGAAACCTCGTATTCTGATTTCCCGTTCCCCAGAAAGCCGCGGCCTATATGAGGCCGCCGTGGAAAAGGCAGGGGGAGAGCCCTTGTCCTTCCATTGCCCAGATCCAGAGATGGACTTCGACGGTTTGATCTTAGCGGGCGGCGGCGATATGGATCCTTCTGAGTTTTCCGAGAAAAACATCGGTTCTTACGACATTGACATCCCCCGGGACAAAGTAGAACTGGCCTTGGTCAGCCGGTGTGTCAACGAGGGAAAACCCATTCTGGGGATCTGCCGGGGCCACCAGGTGGTGAACATTGCCTTGGGGGGCAGCATCTACCAGGACCTGAACCCCAACCTGTTGGCGATCCACGCCCAAACGCCGGAAGGGGAAAACCGCACTCATCCCATCCGCCTGTCTATCATGACCATGCTGGGGGACTTGTATGGCACGGAAATGACCGTCAACAGCTCCCACCACCAGGCCAATTTCAAACTGGGGCAGGGCCTTTACGGCACCGCCTGGGATGCATACGGGGTGATCGAGGCCATGCAGCACGGCAGCCTCCCCATCTGGACAGTGCAGTTCCACCCTGAGCAGATGACGGGTGCCGACGGCGGTCCGGATGGCCAAAAGATTTTTGACTTCTTCCTGGAGCAGTGCCGGAAGATCTGTGGCAACTAACATGGCCGGAGGAAAGACAACGTCCCTCCTGCGAGAGGTCAATTTGGAAGCTGGAAAACCCTTGGTGGATCAGGCCATCAAGCGGTTGACCTTTGAGCTCTCCCACAGCCGGGCCCTGGGCTGCACCGTGCTGAAGATCATTCACGGCTACGGCTCCTCCGGGACGGGGGGACGCATTCGGACGGAAAGCCGGAAATATCTGTCCCGATTACGGGAGCAGGGAAAGATCCAGGATTTCATCCGCGGGGAAGACTTTTCCATCTTCCAGGAGTCCACCCGCCGGGCCTTTCTCCGATGCGGAGAACTCCGGCAAGACCATGACCTAGACCGCTATAACAATGGGGTGACGTTTATCCTGTTGTAAGTAAATTTCCAAGAAAGGGAGGATGCCTTATGGATTACTACCAGAACATGATCCAAGCAACCAACGAAAAAAACTCCTTTATGCTACACAACGGCATCCGTCTGACCAAAATGGAAAGGGACCACGCCGTCGTGGAAGCTGATCTCACGCGGGTGAACCGGAACCTATACGGCGCGGTCCACGGCGGTATGTTTCTCACCATGGCGGACTGCGCCTCCGGCGGGGCCGCCCGAAGCAACGGGATGCGTTACGTCACGGTGAGCAACAGCTTTGAGTTTTTCCGCAATACGAAGGATGACCACCTCATCGCCGAAGGCTGGGTGAAGAGCCGTGGCACCACCATCTGCATCGTGGAGGTAGAGATCCGCGACACCAGCGGAAAAGTCCTCTGCGGCGGCACCTTCACCATGTTCTGTGTCGGCAAGCAAGACCGGCTGGCCGATGACTGATGGGGTACCGCAGCTTTTCCCAGGCAATGCAGGCCCGTTTTGGCACCAAGGTCTATAAACTGTCCCTGGACGGTGGTATGACCTGTCCCAACCGGGATGGCACGCTGGGGACCCGTGGCTGCCTCTTCTGCGGGGAAACGGGCAGCGGCGACTTTGCCGCTCCCCACTGCGGAGACATTGCAGTCCAGTTGGCCCAGGCCAAGGCGCGCATCTCCGGAAAGCACCATGGTGAAAAATACATCGCCTACTTTCAAAGTTTTACCAACACCTATGCTCCCGTGGCATATTTGAACCATCTTTTCACCCAAGCCATTGCCCCGGAAGAAGTGGTTGCCCTGTCCATCGCCACCCGTCCTGACTGCCTGGGGCCGGAGGTGTTGGAATTGCTGGCGCACCTCCATGAGAAAAAGCCAGTTTGGGTGGAACTAGGGCTTCAGACCATCCACCCGAGCAGTGCCCAGTATATCCGCCGTGGGTATGCGCTCTCTGTCTATGACCAAGCCGTTCGGGATCTGAAAGCCACCGGCTTAGAGGTCGTAACCCACGTCATCCTAGGCTTACCAGGGGAGTCTCGTCAGGACATGGTGGAGACGGCCCGTTATGTGGGCGACAGTGGGGCCGATGGCATTAAATTGCAACTGCTCCATGTGTTAGAAGGAACCGACCTGGCAGACGATTACCGGGCAGGAAAGGTCCCCGTCCTCTCTCTGGAGGAATACATCGCCGTGCTAGAAGACTGCCTGGCCGTGCTGCCGCCAGAGATGGTGATCCATCGCCTCACTGGGGACGGTGCCAAAAAGAATCTATTGGCCCCCCTGTGGAGTGCCAATAAAAAGAACGTACTCAATGCCATCCAAGCGGCCTTTACCCGGGACAACGTCCAACAGGGCAGCCGCTGGCAGGCATCGCATCATAACATCTGATATTTCATCCAACGGAACGACAAAGGAGGAACCTTGTATGACAAAAATTGACATTTTTTCCGGGTTTCTAGGCGCCGGAAAAACCACACTGATCAAAAAACTGATTGAGGAAGCCTACCAAGGGGAAAAGTTGGTGCTCATCGAAAATGAGTTCGGTGAAATTGGCATCGACGGCGGGTTCCTGCAGGACGCCGGGGTGGAGATCACGGAAATGAACTCCGGCTGCATCTGCTGCAGCCTGGTGGGTGACTTTGGACAGGCGCTGGAGCAGGTCCTGTTCCAGTACCACCCTGACCGCATCATCATTGAACCCTCTGGCGTGGGCAAGCTGTCTGACGTCATCGGTGCGGTGCAGCGGCTGGACAACCATGACATTGCCCTGAACGCCTTCGTCACTGTGGCCGACGCCACCAAGTGCAAGATTTACATGAAGAACTTTGGGGAGTTTTATAACAACCAAATCGAACACGCTGCCACCATCGTCCTCAGCCGTACCGGCGGGATGAAGGAGGAAAAACTCCTGGCCGCTGTGGATCTGCTGCGGGAGCATAATGCCAACGCCCCCATCATCACCACCCCCTGGGAGGAACTGGACGGCAAGCAGATCCTGGAGGCCATGGAGAACAAGGATTCCCTCAAGGAAGAGCTGGCCCGCCTGGCCGCGGAGCAAGCAGAGCACGACGAGGCCCACCACCATCATCACCATGATCATGACCACGAACACGAGCATGAAGAGCATGAGCATCCTCACGACCATGACCATGAGGAGCATGAGCATGAGCACGAGCACGAGCATCACCATGACCATGACCACGATCATGAACACGAAGAGCACGATCACCACGAGCACGAAGAACATGATCACGACCATGAATCCCACGGCCATATCCACCACCATCATCACCATCACGACGACGGCTGTTCCTGCGGCCATGACCATGATGCAGATGAGATCTTTGAAAGCTGGGGCGCAGAAACCCCTCGGAAGTACACCGAGGAAGAGGTAACCGGTGCGCTGGCCGGGCTAGATGAAGGGGAGAAGTATGGTATCGTACTCCGTGCCAAGGGCATCGTCCCCTGCACCGACGGTTCCTGGATTCATTTTGACTATGTGCCCGGGGAGCAGAACATCCGCCGCGGCCCCGCCGGCATCACCGGCCGTCTGTGTGTCATTGGCTCGGAGCTGAAGGAGCACGACCTGGACCATCTGTTCTGCCTGGACTAAACAGAGAGGACTGCATATATGATGGAAGAAATCCCTGTTTACCTGTTTACCGGTTTTCTGGATGCAGGCAAAACCAAATTCATTCAGGAGACCTTGGAGGATGCCCGTTTCAACAGCGGGGAGAGCACCCTCCTGCTCCTGTGTGAGGAGGGGGAGGAGGAGTATGATCCCACCACCTTCTCCGGAAAAAATGTCTTTATTGAAACCATTGAGGATCCAGAAGAGCTGACGCCCACCAACCTGGAGCGCCTCCAGAAGAAACACGCGGTGGAGCGGGTTGTGGTAGAGTACAATGGCATGTGGATGCTCGACCAGCTCTATCAGAACATGCCTGAGTCTTGGATTGTCTACCAGGAGTTTATGTTCGCTGACTCCCAGACCTTTCTGACCTATAACACCAACATGCGGGGCCTTGTGGTGGACAAACTGAAAAGTTGCGAGATGGTGGTCCTGAACCGTGCCGACGAACGGGTGGACAAGGTGGAGATCCACAAGATCATCCGGGCGGTCAGCCGCCGGACCAACATCGCCTACGAGGACCGCAGCGGGGAAGTCTATTACGACGACACCCCCGATGAACTGCCCTATGACATCAACGCACCGGTGATTTCGGTCACCCCGGAGAACTATGCCATCTGGTACCAAGACATCTCGGAAGAGCCTGAGAAATACAAGGGGAAAACCTTGCAGATTGGTGGCTTCACCATGCTCTCGGAAAAGCTTCCCGCCGGCAACTTTGTCTTTGGCCGTCGGGTTATGACCTGCTGTGTGGAGGACATCTCCTTTGCCGGTTTGCTGGCCACAGGGTATGACACGAAACAACTCCAAAACCAGGAGTGGGTGGAACTGACTGCCAAGGTCGCCATCAAGCACAACCGGGTCTATAACAAAAAAGGCCCCATTCTCAATGTCCTCTCCCTGACTCCGGGTACTCCCCCGGAACAGGATGTGGCTACGTTCTATTGAGTGCGCCATTCCACGGAACCCCATCCCAAGGCGCGTCTGCTTCGCAAGAGGAAGCAGGCGCGTCTTTTTTCTGGAATCCTCAAAAAATCCCCTTGCTCGTGACGTAACGTCATGTAGTATACTGAGGCCAAAGAGGTGATACACCATGGAAACGGAAAAGGCCATTCCTACAGGCTACATGACGGTAGGGGAGGTCGCCCAAAAGATGGGGGTGACCGTCCGCACCCTGCAATACTACGACCGGGAAGGTCTGCTCACCCCCTCTGCGATCAGTGAGGGTGGCCGGCGGCTCTATACAGACCGAGACTTGATTCAGCTGCATCAGATCCTATCCCTGAAACACCTTGGTTTCTCTTTGGGAGACATCAAGAACCGTCTCATCCCCTTGGATACCCCGGAGGACGTGGCAAAGGTTTTGGATGAGCAAGCCACCGCGCTACGAGAAAAGCTGGAGGACCTCACAGAGGCCCTGCGGGAGCTGACTGCGCTGCGCACCGAAGTGCTGCAGATGAAGACCGTGGACTTCAAGAAATACGCGGACATCATCGTCAACCTCCAGATGAAAAACGACTTTTACTGGCTCATCAAGCATTTTGATGAACCAATGCTGGACCACATCCGCAGCCAGTTCGACCAGCGCAGCGGTACCGACTTTCTACAGACCTTCCTGACCTTGCAGGACAGGGCCATTGCCCTGGGAAGGTCTGGCGTGGCACCAGACAGCGCAGAGGGGACCGCCTTTGCCCAGGCGTACTGGGACATGATTTTGACCTTCACAGGGGGCGACCTGTCCATGCTGCCTCAACTCGTTGAACTGGGCCAGGCAGAGGGGATGGACCCCCAGTGGCGGGAAACGCAAACCCAGGCCAATGCGTTTATCGGTCCTGCCTTGGATGCCTACTTTTCCCAGAATGGCATTGCGCCCTTTCCAGAGGAGGGAGAGCCATGAACCACGCCATTGAAGTGACCAACCTAGAGAAGCGCTATGGGGCTCACAAGGTGTTGAAGGGTCTCACCTTCTCCGTCAGGCAGGGAGAGATTTTTGCTCTCCTAGGGGCCAACGGCGCTGGAAAGACCACAACGCTGGAATGTCTGGAAGGGCTGCGCCCTTATGACAGCGGCTGCATTGTGGTCTCTGGAAAACGGGGGATTCAACTGCAATCCGCCTCCCTACCCGGGTATCTCCAATGCCGGGAAGCCGTCCAACTCTTCGCCAAATGGAATCACGTTCCCGTGGATACCGCCATGTTAGCGGCTCTCGGAATCCCTGACTTAGCAAAAAAACGGTACAACACCCTCTCTACCGGACAGAAACGCCGGCTCCATCTGGCCCTGGCCCTGCTGGGTCACCCAGATACGATTTTCCTGGACGAGCCCACCGCTGGCCTAGACATCGAAGGCCGTGCCGCCCTTCATCGGCAAATCCGCCAGCTAAAACAGCAGGGAAAGACCATTCTGCTGGCCAGCCACGACATGACAGAGGTAGAAAGCCTGTGTGACCGTCTGGCCATCCTGGTCCAGGGAACCCTCGCCTTCCTGGGAACCCCCACAGAACTGAGAAACCAGGTGGGAAGACGGTATACCCTCTCTCTGCAAACCACGCAGGGAACCGAGACCTATGCCACCGAAAACATCGGTGACACCCTCTTGACCGTACTGACCCAGTATCGAGCAGAGGGAAAGCAGGTGCTGGACCTCCAAGTCAGCCAAGGCTCTCTGGAAGAATACTTCCTGCAGATCGTAAAAGGGGAGGGGAGTCAATGAACGCATTTCTCTACGGATTGGCCCTCCAGTGGAAGCTGGACCTGCGAAGCAAAACACTGCTCATCACCTGCTACCTGGTGCCCTTGCTGTTTTTCGTCATGATGGGCGGCATCTTTACCACCATCCTTCCAGGGGCAGAGGAGACACTCCTCCCTGCCATGACGGTCTTTGGAGGGACCATGGGCGCGCTCATCGGCCTGCCGCCCTCCCTGGTGGAAATCTACGGCAGCGATATCCGAAAGGTCTACCAGGCCAACGGGGTTCCTCTGTCTCTGGGGTTGGTGCTCACCAATTTGTCCGCTTTTCTCCATCTGTTTTTGATGAGCATCCTCCTCTACCTCCTGGCTCCAGTTTTGTTTGACGCGGCTCTCCCTGCACACCCTGGACACTATTTCGCGGAACTGGCGTTCTTCCTGGTGGTGTCTCTGAGCATTGCCAGCATTGTGGGATTGGCTGTGAAAGACCCTGCGAAAACCTCTATGGTTTCCATTCTTCTCTTTCTCCCCTCCATCCTCCTCTCTGGCATCCTGTTTCCCGCAGAGTTGCTGCCGGAGGCAGTGGCAACGGTAGGGAAGCTCTTCCCCGCTACTTGGGGATATTCCCTGTTGACAGAACAGGCGTCCACCGGGGAGCCCGTGGCTCCGCTTCTGCTCCTCCTGGCGCTTGGGGTCGTTGCCTGCGGTCTTTTCCTGCGCAAAATCAGGACGCGGCAGTAAGAGGGAAGATATCATAGAAATTTAAGAAATCCTTTCCTTTTCCTTCATTTTTGGGTGTTATCCTAGAGAAAATGAAACGAAAAGAAGGTGCGACAGGATGAAGAAGGAACAGCGAATGACACAAATCCTACTTCTCTGTTATCTGATCCTGTTAACCTGGATCATCCTATTCAAGTTACAGCTCCCCACGGATGGGTGGATCGACTACCGTTCCGTTAACCTCATCCCCTTTGGCGCCTCTGTGGTGATAGACGGTGCCATCGATTTCCGTGAAATTTTCAACAACGTTTGGATCTTCCTGCCCTTTGGGCTCTACTTGGGCATGTTGAAACCAGCCTGGTCGTTTGGACGGAAACTCCTGGCGGTTGTCGCCTTGAGCGTGACCTATGAGGTCTTGCAGTATGTGCTGGCCATTGGGGCCTCTGATATCACAGATGTGATCACCAACACCCTTGGGGGCGCTGCTGGCCTGTTGCTGTTTATGGGGTTATTCCGGTTGGGCAAGGACAAAACCCATGTCGTCCTGAACCGGGTAGCCTTGGTGGGAACCATCTTGATCTTTGGATTGGTTTTCGTCGTGTTGTTTCTAAGCACACCATAAGCAAAAAATACCACCGCCGCATAGCTGGTTGGCTATGCGGCGGTGGTTTATCCTGCAACAGAGAGATCGGAACTTATTATTCGGAATCTTCCGTTGGCGTCGTTTCAGAATCGGAAGCGGGCTCCGTGTCCTCTGTGGTCTCCACGGGATCTGGTTCTGCCGCACCGGTGGTAATGGACGACGCATCCACGATGGGCTGATCCGACCCCTCCGGCGAGACTTGGATGGTCACACTGTCTCCCACGTTCAAGGTCACCACGTTCCGGTCAGAGGATGCGGCAATGGCATAGAAGGTGTCCGCACCATCCAGACGGATATAATACCAGGAGTTCCCGTCCAGCACCGCAGTACGGATTTCCGCAATGGTGCCTTCTATCGTCGTGTTGTCCAAGATCTCCTGGGCACTGTCGCTGTTGACGGGGATGTTTCGCTGCTGCAGCTGCGCAATGTAATCGCTTTCACAGGCTGCCACCGTCTCTCCCTGGGCTACAATCTGATACTGCGAGACGTTGACCATTGCATACATCTTGACCAACTGGGAACTGTCCTTCAAGGACATGAAGTATGTCGGTTGCCCACCGATGTTCAGCAGCAGCGGGAAGGTTGCCGTATAACCCAGGTCCTGCACCACGCCTTCTGCCGACCGCTGCGCCGAACTTTCTATGGCGCCAGGCACAGAATAGAAGGTCGTCTCCTTGGTCCGTTGGTTGGAGAGGAGGAAGCCGATGTTAGACTGGTCACTGCTGGCAGAGGTGATTCCCGTGTACATATAGACATCATCGTCCATGGCCAGGTAGTTGAAGTTCTCTGTGGTAACCGTGACATCTTTCTGACCGATGAGGGAGTTGATGAACCCGTTGACATAGGTGCCGTAGTAGTCATACTGTTGGGTAATCAAGCTGGCGGTATAGACACGGTCCACCCAGGTGGGAATGTCTGCGACATCGTAATAGATGTGCTCTCCCGTACTGGCGTTGAGAAGCACTGCCCCGATGATGTCAGCCCCCCCGAAGAGGCCGATGGTGCGAGTCTCCCGTGGGCAAACCCACCAAGGCTGGCCATCTTCATCAATTTCCAAATGGGCGGAACTAAACATATAGGTGGGATAATGAAAGCGCAGGAACCGATCCAAGTCCCGGTTAAAGTACTCGGAAGGGGAGTAGCGCATGCCATCCAATCCCAGGTCAGACAGGCGAACCACATTGGCCTCTTGGGTGACCATATCTACCGTGATATAGGCGGGCAGCCCTTCCTTGGTGTTGAGGAACCATTTGAAAAAGTCTCCGTACTCCAAGGAAGCCACTCGGACCGGCCGTCCCTGATAATTGATTTGGGCGTAATCCTCCGAGACGTCAAACTGGCTGACCATGTCGGACAGTTCGCCCAACTTCCGGTCCCCCAACACGCTGGCAGAGGCTTCGTCCAACATGGGGATCTCGTCATAGGACACCGGTTCAATATCGGTGGCAAAATCTCCAGATCCAACATCCAGCAACTCGTGGTAAGCACTGGCGCGGAAAAAGGGGGCCGATAGAATCTGGCCCACCACAAAGATCGCAGCCAATGCCACCACCACAATCACTACGATTTTGCACTGGTTCTTGGCAAAGGAAAGATAGTCCCGCAAATGGACTTCCTGTTTCCCGGTGTCAATGCCCATAACGATCATAGATACCAGGATATAAACCAAAAGCAGGATAAAGACGAAGCTATAAAAACTCGTGTTGTGCAGGTTGATGGCGGGCAGTGAGATGTAGAACCATACCGCCCCGATGGCAAGGGTGATCAAAAGGCTGATCAGCGCCCGGGGCATTGTTCGTTTGACCTGACCGTCTGACATAATGTACTCCTTTCCCTGTGAGAGGAAACAAAACCGGCGGCACCATGGTTCTGTTTCCAGCTTTTCCATTTTTTGTAGGACAATATGGTGACATTATACCAGTTTACCACGTCGATTGCAAGAAAGATCTCCTTGCCCATCTTGCAACGAAAAAAACAGCCCTCACAAACACCGTGAGAGCTGTTCCTTGGAAAACAAACCGTTTCACTTTTTATGGTCCAACAACTTATTCAGTTCATCCATAAAGGTATTGATGTCTTTAAACTGCCGGTAGACCGAAGCAAACCGAACATAGGCTACCTCGTCCAAATCCTTTAACTTTTCCATCACAAGCTCTCCGATTTGCTTGCTGGTGACCTCGCCGCCCAGTTCGTTCTGCAGCTCTTTCTCAATGTCATCGGCAGCCTTTTCCAGGAGAGAGAGGGAAACCGAACGTTTTTCACAGGCCTTGAGCATACTAGAGAGAATTTTATTCCGGTCAAAGGCCTGCCGATTTCCGTTTTTCTTAATGACAATCATGGGAAGCACTTCAATGGTCTCATAGGTGGTGAACCGATTGTGGCACTTCAAACACTCCCGACGGCGACGAATGCTGGTTCCGTCGTTGGCAGGGCGGGAATCCACAACCTTGCTCTCAAGGGTGGCGCAGAATGGGCATTTCATAGGGCCGTATCCTCCTGAACGATTTACGGGGGTGAACCGTGCCGTTGTCACCGGCGGTATCTATCTTGAGTATACCATAAAAAACAAAAATGGACAGACTTTTTTTCAAAAATTTTCAAAAAACCGGCCATATTGTCACAACCAAATCTTTCCGCCTATTCTCCGCGCTGCGCCCGAATCTTTTTCCGCCAGCATCGGTGGCACATGGCAATATAGCTGTCGTTACCTCCCAAAAAAACTTGGCTGCCTTCCGTGAGGATGTTCCCATTGGCATCCAAACGGGCATTGACGGTGGCCTTGGAGCCGCAGGCGCAGACATTCTTAATCTCTGTAATGGAATCCGCCAACTCCATCAGGCGCTGAGAGCCCGGGAAGAGGTGGGTCAAAAAGTCCGTGCGAAGGCCAAAACAGAGGACAGGGATGTCTGCCTCATCCACAATTTCCCGCAGCTGATCAATCTGCTGCGGGGTTAGGAACTGGGCCTCATCCGCAATAATCACATCACACTTACCGGCCGCCTCGTAGCGGGTCCGGAGATCATCCTCCGGAAAGATGACATCCGCCTCGCGGAACAGGCCAACACGGCTTTTGACAATGGCCGCACCGTCCCGGTCATCAATGCTGGGCTTGATCAGCCATACCCGCATGCCCAACTCCTCATAATTAAACTGTGTAATCAACGCCTGGGCCGATTTGGAACTTCCCATGGCGCCATATTTAAAATAAAGTTTTGCCATATTTTCTTTCACCTTTGTCTGATTGGTTCAAATCTTATGGCCCCATCATAGCATATCGCACAGAACAATGCAATTTGAATTGTGGGCACTGGGATATTCACCAAGGTTCCTTCGTCACTTCCCTTAAAAAAGGGAAGAGTTTTGTTTGCACCCTTGATTGAGCCGCGCAACAATGTTATAATCCCCTTAAGGCATTGTAAAAAATGTCTGTACCAATCCATTGAAACGGAGGTAATGAAAAGATGAAAAAGATTCTTGCACTTCTCCTGGCCTCGGTGATGGCGTTGTCCCTCGCCGCCTGCGGTGGCAACACTTCGGATGAAACCACCGACACCACCGGTACCACGGAGAACAATACCACCACTGAGGCCAACCCCGCAGATGCCATCTCCGACACCATGACGTCTGAGGACGGCACCTATGAACTGGCTTTCGTCACCGACGTGGGTCAGCTGAAGGACAAGTCCTTCAACGAAGGTACTTGGAATGGCGTGAAGCTCTATGCCAACGAGAACGACATGTCCTACAAGTACTATCAGCCCGCCAACGGCGACCAGGCTACCGACGATGACCGGTACGACGCCATGAAGGCCGCTGTGGATGCTGGCGCTACTGTTGTGGTCTGCGCCGGCTTCCTGCAGGAAGCTGCCCTGACCAGAGCTGCCATCGACTTCCCCGATGTTCAGTTCATCTTTGTGGACGGCTATCCCCTGGATGACGATCCTGATCCCGATGTGGAAGGCAACATTCTGACCAACGTGGCTGGCATCGCCTTCGAGGAAGCTCAGTCCGGCTACTTTGCTGGCTATGCCGCTGTGATGGAAGGCTACACCAAGCTGGGCTTCTCCGGCGGTGGCGGCGGCACCAACCCCGCTTGCTGCCGGTACGGCTATGGCTTCGTCCAGGGCGCCAATGCCGCAGCTGCTGAGAAGGACGTTCAGGTCGAAATGAACTACTCCTGGCAGTATGGCTCCAACTTCAGCTCTTCCCCCGAACTGCAGACCATGGCCAACGGCTGGTACCAGAGCGGGACCGAAGTGATCTTCGCCTGCGGCGGCTCCATGTTCCAGTCCATCTCTGCCGCAGCTGCTGCCAACGACGGCGCTGTGATCGGCGTGGACGTGGACCAGTCCACCGAGTCCCCCACGGTTATCACTTCCGCTATGAAGGAACTGGCGGATGCCGTGCAGTGGTCTCTGGCTAAGGTGTATGACAACACCTTCTCCGAGATTGGCGGCGTAGCTACCTCTCTGGGTGTGGAAACCGATGCTGTCGGCCTGCCCACCGAGACTTGGAGCATGACCAACTTCACCGTGGAGCAGTATGAAGCTCTGTATCAGCAGGTGAAAGACGGCACCCTGACTGTGGATGACAACTATGATAACCTGGAGCAGGATTATTCCAACCTGACCCTCAATATCATCTGATTCACTGATTGACGCGTAAAAAAGGGAGCCTGTCCCCGCAAGGGACAGGCTCCCTTTTTCTAATTTTGGCTTCTGAAAAGACGGCTCATCGTTCGGTTTTTTGTTCCTTTTGCGCCTGGGCAATTACCTTTTTGTAGGGAGCCACCATGTAGTCAGCCATCTTGGGTTTGATCTTTTTCTGAACTGAGGGAATGGCGAGCAACGTCCCTACCAGCTTCATCTGGAGCAAACGCCCTTTCTGCTTTTGGGGAAAGTCATACGCCCCATGGGCTCGATAGAATGCATGGTCGGCTTTCATCATTCCTTGCATGAGGTAGATGAGATCCCGGAAAATCTTACTTCCTCCCACACCGTAGAAGTTCGCTGGACGGCGCAGATGATGTTCCATCGCAAAGACCAGGTTTTTGGCCAATGTCTGAAGGTTAGCGGCTGTGTTCTTTTCGTCGGTGGCCACGCCACAGAGATAGTTCCCGCCTACTTCACTGCGCCCCTCCAAAACCATCTGCAAATTTGCCTCATACCGGTAGTTCCCCTGGAGAAGATAGGCCACCGGCGTGCCCCGTGTAACCGTTCGATGCCCGTTGCAAAACTGCCGATCATCATAGCACTTAAACACCGAATAGGTGTAATGGTTCACAATGGGAAATGCGTAGACAATGGCATCCGCTGTCTGAATTTCGCTCCGCAGGAATTGGTCAAACCCATCAGAGTATATACAGGTTCCTGTCGCTGCACAGTGCAAGCATCCCAGACAGCCACCTTGAAAAGGAACGTCCCATAAATTAACCACTTGACTCTCATAGGGAAGCACGGCTCGAAAGTCTTGGATCATATGAAGGAGAGACTGGTCCTCCTCCCGACAACAGGTGACAAGAACCACTCTTTTCCCAGAACATTTCTCCACCCTGGAACAGACTGGCTGGTAGACGGCAGGGATGCTTTCCGGTTGGGCAGAAGGGGGTGGGAGAAAACCGCCATACTGGCAGGTAAACATCAGCTGGTCAAAAAACATGCGTGCCTCTTCCCGCCCTTTTTCTGTCAGAAGATCCTCCATATCCGCAGACAGTCCCCGGACCACATGCATTCCCAAATCAAAGCAATTGGCTTCTATGAATTTGTGGGCCGTTACATCGTAAAAATGCTTGGACGTGGTAATTTGAGTGGCAACCTTTCCCGAAAGGTCCACTCCATCTGCCCGAAGGAGTTCCAGAAAACGATGCAGTTGGTAAGGCACCAGGAACGTGTATACCGGGTAACAAAAGAGAATAACTTCTGCCTGAGACAAAGCTTCCCGCGGGGTGGAAAAGTCTTTCTCATAACGTTTGATCCGCTGCCCGACGGGAAGCTCCAAAAACTGGTGCTCTGGATGCAACACTTGAAGGTATCGTACGGTTTGCAATGTGGTGCTTCTTTCTCCTTTAGGGCTTCCATTGAGAACAAGAATTTTCATAACGTTTTTTCCAACTTTTGGTAGATAGAGAGTGTACTAAATACAGGTTTGAACCTTATTTTAATTCAGTATAACATTGCCAAATGCTTGCGTCAATGAGGCAAACAAAAAGGTGCCCTTCAGAAACTACTATTTTTACAGAGAATTCCCGGGGAAATTGGTATGGAACCTTGCAACTTTTTGTCGGAACCATTATAATAGGTTCCGTTATTATGGCCATCGTCTGGCTAAGAAAAGAGAGGAAAGTAGGTGACGGAATGGACCATGGGCAGGACTATGTGATCGAGATGCTCCACATAACCAAGGAGTTTCCTGGTATCAAAGCCAATGACGACATTACCCTCCAGCTCAAGCGGGGCGAAATCCATGCGCTGTTGGGCGAAAACGGTGCCGGGAAATCCACGCTGATGTCCATTCTCTTCGGCATGTATCAACCAGACGCCGGAGAGATCCGCAAAAACGGGGAAGTGGTGTCCATCAAAGACCCCAACGACGCCACCGCGTTGGGAATCGGCATGGTGCACCAACACTTTAAGTTAATCGATGTGTTCACGGTCTTGGACAACATCATTCTGGGCGCAGAAGACACCAAGTTAGGGTTTCTCAAAAAGAAGGAGGCCCGGGCCAAAGTCCTGGACCTGTCCCAGCGGTATGGCCTTAAGGTCGACCTGGACGCAAAGGTAGAAAACATCACCGTTGGGATGCAGCAGCGTGTAGAGATTCTTAAAATGCTCTACCGGGAAAATGAAATTTTGATCTTTGACGAACCGACCGCCGTGCTCACCCCCCAAGAAATTGATGAGCTCATGAAGATCATGAAAAACCTGGCGGCGGAGGGGAAATCCATTCTGTTCATTTCCCATAAGCTCAACGAAATTATGGCCGTGGCAGACCGGGTTACCGTCCTTCGTAAGGGACAGTGCATCGGTACCGTCGAGACCAAAGACACCAACCAGCAGGCTCTTTCCAATATGATGGTTGGCCGTCCGGTCCAATTGGAAGTGGTCAAAAGTGAGGCCAAGCCGGGGGACGTCGTCCTGGCCGTGAAGGACCTGTGCGTACACTCGAAGCTTCACAAGAAAGACGCTGTGCACAATGTCACGTTTAATGTCCGCGCCGGAGAGATCGTCTGCATCGCCGGTATCGACGGCAACGGCCAGAGCGAGCTCATCTATGGCATCACCGGCTTGGAGAAAACCGCCGGCGGTTCTGTCACCCTGTGCGGGGAAGAAATCAGCCACGCCCCCATACGCAAACGGTTGAAAAACCTCAGTCATATCCCGGAGGATCGTCACAAACACGGCCTGGTCCTGGACTTTACCCTGGAGCAAAACACGGTACTGCAGCGTTTCCAGGAACCCCGGTTCCAGAAATTTGGCTTTATGAAGCAGGATGCCATCCGGGACTACGCCAACCTGCTCATTGAACAATACGACGTCCGCAGCGGACAGGGGCCCATTACCGTGGTGCGCAGCATGTCCGGCGGCAACCAGCAAAAAGCGATCATTGCCCGAGAGGTCGACCGGGACAAGCCATTGATTGTCGCCGTCCAGCCCACACGCGGTCTGGACGTGGGCGCCATTGAATACATCCATAGCCAATTGGTGGCAGAGCGAGACAAGGGAAAAGCCATCCTTCTGGTCTCCCTGGAGTTGGACGAGGTAATGAACCTGTCCGACCGGATCCTAGTCCTCTACGAAGGGGAAATCGTGGGGGAACTGGATCCCAAGAAAACCACCGTACAGGAGCTCGGTCTGTATATGGCCGGCGCCAAACGAACTGAGAAAGGAGGCGGGGACGCATGAACAAGCAGCACTCTCCTTTACTGAAAAAGGACGCGACCCAGTCCATCCTGGCCTCCATTCTCTCGATTATCATTGGCCTGATGGTGGGCTGCATCATCATCTTGATTGTAGGCCTCACCAGTGATAACTTGACCCTTTCCAGCGCACTGGACGGTATCCAGCTGATCTTTGGCGGTCTGTTCAGCACAGGGCGGGATGCCGCAGGCAACTTGACCTTTGGTTTTAACCCTACAAACATCGGAAATATGCTCTTCCGAGCCACCCCCTTGATTATGACCGGCCTCTCTGTGGCTGTGGCCTTTAAGACAGGTCTGTTCAACATCGGCGCCCCCGGCCAGTACCTCATGGGTACCATGGTCACCCTGATGCTGGCCCTGGGGATTCCCTCCGAGTCTGTCCCTGCTGGCCTCATTTGGATCATCGCCTTCGTGGGCGGCTGCCTGGCCGGCGCTGTTTGGGGGGCCATCCCCGGCTTGCTCAAGGCTTTCCTGAACATCAACGAAGTGCTCGCCTGTATCATGACCAACTGGCTGGCCGCCAACTTGGTCACTTGGATGTTTGACATCAGCAACTTTAAAAACGTGGTGGAAAACACCAAGTCGGGCTATATTTACAAGACCTCGTTCAATGGGGTGGAAACCCCCAAAATGGGGTTGGATCACCTGTTCCCCAACTCCCAGGTCAACATGGGGATCATCATTGCCATCGTGATTGCTATCCTCATGTACATCATCATGAACAAAACCACACTGGGATACCAGTTGAAGGCCTGCGGTGCCAACCGCCACGCAGCACGATACGCCGGCATCCAGGACAAGCGAAACATCGTTCTGTCCATGGCCATTGCCGGTGCCTTGGCTGCAGGCGGTGCTTCCCTCTACTACCTGTCCGGAAACACCGAATTCTTCTGGTCCACTTACCAGTCCCTGCCGTCCACTGGGTTTAACGGCATTCCCGTGGCCCTGTTGGCCGTCAACAACCCCATCGCCGTCATCTTTACCGGCTGCTTCATGTCCATGCTGGACATCTCCGGCCTCCAGCTGACCAATTTGACGGCATACAACGAGTACATCACCGACGTCATCATCGCCACCATCGTCTACCTCAGCGCCTTCTCCCTGGTGATTAAGATGCTCATCAGCGGGCGGAGAAAGCGTAAGGGCAAGCGCACCGTACCCGTTGCAGCCCCTGATGGAGGCGGGAACCCTCCCTCCACCTCCGAAGCTGAGAAAGGAGGCGAAGGCGCATGACATTCCTGATTCAGCAAACCCTCATTTATGCCGTGCCGCTGATGATCGTGGCCCTGGCCGGCGTCTTCGCTGAACGAAGCGGTATCATCAACCTGGCCTTGGAAGGTATCATGATCTTCGGCGCTTTCATCGGCGTCCTCTTTGTGCGGACCATGCAGGGTTCGGAAGTGTTCACCGCAGCAGCCGCAGCAGGGGACTACGCCACCCTCCAAGGTTTGGAACTCATGGCCATGGTCGTGGCAGCACTCATGGGGGCTATCTTCTCCCTGTTGCTGTCCTTTGCTTCCATCAACTTGCGGGCTGACCAGACCATCGGCGGTACCGCCCTGAACCTGCTGGCCCCTGCGCTGGTGCTCTTCCTGATCCGCATCATCGCCAACCAGAACACCTTGCAGATGGCGGAAGGGGACGCTGCCAGCTGGTTTATGATTAAGAAGGCCATGTTTGGCTATGGGCGTATGGAAGATATGGGGCCCTTAGGGGAAACCTTTATCAACCGTACCTATTTGGCCACCTATCTGTGTATCTTACTGTTCATTGTCTTGGCCATCATCCTGTACAAGACACGGTTTGGCCTCCGCCTGCGGGCTTGCGGCGAGAACCCTCAAGCCGCAGACTCCCTGGGCATCAATGTCTATAAGATGCGCTACGCCGGCACTACCATTTCCGGTGCCTTGGCAGGCATGGGCGGCTTCGTCTACTCCTTAACCACAGCAAACTGCACCGCCAACGGTGACGTGGCTGGGTTCGGTTTCTTGGCCCTGGCCGTTATGATCTTCGGCAACTGGAAACCGCTGAACATTGCAGGGGCCTCCCTTCTCTTCGGCCTTTTCAAGTGTGTGGCGGCCAGCTATTCCAGTATCGACATCAATGGAGACGGCGTGTATCTCCTGGCCGATATCGGCATCAGTGCCCACTTCTATCGGATGCTGCCGTATCTGATCACCCTGATTGTTTTGGCCTTTACCTCTAAAAACTCTCGGGCCCCCAAAGCGGAAGGCATTCCCTACGACAAGAGTTCGCGATAGAACGCAATCCAAAAGATTCCACTTCCCCGGACGGGTACCGTCCGGGGAAGTGGCTTTTCTTATGTACGAGACTTGCTTTACACTCCGTTTCCGAGATGTTATAATGGCGAAAATATAACCGTATACTCCAGAAAGGATGTGTCAACGTATGAAACCATTGTTGGTGGTCATTGACATGCAGAGAGATTTCATCACCGGTACACTGGGTACCCCTGAGGCCCAAGCCATTGTCCCTGCCGTGTGCCAAAGAATACAGGCCTTTCCGGGGGACATTGTCTACACCCGTGACACCCATGACGAAAACTATCTCTCCACCCAAGAGGGCAAGCATCTTCCCGTGGCGCATTGCCTGCGCGGCACCCCTGGTTGGGAGATTCTTCCGGAAATTCTAGCTGCCGGGGCCGGAAAAACCGCTGCGATCTTGGACAAACCCACCTTTGCCTCTACCGCACTGGTGGATTTCGCCGCAGCAGGGGGCTATGATGCCATTGAGCTGGTGGGCGTGTGCACCGACATTTGTGTGATTTCCAATGCGTTATGCTTAAAATCCCGATTGTGGGAGGTTCCCATTGTGGTGCGTGCCTCCTGCTGCGCCGGAAGCACCCCGGAGCATCACGGCAAAGCCCTCTCTGTCATGGAGAGCTGCCAAATCGACCTCTTGTACGAGGAGCAGCACTAATGGCGCCAAGAAAGCTGGCCATGTATCGCGCCGTGTTTTTTGATTTGGATGACACAATTTTTGACTTCGGACAGTGCAGCCGGCAGGCCTTTTTCCAGGCCTGCCGATGCTGTCACTGGTCCAGTTCCGAGGAAGCATTCACCGAGTTTCAACGCTTAGACCAGATGCTGTGGTCTCAGCAAAAGGCAGGGCATCTCACGGTGGAGCAAGTCATCCACCGCCGGGCCGAATCTATGGCTCGTTGGTTCGGGCACCCAGAGCAAAGCCTTGCCTTTCAGCAGCAATTCTCCCAGTGTTTGGCGGAAGAGGCTGCCCTAGAACCTCATGCGCGGGAAACCCTGTCCCTGCTTCACAAAAAAGTGCCTCTCTACGGTGCGTCCAACGGAATTCTTGCCATCCAGCAAGCCCGTTTAGAAAAGGCAAACTTGACCACCTATTTTTCCGGTCTTTTCGTATCGGACAAGATCGGGGCTGAAAAACCGGACCCGCGTTTCTTTACCTTCTGCCTGCAGCGCAGTGGTTTCCCGGCGGAGGACGTGTTGATGGTGGGCGACAGTTTGACCGCCGATATTGCCGGCGCCTCCTCTGTGGGTATGGATGGTTGTTGGTACCACCCCCACACAGCGCCCCCTCCTGCCAACACCGTTTTGACCCACGCCATCACTGACCTGCGGCAACTTCTCACCGGCCCATTTGTATGGGGGAGCCCCTGAGAGTCCTCCCCGTTTTTTACACTTCTTTTATTAGAATTGCACAACACTTCCTTGACGAACTCCATTTTATCCATTAAAATAGTAGAAACCCATGCGAAAATACCGGGATAGAGAGGAGAAGGAAAGGATGACAGACTATGGGATCCTGAGTCTGCTGCCTGTGGCAGTGGTCATTGTATTGGTCTTTTTTACCAAGCGAACCGCAGTGTCTTTACTGGTGGGAACCCTCGTAGGGGCGGTTATGCTCTACGGAACCGGGTTTGCCAAACCTTGGTTGGATGTGGTCTACGGCGTTATGGGCAGCGACCTCTGGATCTGGTTGGTGCTGGTCTGTGGGTTTTTCGGCAGCCTGGTGGCGCTGTTTGAAGCCTCCGGTGGGATCCATGGCTTCACCGCCATCGCGGCCAAGGTTTGCAAGGGAGAAAAACGGACCCTGGTGGCCAGTTGGATCTTGGGCATTGTCACTTTTGTGGATGACTGGCTGTCGATCCTCTCAGTGGGAACTGCCATGCGCCGTGCCACGGATCGGTTCCACATTCCCCGGGAAATGCTTGCCTTTCTCAGCAATGCGACGGCCACGTCCATCTGCGTGATTGTGCCAACCTCTACCTGGGGCGTGTTCATGATCAGCCAACTGGTTGCCACGGATGTCTGCACCAGCGAAGCTGGGATGAGCACCTTTGTCCAAGTTTTGCCCTTCCTGTTTTACCCCTTGGTCGCCTTGCTGTGCGGGTTCCTATATTCGGTGGGTATCCTCCCCAAAATTGGTCCCATGCGCAAAGCCTACGCCCTGGCCAAGGAGCAGACAGCTCCTGTAGAGGAATCTCCTGTGCATGAGAGTGGGAAGAAACCCTACGCGCTCAATTTTCTCCTCCCCATTGTGCTGGTCACGGTGGTCACCATCCTCACCCGGGAGATCCTGTATGGCACCCTACTTTGTTTGGTGTTCTGCGCGCTCCTTTACTTGCCGCAAAAGCTTCTCACACCGGGGCAATTCTTAGATACCGCGATGTCCGGTTTTAAAAGTATGATTGGGGTCCTCGCCATTGTCACTTGCGCCTTCATGTTGCGGGACATCAACAGTCTGCTGGGCATGCCCGAGTTTGTCATTGGCGCTGCCAAGGCAGCTATGAGTCCCCAAGTCCTCCCGGTTGCTGCTTTCTTGATTGTCACCGTACTGGCTGTGGCTGCCGGCAACTTCTGGGGGATTTGCGCCATTGCCTTCCCGGTGATCATTCCCATTGCCCAGGCATTGGATGCCAACGTACTGCTGACGGCGGGCGCCATCATCTCTGCTACGGCAGCTGGATCCCATCTCTGCTTCTTTGGCTCGGAGGCTACCCTCGCTTGTTCTGCCACGCAGATTGAAAACGTGCGCTATGCCCAAACTGCCACGCCAATGCTGATAGTTCCAGTGGTGGCCAGCGTTCTGCTGTACCTGGCGGCTGGTTTTCTCATCGGTTAATCTCACAAGAAAAAACAGAGCAAGACGAAACACGTCTTGCTCTGTTTTTTGATGGAATGCTTTATCCTACCCTATGCCACAGGGGAATCCTGGTTGTAAAATCCACGGAAAGAGCGCCCTGATCCTTCAGCCAGGCCAGATAGGAGCGCACCGTGCTGCCAACCAGTACGTATTGGGAAAAGTCCATGGTGAGCCCATACGCCGTAAACAGCTTTTGCAGCAACGCCTCAAAGCCAATAGGTTCGGCGCAGAACGTAAGAATGGTCTCCGCAACCTCTCGGGTTTTATCGATGTTGTACTGTGCCAAAGGTGCAATGTCCTGGGTGGCCTCCGCATGGGCCGGTACAAACCATGTGGCGGAAAGCTGCTTAACTTGTTCCAGCGTGTCCAGATAGGCGCCTACGTCATAGATGACGCCAATTTGATACTTCTCCAGGGTCTCCTTACTGGATAAGCAGTCGGCAAGATAAACCACACCGTCCTCACTGCGAAAGCCAACCATGTCGAAGAAATGGCCAGGAAGGGGAAAAGAGGTCAACCCTTTGGGCAGCACGGCATCGGTGAGATACTCTGCAGGACTCTCCTTGGCCATCAAAAACTTGTGCCGCAAGTCCTTGGGAGGAAACCCACCGTAGAGGAAGGAGGGCTCCAGCAAAGGATGTCGGGTAAAGGCACAATCCACACCAGGGGCGTAAATCTTGCAGCCGGTCTGCTTCCAAAGGTACTGGTTGCCGCCAATGTGGTCTGCGTTAGAATGGGTGTTGAGAATGGCCCGCAACGTCCATCCCTGCTTTTCCAGCAGTTGGCGGAGTTTCCGACCGGCGTCTTTGTCGTTTCCGCTGTCGATGAGGTAGACTTGGTTTTCCTCTTCCAGATAGACTCCGATTTTGACGGGAGCGTTAATATAGTAACTGCGCGGTCCTACTTGGACAAGTTCATACATAGCGGCGCATCCTTTCTCCTGAGAATGTCTCCATCATACCAGATTTTTCTCGGGATGTCACGCAGTGCCAAAACATTTGTGGGCAGGCATGCACGGTTCTTTGTTTCTCTCCTAGCGTAAGGGCAGGGGGCACTCCATACTGGAGTGCCCCCTGCTTGGGTCCGTGTATGAGATTATGGGAATAGGAGGAGATTTTTGGATCAGTGACTTACTTTAAAAACGCTTCCAGCTCTTCCTTGGACTTTACCCCAATGGACATATCCACCGGCTTGCCGTCCCGGAAGAGGAGCAGCGTGGGGATGGCAGAGATCTGGTACTTTTGAGCCAGTTCCGGAACATCATCTACATTGACCTTGCCAAAAGAGATCTCGGGATGCTCCTGTGCCAATTCCTCTACCACAGGGGAGAGCATGGTGCAGGGTCCACACCACGCAGCCCAGAAATCCAGCAAAACAGGGGAGGCGGCATTGGTGACCTTTTCCTCAAAATTGTCTTGATTGATGGTGGTGATTGCCATATTCAGCGCTCCTTTCAGGGTTTGTTTGTTTTGTTAAGGATAGGATACCCCAAAACGAGGGCATAATCTGTGATTTGGACACAAAACCAAAGGAATTCACAAAAGTCCGCTTACCGGCACGCATCCGACAAATCAGGATGCCTCACGCATGCGGATCTGCTATCGTGTACCAATGGGTTTCCCCATGGGCGTAGTGGGTTCTTTCCTCTATGCTCTTTGTGGATTTGGGGAAATAGAGACAGGCCGCTCTGGAATACAGTAGAGCACAGGAGGTGTTGCCTATGCTTTCGGCATGGATATTACTGTTACTTCACACAGTTTGCTTTCCGCTTCGTCTGGGAAACAGCGGATCCTTTCCCCGTCCGCTCAAGGCAGAGGAAGAGCGGGAATACTTAGCACGGTACGCGCAGGGCGATCTGGAGGCCAGAAACAAGTTGGTCGAGCACAATCTCCGCTTAGTGTCTCACATTCTTAAGAAATACTATGTCCAAGCAGGGGACCAAGATGACCTGATCTCCATTGGAACCATCGGCTTAATCAAGGGAATCTCCACCTTCAAACCCGATAAGAAGGTCCGGCTGGCCACCTATGCCAGCCGGTGCATTGAAAATGAAATCCTCATGTATTTCCGCAGCCAGCGAAAATATCAAGGGGATGTGTCCCTGTCAGACTCCATTGATTCGGACCGAGAGGGGAATGCGCTCTCGCTCATGGATGTCATCAGCGTCGATGACGATATGTTGGAAACCCTGGATACCCGGGATTCCTGCGCTAAGGTACGCCAATGCGTGGAGCACTGTTTGAGTGAGCGGGAAGCCAAGGTCATCTCGCTTCGATACGGTTTGGACGGGGAGGGACCACGTACCCAACGCGAAATTGCAACCGCTTGCGGCATCAGCCGGTCCTATGTATAGCGACGCCACTAATGTAAACGAAGCCCGGAAAGCCTTTTGAAATAAGGCTTTCCGGGCTTCATGCGTGACTTGGGTAGCTTCGCGCTTATTGTAAACGGAAAAATTTCAGAAAGATAAGCGGCTGTTCGTCAATGTTACTGAGATATTGGTGAGAAATATTTCTTTTTTATTAGCTCTCTTAGCTCCTCATTGTTTCTGATAAGTCCCAAAACACGATCTGGATAATTGTCAACAATTGTTTGTTTAGCAATGTACTTCGTAAGTTTCCCTTTAAAATCAACAATAGCTAAAGCTTCTTCATATTTTTTGCTTTTAATAATAGTTTCAATAGTTGCTAATCTTTCTGCATAAAGCTCATCAATTTCCTTTTCCGATGTGACTGAAAGTAACTCTGCCTTTAGATTACTAATATCGCGCTTTTCGTGAAGAAAGTTTTCCTTAAACTTATTGTTAATAATGTTATTAACATACCATACGGTTTGCTGAACTTTGTTGGCTTCAAATTCTTTCCAAAACAAATCAAGATAATTCTGGTTTGCCATATCTCCAGATATAAAAGTCTTAATAGCTGTTTCAATAATGACCGGATCACACAGTATATTTTCGATTTCATTAATTGGAATTGTATAAATGTTCTGTTCTTTCCACTTAGCAATTTGCTCGGATTTATGGCAATCTCCATCAATAATTCCTATGGCCTTATTAGATGGAACTGTGGATTTATTACACGCATTTGTATAACTTATTACATCAAGATGTCCACCAACAGGAATAACCGTATACTCGGGAAAAACAATACTGTACAACTTATAGTCTAAACAAGACCTATCTTTTCCCTCACAGAAACATATTCTCTTTCGACTACCTAAAACCTCCATCAATAGTGTATCTGGTAATGTTTCGTCAGATTCGATAATTTGAAAATCCCATATGTCTGGAGGGGTAAACTTCTTATTCCAAATAAGTGTTGTATTATTTCTTGAAGCAGCAAAGTCAAGATTATGAGTTAAATAAATAAATTTACAATCAGTCCGGATTTGCTCAAGTTTGTCCCACAATTTATTGCAAATGGCCATGTGTAAGTGATTTTCTGGCTCATCTACAATAATATAAGAATTGGGCTCTACCAATAAAATATGCCCTACATAATAAAAAACAGCCTTTTCTCCATCACTAAGGCTATTAAAAGGGTATGGTGGCTGGCCTGGTATTTGAGCTGAAATAGAACCTCTCTCTAAGAGCAATTCCCGATGTTCAATTAATTCCTGCCATATCTCAATGGTCATTTCAAGAAAAGATTTTTTTCGATCTTCTCCAGCATAGTATTCTAAAGCTTTATCAGTGTGTTCGGCAATTAACGTAGTAATCAGTTTGTTCATATCATTGCCGATTAGAGCAGCAAAATTAGAGTCACTGCTCATTTTAGAATTTTTCTGAAAAGATCTTAGATCAGAAATTTCTCCCTTAGAGGCAGGAATATTATTTTGTTTATTGTATACAAGTAAATGTTGCGCAGATAAAATGGATACATTAGACGATATTTTACCATTTAACTGCCGAGAAAATGTGCTTTTCCCAGACCCATTGGCTCCAATCATTACGATGTTATTGTGTATCCACTTGATTTTGTCAAAAATTATATAAGTTGAAATTTTTCGCTCGAATAAAGAGACATACTCGCTATATTTTTGAGGAAGGTCACAGAGCCAATTGATAGTGGAGGTATCTTGCTGATCAACCTTTATTTCATTCGCTGTCTGCTTTTCCAAAAAGTTTTTTATCTTACTAGTTACATACGGTTGAGTAAGGTGTAGATTTTTCCAATCAAATAGAACAAATTCTTTTTGAATGAATGTCTTAAAAACATTTGGTATGTTTTTTTCCGCAGTTTTTATTATAGATACATTCTCAATAAATTCATCAATCTTGCTTGTCAAATTAATGAAATCAGATATTTGATTTGATGCACTAACTTCGTCTATGGATTTTTGAGCAACAATTATTTTTTTTACCACGTTTCTCTTAGCAGAAGCGTCTGCAATCACGCTTTTCATACGATTGCATATCTCAATTGCTACATCTATCGAAGCAGCTAATGCTTGCATTTCTTGATCTGTTAGCATTTATATTTCCTCCAACAAAACGCCTTATTATACAATGAAAAACCATATATTTGACTTTTCTAGAATTTATACGCCCAATGTCCGCCTTCGCGGTATTTCTTCAATTTGAAGACTTCAACAAAGCTTGCTAATATGCGATTCGCCGTTGCTGCCGATACCCCACACAGTTCCCGCACATCAGCGTTCATGATATAGTCGTGGATTTTAAGATACTCCTCAATTTTCTTCCAACGGAGCGTAGCCTTATCCATCTTCCCATCGCTCATTTCATCACTCGTACGAATCGCATCCATGAGCGATGCCTTGATAGCTGAGAGCATGAACTCAATAAATACTGTGGACTCTCCCGCATTGTTGGAGGCATTGATGGCGTCATAATACTCCTGCTGGCGGTCATGGATGATCGATTCCACTGGGAGCCAGGCAAAGGCCGAATTCCATTTGGAAAGCAGCAGGGTATGCCACAGGCGGCCCACTCGCCCGTTTCCATCGGCAAAGGGATGGATTAACTCCAGCTCATAGTGGAACACACAGCTGCGAATCAGCATATGCACTTCGCTGGTCTTTGCCCAGTCCAGCAACTCCATGACCAGATCAGGAACATATTGTGGAAGCGTACCGAAATGCAAGATATGCCCTTCGTTGTCTACCACACCTACAGGTCGCGTTCGGAACATGCCGGATTCCGCAACCAAGCCCCGAGTCATAATACCATGGGCAGTCAGCAGGTCGTCCACAGAATAAGGATCAAGTTCATCAAGCCGCTCATAAATCTCGTAGGCGTTTTTGACTTCTGCAATGTCCTTGGGCGGAGCCAGAACCTGCTTGCCGTTCAGAACTGCTGTTACCTGCTCCAAGGAAAGGGTGTTTTGCTCAATTGCCAACGACCCATGTATGGTGCGGATTCGATTGCTGCGGCGCAGAGTAGGGTTTGAAGAAAGCGCGTCTGTCACATTCATTTTTCCAAGCAGTTCAGCGATTTCCGCTACATAGTCAATCATCTGGTTTGTGATTTCAAAAGGAGGCTTTTTGTTTCGCATTCCAATACCTCATAATCGAAATAGAGTGATTTTATTATATCATGCATCGCTCATTTCATCAATCAAAAATAGTACATCGTTTGAGTGATGCTCCCTTTGGAGAAACAAAACAAGGCCGTGGATTTTTCCACGGCCTTGTCATACATAACGGATTTTGAGTCTGCTTCGTCTGACCATGCGCCTGGTGGCCATAGTAACATAAGATTACCAACATTAGGAAAGGTGGTTTTATGTATGGTTGCTGGACACTTGCGTGTGCAAAATGGATATTGGCAGATGATTTTATCTTACAAAGATAGCACAGGGAAACGGCGAACAAAATCGGTGACGACCCACTTGAAAGAAAAGGGGAACAAACGGCGAGCAGAGGAGATGCTGCTGGATTTGCGCAGAGCATTTACGAAAGAACGGCAACATGCCCTACAACATGGGCCCATGTTTTCCGACTTTATGCGAGATTGGCTGGCGCAAATTCGTCCTACTGTAGCTCCCACGACGTTTGCATCCTATTGTCGGGTTGTCGAACGATCCATTATCCCATACTTTGAAGAAAGACAGATTACACTTCGGGATCTGACAACCGGAGATATCACAAGCTATTATGACTGGCTGCTTCACAAAGGACTTTCCCCAACCAGCGTTTTGCGCCATCATGCCAACATTCACACTGCATTGGAAAAGGCGGTTACTCTTGGCCTGATTGAAGCAAATCCGGCAAGGCAAGCATCCAAACCTCGCAAAGTTGATTTTTTGCCACAGACTTATTCCGCTGAGGAAGCTTCCCAGCTTTTGAATCTACTCCATGGACAAACTCTGGAGCTTCCTGTGGCGTTGGCTCTTGTATTCGGTCTGCGGCGCAGTGAGGTACTGAGACTTCGCTGGAAAGCCCTGGATTTAGAACGCAAATTACTCTCTGTTCGCTGTGCCGTCACGCAAACATCTTTGCATGGAAAAAGCAAAGTGCACAGCCGGGAGGTATTGAAGCGAAAGGCGAGTTATCGCACATTGCCCATTCCAGAAAATATACTGCCTCTATTACATCGGTATCAGCAGAAAAGCGGCTGGCTTTGCTTGAATGAGAGCGGTGTCCCTTTCCGTCCCGATCAGTTGAGCCGCCGCTTTCAGTCTTTTTTACAGAAAAATAATCTTCGGAAGATACGGTTTCATGACCTGCGCCATAGTTGTGCCGGGATTTTGATTTCCTCTGGGGTCCCGTTACTGGAAGTACAGCAATGGCTGGGACATAGCACTTATCAAACCACTGCGGATTTGTATGTCCACCTTGATTTTTCAACCAAACTGAAAAGTTCCGAAACCATCAACACAATTCTTGAAAAGGAGTAAAAAACATGAAATTACCGGACATTCACGATTTTAGTACTACCGCCCTATACCAACAAGCAACACAAATCCTGCACAGCTCACAGACGTTCTCTATCGAGGAGGAAGCCCCGAACGAATTTGCGGCATTGTTCCAAACCGAAAAAGAACTTCTCCAAATCCGCTTGCAGCTGGATGATGACCTGACCATACAATCCATCCTCAGCAGCGCCAGCGACGAGTGGATTCGTCCCTTTGTATTCGCTGTTTTGATCGCAGCGGATGCTATGCGAGGATATGGTGTATCCGATTGGGACGCAGTCTGTGCAAATGCTCCCTCTATTTCGTAAGCAACTCTCATCGCCACTCGAACGGGTGGCGATTTTTTTATGCCTTTTTCAATGGACAGGCAATGCTTAGCGGATTTACACATATTCTTTTCTATATCGTAAAGGAGGATGATACCATGCCGAAAAACGCCCCTGTTGTACGTTGTGTTTTTGAGTCAGCCGAGAGAGCACTGCCGGAGCTTCTGGAAGAGTCCTTTCGGCTGTATCTTCACCGCATCCTTGCCGGATATGGAAAAGTCACGATACAATAATGTCGATGAATGGCCGCTTATCTCAGGAGGTATGGTATGTACTTAGAGATAAGCAACCCCATGGATTACCATGTGGCTTTATACATCAGACTATCAAAGGAGGATGAAAACGAAGGACCATCCCAGAGTGTCCAGAACCAGGAATCTCTGCTGAGGGAGTTTGTGCAGCAGCACCGGCTGTCCGTCTTTGATACTTATGTGGATGACGGATGGAGCGGCACCAGTTTTGACCGTCCCAGTTTCCAGCGGATGATTGGCGACATTGAGACAAAAAAGGTCAATATGGTCATCACCAAAGACCTTTCCCGCTTGGGCCGCGATTACATCATGACCGGTCACTATATGGAGCGGTACTTCCCGGAGCACCGGGTGCGGTACATTTCCCTACTGGACGGCATTGACACCGGCGTGGACTCCACGTCCAACGACATCACTCCATTCCGTGCCATCATGAACGATATGTATGCGAAGGACATCTCCAAGAAGATCAAAAGCGTCAAGCGGGATAAGCAGCGGAAGGGACAGTTCATCGGCGGCAAGCCCATGTACGGGTACAAAATGCACCCCACCGAGAAAAACAAGATCGTTATTGACGAGGAAGTGGCTCCGGTAGTGCGGCGGATTTTTGCCCTGGCTCTTTCAGGTATGAGCTGCCGCAAAATTGCGACTACGCTCAACGAAGAAGGCATCCCTACACCGGCCACCTACTGCGGCTGGAAGGTTGGAAACCCCGGCCCTTACACCGGCCTGTGGAGCAGTGAGCGGATCTCCGAAATGCTGAAAAACGAAACCTACATCGGTAATATGGTGCAGGGACGCATGGTGAAGATCAGCTACAAATCTAAGAAGTGTCTGAGGCAATCACCAGAAAACTGGGTGGTAGTGGAAGGAACGCATGAGCCGATCATTGACCCGGAGACCTTTCAGAAAGTACAGATGCTGGTAAACAGCCGCAAGCATACCCGAAGCCGGACCTATGACTTCTTACTGAAAGGACTCATTTTCTGCCACGAGTGCGGCTATCCCATGGCGGTGCTTAACCGCAAGAATGCCGCCGGTGAGGATCGTCTGTTCTTTGTCTGCCGGACTTACCAGCGATTCACCAAGGCGGGCGTTTGCACCTGTCATTCCATTAAAGAAGAAACGGTGAATGAAGCGGTGCTTGCCAAGGTGCGGGAGGTCTGCCGGGCCTATCTGAACCCTGACCAGCTGCGCCCGATTGCGAAAGAGGCAGTGGAAGCTGCCAGCAAGGCAGCCAGCTGTGAAGCGGAGATGCAAGCGTTGCAATCCAAAATCACTGCTCTGACTACCAATCTGGATCAGATGTACATGGACCGGCTGAATGGCCTGCTCTCCGAAGAGGACTTTCAGCGCATCTACCAGAAAGTCAAGATGGATCGCACAGTTCTGGAAGACCGGCTGAAGAGCATGCAGGGACAGGTAAAGCAGCCGGTGAACACCGAGGAAAAAGCCAAGGCGCTGGTGAAACAGTTTCTGGACTCGGCACTGACCAGTCGGGAACTGCTGGTCAGCCTCATTGAACGGGTGGAGCTGACCGAGGAAAAAGAGATCATTATAAAATTCCGCTTCCATGAGCTGGAGGCGATTTCTTAAAGGGCATCGTTTACAATAGGCGTGTCGCTATGTATCCCGCCTCGAGAAAAAAGCACTGGCCAAACTCCGGGAGGAGATGGAAAAGAAACCATAAAAAGACGGACCATATGTCCCCCTCCCAATGGGGGGGCATACGGTCCGTTTTTTCTTGCTTACGGTCTCATGGCAATCTCATGGCGCTTGGGGCCAGTGGAGACGATGTGGATGGGGGTTTCAATTTCCTTTTCAATGAAATCAACATACGCTTTGGCATTGACAGGAAGGGCCTGATAATCCGTCACACCGCGGATATCGGTCTTCCACCCCGGCAGCACCGTGAAGACAGGCTTTGCCTGCTCCAGCAGAGCAGGGACGGGGAACTGCTTGGTTACCTGGCCCTGGATCTCATACCCTGTACAAACGGGGATTTCATCCAGATAGCTCAACACGTCCAAGCAGGTCAAGGCCACCTGGGTCGCGCCTTGGATCATGCAGCCGTACCGAGTGGCCACTGTGTCAAACCACCCCACCCGACGGGGACGGCCTGTGGTGGCGCCAAATTCTCCCTTGTCACCACCGCGGCGGCGGAGTTCATCCCCCGCCTCTCCCAACACTTCACTCACGAAAGGCTCTGTCTGGGACCCCACACAGGAGGAGTATGCCTTAGACACACAGATGATCTCCTCCACAGACGTGGGCGGCACCGGTGCCCCTACGCAGCCAAACGCAGCCAGTGTGTGCGACGACGTTGTCATCGGAACGATGCCCAGGTCGGGGTCCTTCATGGCGCCCAGCTGCCCCTCTAGAAGAATCGCGCGATTGGCTTGACAGGCTTCATGGAGAAAGGTTACCGCATCTCCCACATAGGGGCGGATGATTTCCCGCAATTGCAGCAACTCCGCAAAGAGGGCCTCCACGTCTACCGTTGGTTTGTGATACATCGTCTGGAACAGAATGTTCTTAATGGACACCGCATGCTCTAAATGCTCCCGCAGACGGTCCTCATGGAAAAGGTCACAGACCTGAATGCCAATCTTAGCATATTTATCCGAATAGAAGGGAGCGATCCCGCTTTTGGTCGAACCAAAGGCATGGCCTCCCAGCCGTTCCTCTTCATAGGTATCCTGCAGGATATGGTAGGGCATCAACAGCTGGGCCCGTTCTGAAATGATCAAATTGGGAGCAGGGACCCCTGCGGTTTCCAGGCTGGTAATCTCTTCGGCCAGTTTGCGAATGTCCAATGCAACGCCATTGCCGATCACATTGGTGATATGTTTGTAAAACACCCCGGAGGGCAGGGTATGCAGAGCAAACCGGCCATACTCATTGATAATCGTGTGGCCTGCATTGGCCCCCCCTTGAAAACGGACCACGATATCGGATTGCTCCGCCAACAAATCGGTAATTTTCCCTTTGCCCTCATCGCCCCAGTTGGCACCAACGATTGCTTTTACCACAGAGATTCCTCCTCACAAAAAAGAACACAAGCCTCACATACTTCCAGCGGAAGCAGTGCATTTCAAATACAACTCATTATAATCCTCGGTTTTTCAAGATGCAAGGGGGCGAGAATAAAATTTCATTTTTTTGCAAAAATTTGTCTCAAAATCTGGGATCTTTCTCTTTACATTCACAATTTACACTGCTAAAATAAAGGCAATAGAAAGCAAGGAGGCGGATTGCATGAAACACTCAACATCCGATAGCGACCACGCTTTGCTATACGAGAGTCTACTACAGTTAAAAGATGTGGACGAGTGCCGCCGGTTCATGGAGGATCTCTGTACCGTCACAGAGTTAAAAGCCATGAGCCAACGGATTGAAGTGGCGATGTACCTGCGGGAAGGGATGATCTATCAAGATATCCTGAAACGCACAGGCGCCAGCAGCGCCACCATCAGTCGGGTCAACCGGTGCCTGCAGTACGGCGCCGAAGGGTATCAAACCGTCTTGCCCCGTCTGGATGCCCTCTGGGAGGAGACGAAGACACCTTGAACCACGGGAACGAAACCTACCGCGCATTGGCCGGTTGCTATGATGAAATGACGGAAGACGTGCATTATGCCGCTTGGGCCGATTTCCTGGAAAAGCTGTTTTCCCGGGAAACTCGTCCCATCAAAACCGTCCTGGATCTGGCCTGTGGCACAGGCACCATGTCCTTTCTACTGGCAGCGCGGGGGTATGAGATGATTGGCGTGGATTTCTCCCCAGAAATGCTGGCCATTGCCTCCAACAAAACCCTGGCAGGGGAGGGGATCCCTCCCATTTTTCTCTGCCAAGCCATGGAAAAGCTAGACCTTTACGGTACGGTAGACGCCTGTGTTTGCCTGCTGGACAGCATCAATCACGTCACCAATCCAGAGAAATTGTACAAAGCCTTGCAGCGGGTCCATTTGTTTTTGGAGCCAGGGGGCTTATTTGTGTTTGATGTCCACACGCCCCAGCATTTGGAGGCCTTAGACGGCGGCATCTTCCTGGATGAGACCGAGGACGACTACTGTGTTTGGCGCACCGATTACCATCCCAAACGCCGGGTCTGCACCTATGTCATGGATGTGTTCCACCGGGAGGGTTCAATGTGGGCGCGCGAAACGGAAATCCACGAGGAAAAGGCCTATTCCCCTGAGGAACTCACCGCGTATTTGCAACAGGTTGGCTTTACCCAAATCCGACAGTATGGAAATCGGAAACTCCGTCCTCCCCGTGATGGGGAAGAACGGATCTTTTTTACCGCACGCAAAGCGGAGACAACGGAATAGGAAGAGAGGTATGACATGGACTATATTGTAAGAATGATTACCAAAGACGCGCCCATTGTTGCCATGGCCATTCAGGGGCACGACCTTGTAAATCGCGCCCAAGAAATCCACCACACGTTCCCTGTGGCTACCGCAGCCTTAGGACGCACCTTGCTGATCGCCTCCATGATGGGGGAACAGCTCAAAGAGAAAGACGGCTCTGTCACCATTCGGGTCCAGGGCGGCGGCCCTCTCGGGACCATTCTGGCCGTGTCAGACAGCGAGGGAAACGTACGGGGCTATGTACAGAATGGTCAGGTAGACCTTCCCCTGAAAGGACCTGCCAAACTGGACGTCGGCCGGGCAGTGGGCACCGACGGTTCGCTGACAGTCATCAAAGATCTGCGGATGAAAGAGCCCTATGTGGGAACCGTTCCCCTGGTGTCTGGGGAAATTGCAGAAGACATCACCTCCTACTTTGCCGAGAGTGAACAGATTCCCACCGCCTGTGCCCTTGGGGTCTTGGTGGACAAAGACCTTTCTGTGGCCGCAGCAGGTGGGTACCTCATCCAACTGCTGCCCGGTGCTACCGACGAGATGATCGACAAAATTGAAGCAGGGATTGCCAAGGTGGGCCCGGTCACAGAACATCTGCGGCAAGGGGTCACCCCAGAGGAACTGCTTCAGATGGTCCTGTCAGAATTCGACCTGGAGCTGCTGAAGACAGTGCCCGTGGAGTACCGCTGTTACTGCAGCCGGGACCGTATGCGCAGAGCCCTCATCAGCCTGGGCAAAGAGGAGCTGGAGGCGCTCATCCACGAACAGGGACGGGCTGAAATGACCTGCCAGTTCTGCGACGCTGTGCACGTATTCGAGAAAGACGAATTGGAAGCGCTGGCCGCCTCTCTATGAGGGGCAGCGCTTCCTTTTCTCCCGAAAAAGCAGCTTCTGGAAAAAAGAAAAAATATTTGAAAAAAGCTATTGACAAAATACCTGGTCTTCGATATAATAAGCTTCGCTGCTTGAGGGTTGGCGCTTCCAACCGAAGGCAGTGAACCGGGAGCATAGCTCAGCTGGGAGAGCACATGCCTTACAAGCATGGGGTCACAGGTTCGAGCCCTGTTGTTCCCACCACCCAATTTGGCGCGGTAGTTCAGTTGGTTAGAACGCCGGCCTGTCACGCCGGAGGTCGAGGG
>URCB01000014.1 GCA_900546255.1 uncultured Eubacteriales bacterium
GAGCGCCACCTTGCCAAGGTGGAGGTAGCGAGTTCGAGCCTCGTCACTCGCTCCAGATGGCGCCATAGCCAAGTGGTAAGGCAGAGGTCTGCAAAACCTTCACCCCCAGTTCAAATCTGGGTGGCGCCTCCAAAGAAAAGGTCTTGTCTTGTGACAAGACCTTTTTCTGCATATAAAACGATGTCAGTAGCCCAGAGAGACAGGGGAGGGAAGGTATGATCTACTTTGTAGAAGACGACGCCAGCATTCGAGAGTTGGTCCTCTATACCCTCAACAACGCGGGATTGCAGGCAGAAGGGTTTGAACGGCCCTCCGCCTTCTGGGCCGCTATGGAACAGGTGCGGCCCACCTTGATTTTACTGGACATCATGCTTCCCGAGGAAGATGGTCTCTCCATTCTCCGCAAGCTTCGGGCCGATCGCGCCACCAGGGCCCTTCCTGTCATGATGCTCACCGCGAAGGGCACAGAGTATGACACGGTGCTGGCCCTGGATGCCGGGGCAGATGACTACGTCCCCAAGCCCTTTCGCATGATGGAACTCCTCTCCCGAATTCGTGCCTTGATTCGGCGGGCAGAGGGGTACAACACCCTTCCAGAATCGGAGGAGTACCACATCGACGGGCTAGAACTGTCCCCCTCCCGGCATTTGGTCCGGGTGAACGGGCAGGAGATTGCACTAACCTTCAAAGAATTTGAACTTCTCTGCCTGCTGGTGGAAAACCGAGGGATCGTCCTGTCCCGCGACAAAATCTTAGATAAGGTCTGGCAGGACACCATGGGGCGGGAGAGCCGAACGGTAGACGTCCACATCCGTACGCTCCGGCATAAACTAGGTACCATTGGAGGACGGATTGAAACCGTCCGTGGGGTTGGCTATAAATTCAAAGCAGAGGAATGACCCTAGTTCCCGCAAGATCCCTGCACAAACCACGAAAAATCCCCCTGTCGCTGGAATAGCTGCCAGCAACAGGGGATTTTTTCACCTATTTTGCAAAGCTTACTTTGTCGAGAATACCAGCCAGATAGGCCAGCACCACACCATAGTTACAGATGGGAACCTTCTGCTGTTCTGCCTGGGCAATGCGGTGCAGAACATGGCGGCGGTTGAACATGCAGGCCCCGCAATGGATGACCAAGTCGTAAGGGGAGAGGTCTTCTGGAAAGTCATTTCCTCGGACAAAGTCGAAAGAAAGCCCCTGCCCTACGGTCTTTCGCAGGAGCCGCGGAATCTTTTCCCGCCCAATATCTTCCGTCAGCGGGGCATGGGCGCAGGCCTCCGCAATGAGAACCGTAGAGCGCTCCGTCAAATGCGCGATGGCATTGGCCCCATCCAGGAAGGCCTGGATGTCCCCCTTATACCCTGCAAATAGGATGGAAAAGGAGGTCAGAAGGCTCTCTGGCGGCTTTAAGGCCCACACCGTGGGAAAAAAAGCCTGGGAATCGGTAATGATCAGGTGAGGCGGCGTTTTGAGGGCTGTCAGGGTGGCTGGCAAGCAGTCTACCGTACAGCTCATCACGGAGCATTTTTTGTCCAGGAGTTCCCGGATCGTCTGCACTTGGGGGAGAATCAGCCGCCCCTTGGGGGCCTGCAGGTCCTGGGGCATGACCAACAGAACCACATCCCCCTCATTGGCCAAATCTCCCGTAATGGTCAGATCCCAAAAATCATCGGGAACAGCTTCCTGGATGGCTTGCCGCAGCCGCGGAATCCCTTCCCCCGTTTTGGCACTGACACACAGAACAGGAAAGCCATCCATCTGCTGTGCGATGGCCTTCGAAAGCGCTGACCACTCCGCGATCCGGTCACATTGATTCAAGACCACCAGCACTGGGATGCCCTTCTCCCGAAACAGGGAAAGCCAGGTCAGTTCTTCCTGGGGGAGCTCTGTGAGCACCAGAAGAGCAAGGTCGGTCTTTTCCGCCGCTTGCCGGGTGGCCTCCACTCGAAGCTGGCCCAGCGGGCCGGTGTCATCCAGCCCTGCCGTGTCCCAAAACACCACCGGACCCACACCGTGCAGCTCAAAGGACTTGGAAACGGGGTCTGTCGTAGTCCCTGGGACCGGGGAGACCAGGGAGATCTCCTGTCCCGTCAAGGCGTTAATTAGGGACGATTTTCCCACGTTGCGTTTTCCAAACAAACCAATGTGGAGCCTGCTGGCGCGGGGGGTATCCTGTATTCCCATATCATTCCCCTCCCAAGTCCAGAGTCAGACCCGATAATTGCGCCACCGCTTCACAGTGCTGCAGCCCAGAAACATGGCGCTGGTCAATGGGGCGGAAGGCATCGGCCTGGGCGTCCGGCAAAAGATCACAGAATAGGAGATTGGCCCCGCAGGCAATGGCGTTGAGGTTCCCAGTCTCATCCGCCAAACCCGTTTTCGGGTTGATGCCTGGCTGCTGGGCTGTGATCTTAATGGTAGGCATCATCAGCCGGAGTATGGCCATCTCCTTGTTGTTCAGGAGAAAACGGCCAGGGCCGCCTTCCTTGGCCAAAGGGGTGTTGGCTGCAGGAAGGTAGGGGATATTGGGGGCCCAACTGATTTCCAACGCTTTCATAAGCAGAATATCATCCGCCAATTCATCCAAGGTCTGTCCCGGCCAGTCTACAATGTTCCCGGAAGCCAATTTCATGCCAGCCTCTTTGATCCACTGGGCGCAGCCCATTCGCTTGGCATAGGTGGTGGAGGGGTTCAGCCGTTGGAAACTGTCCGGATGGGACATTTCAAACTTCAATACATATTCCTCAACGCCGGCATCGTGAAGTTCCTGGTATTGCGTCCGAGAGAGTTCCCCGGCTCCCAGCGCAATGGTATACCCCTGCTGCCGCAGCCCTGCAATGAGGGTCAAAAGCTTCTCGAAGCCATAGTTCTGGTCTTCCCCGGCCAGCAGGAACATACGCCCCAGGCCGTCCTCCCTGGCCCGTTGTGCCAGGGGAAGAATCTCTTCTGGAGACATGCGATAGCGGGGAATCTTGTTCCCCGCCCGCATGCCGCAGTATAGACACTGGTTCTTACAGATGTTTGTGTAGGCCAGCATGGCAGTGACCAGCAGGGAAGTGCCAAACTGTTTTTGGCACACTTCCCGAGCTGCAGGGGCCACCTGAGACCAAAAGGTCTCCTCTGGCATGGTGAGTACCTCTAAGATTTCTTGCTTGGTGTTCAGGTTCATGGTACCCTCCTTGGGATTCTTGTCTGATTACTCCTGGGCAATGTAGTAGAAATCGTCTCCAGGCAATGTCCCACCCACCGACGCAGGGTTCTGGTCAAAGAGGACCTGGAAATATCCTTCCACAGAGGTCTTCATCTCTTCCCCAGTAATGCAGACGATGTTGCAATAGGGGATTGCCTTTTCCGCCACCGAAGCCTCTACGATATCATACTGCCCCACCAGCTTGGCTGCCTCGGCCACATTCGCATTGACATACTCTGTGGAGGCTGCATACTCCTTCAGAAACGCCGCCACGGCTTCCGGGTGCTCCTGGGCAAACTCTGTGCGGACGATGAGGCCGGCAGTATTCAGCTGGCTGCCGTTGTCCAGGCTGTCCCACTCCTCGGTGAGGTCTATGGCGATCTGCAGATCGGAGAACTTGTCCTGGGCCACTGTAACAAAGGGCTGGGGGAGCATGGCAACCACATGGTCCTCTGCCGCCATCTGTGCCACAATTTCCGAGGGTTCGCTCTTCCATTCAATGGTAACATCTGTGGCGGGATCCAGACCGTTTTCCTCCAGCAGATAGTTCAGCGCATACTCCGGGGTGGAGCCTTTTCCGGTGGCGTAAATGGTCTGGCCGCGGAGGCTCTCCCAATCGGTGACGGTCTGGCCGCCTTTCTCCACGATGTAAATAACTCCTAAGGTATTCACTGCCAGCAGCTGGACGGAACCCTCCGAGTTATTGTAGAGAACGGAGCCCAGATTGACAGGAACTGCCAGAATATCCAATTCCCCTTGGAGCATTTTGGGGGTCAACTCATCCGCCGAACCAGCCATGGTAAACGCATAGTGATTGGTGGTGGTACCGGCATCGTTGTCCGAAAGAAGTTTGACCATCCCCATAGAAGTGGGGCCTTTCAGACCACCCAAGCGGATGGTAACCGGATCCTCTGTGCCAGCGGTGGTTGTCTCGTCTGTGGCAGGGTCTTCTGCGGTGGTCTGTGTGCTGCCGCAGCCAGCACAGAGCGCCGCAAGCAGGCAGACAGAGAGAAGGAGTGCAAGGAATTTTTTCATCATAATCATAACCTCTTTTTTCTCGCCCATGGCGTTAATGGCTTTATTTTACCCCCTAACCGTCGCAAAACACGTTGCATACGCAACGGAAAGGCGGTTTCTTTCCCGTAGGTTCTCTGATAGAGGCCAATTCCTCACGAGAAAAACTCCCGTGCCCTGAAAGGGCACGGGAGCAAAGCATCGATAAGAAATCAAGCCTTCTTCCACAGACCGTGGAGGTTGCAGTACTCATAGGCAGCCACAAACTTGTCGCCGGGTGCCATGGCAAAGGTGACCTTGGGCTCCTGACCGGGCTTAAGAGCCTTGCGCTGGTTGCCCTGCTCGGTCTGGAGGCTGATCCACTGGATGTAGTGCTTCTCCTCCATGGGGTGGGTGACGGAACCCACGGAGACGGTAACCAGGTTGCCGTCAATCTCAACCACGGGAACGTGCTTTTCAGTGGCAGCGTCGGTGGTGTTGGCCACCAGCTCCTTCATCTCTTCGCCGCAGCAGCTGACCTTGGGGCCGTTGCTCTGGACATAGGCAACGATGTTGCCGCAATGGGAACATTTAAAGAACTTCATATCCATGGTGCATATCTCCTTTACATTGATAAAATATAGAATAAGAGGTTGTGTCTGCTTTCTTGTTTATGGTATGATACTACCATGAAATCACCCCAACCACAGTGATTTTGTCACGCAATTCCAAAGAAACCAAAGCGCGTTTTGCGTTCTGACAATGGAGGACTACATTCCCATGAACCGAGAAATTTCCTTTTACAACTATCTAACGCCAGACGAGCAAGAACTGCTGGACAACTCGATGCAGAGGATATCTTGCCGCAAAGGGCAAGTAGTCCACCGGCATGGTGATGCCTGCGTCGGCCTCATTTTCGTTCGGCGGGGAAGGCTGGCCTTTTCCATTCTTTCCGAGGAAGGCCGAGAAATCACCGTCTTTCGCACTGAAAGAGGGGAGACCTGCATCCTCTCCGCCGCCTGTGTCCTCCAAAGTTTAGAGTTTGAAAGTCAAATTACCGCAGAAGTGAACTCGGATATCTCCATCCTTCCGGCCCCCACCCTCTCTCGCCTTATGAACGCCAACCATGACGTGGAGCGTCTGGTGTACAAGCAGGCAGTAGGGCAGTATTCCAGCGTACTGCGCACCATGCAGCAAATCATTTTTCTCAGCTTGGAAAAGCGGCTGGCCACCTTCCTGCTGGAAGAAAGCCAACGACGAAAGTCCGATTCCTTTTCGGCAACCCATGAGCAGATTGCCCGATACATCGGTTCGTCTCGGGAAGTGGTCACCAGGATGCTGAATCAGTTCTCCAGCAGGGGAATTGTCTCCCTTGGGCGGGGAACGGTCACAGTTCTCAATCCGGATGCACTGGAAAGTGTTCTCTTATAGGATTTATTGTATCACAAGGAGGGCGTAAAATGAAGAACGATTTTGAATTTTTTAATCCAACCCAAGTGTTTTTTGGCCGCTCTGCCATGGAGAATCTGTCCTCCGTGCTTTCTCTGTATGGCGATCGCGTTTTGCTGGCCTACGGCAGCGGTTCCATTCGAAGGAACGGGGTATACGATCAGGTTATGAATACCCTCCAAGCCTGCGGAAAAACCGTAACAGAGTTTTCTGGTATCCTGCCCAACCCCACCTATGAAAAAGTTCTGGAGGGCGGGCGCCTGGCCAGGGCCAGCCAAGCAGACCTGATTCTCGCCGTGGGCGGTGGCTCTGTGATTGACTGCGCCAAGGGCGTCGCCATCGCCGCTGTGGAAGAGGGTGACCTCTGGACGAAGTACTGGCAAAACAAGCAGCCCTTGGACTGCACCCCTCTCCCCATCGGCGCTGTTCTCACGATGGTAGGGACCGGTTCGGAAATGGATGGGGATGCTGTCATCACCCACGAAGCCACGAAACGGAAAACTTCCTGCTGGGATTATTCTCTCTATCCCCAGTTTGCCATCCTGAACCCGGAGTTTACCTACAGTGTACCGGAATACCAAATGGTATCTGGTATCTTTGACACCCTCTCCCACATCATGGAAATCTACTTCAGCCCCGAGGATGAGGACAATATCTCCGACGACTTTGCAGAAGCTCTGATGCGCAGCATCATCCGCAACACCCCTGTGGCCATTGCCAACCCCCGGGACTATGTGGCTCGGAGCAATCTGATGTGGGCCTCCTCCCTGGCCCTCAGCGGCATTCTCGCCCCTTCGAAGAAGGAGGACTGGGAAGTACACCAGATTCAGCATCAGATCGCAGCATACTACCCCTCCGCCCACGGTATGGGGCTGGCAGCCATTTCTCCTGCCTATTACCGCCTGGTCTGCCCCTATGGGCTCCCGCGTTTCCGTCGGTTCGCCACCCAGGTGTGGGGGATTGATCCCACAGGAAAGCGTGATCTGGAAGTTGCCCACGCGGGCATTGATGCCCTGGCCGCGTTCATCCGAGAAAGTCACATGGTCACAAACCTCCGAGACTTGGGTATTCCAGAACAAGCCCCGTTACAAACCATCGCAGACACGTGCAATCTTCGCCGAGGTGGTTACTACACCCTCACGCGAGACGATGTGCTGCAAGTATTGCAGAACAGCCTTTAAATGGCATAAAAAACAGCAGGTACTTTGTACCTGCTGTTTTTTACGCTTTACAGTGATTAGAAGTAAAGATCCTCGTTTTCCCCCTGGGCTCCGAGTAGATCCACAAAATAGGGAGCAACGACATAAACGTTGGTGGCTACCTTCATGATATGACCATCTTCCGTATAGATCACGCCAGAGACGAAATCCAACAGCCGACGGGCAACATCCCGCTGGGTTTTGGCCAAATTCAGAACCACAAATTTCATGTCCCGGAGAAGGTCTGCAATCTTAGATGCATCTTTATACTCCTGAGGGGCCACAAGGACGATCTGCATATCTGCTACACTGTGAATCGGCTGGACCCCTTCATCCTGCCAACCCTGATCGTCCTCCTCGTAGGCATAATTGGGTTCGTATTCATCGTACAGGTCGTCTTCTTCCGGCTTCCGGCGCAACGCGCTAAAGAGTGACATGTGCGTACCTCCTCTGTAGTAATTGGCTCTCTTTCGGTCTTGGTCCCCAAATAACAAGAACACAACTCTTGGTTTCATCAAGTGTTTCTAACATGATACTACAAAAGAGCAGAAATTTCAAGGGTTTTGTGGAATATTTTGTGAGCGGTTGTAATTGTTTTTCAATATATTGAAACCGTTCTGCAACTTTTTCGGCGCATCCGCCTGCTGTTTCCCAAATAGTGGCAAAATGAGACACAAGATGTAGGGGCACAGGGGAACCCATCGGATTACGGTTCCTTGGGAAACTCCGTTTGGTATTCCTCTAACATACGCAGCAACTGCTCCTCATCCTTATCGTCCAGTCCATGGGCGTTGGCCAAGCCTTCTACATGATGGGTGAGTTCATGGGCCAGCGTCGTATAGAGTTCTTCCTTCCAGGTCTCCTCGTCCCAATCCTCATTGCGGGCGGAGGCCAAGAAGGATCCATAGTACAGGTTGATATACCGTCCCAAGTACCCATCCTGGACGTATTCCCCCATGAAGTAAACCTCCCCTTCGGGGAACATAGGGTCCAGTTTGGCCTCTTCCTGGAGCAGGATACCGCCATTGAGCTCTTCAAAAAAGACAGGAGGAAAGGCTTCCGCCATTTCATCCAGCATGTCCGCTACCTGGTCAAAGGTGTACTCCATTTCAGAAGCCCCCTTTCTATTTTTTTCCATTGTACAATAGGAACGGGAAAACTGCAAGCGCAAAGCGCCCGGTAAAAGGAAGTCTCCTTTTACCGGGCAACGCCTTCCCACTCAATGGGTGTATTCCGCGTACTGCAGCATGTTGCGCAGCAGATAGAACAGAAGCAGAGCCACAGGAATATTCACTAAGCCGGCCACCAGCAAACCGGTCACCACCCCACCCGGCAGGGAAAGGAAGGCCACCAAAAAGATGGCGATCAAAATCCCAGGTAAGGTCAACAGGATGAGGATCAAGAAGTACAGGAAAAGGATCAGTGCCTTACTGGCCCCGCTCCAAAACCGTTCCAGCAAAAGGTTGCCGCTCTGGAACAGGAAGGCATAGCTGATGCGGGCAAACACACAGACCACAATCCCCCAAGGACTCATCTGCAGAATCAGGCCCACCGGCACAAAGACCACCACCGCCTCTGCCAGCGCAGAGGGGAACAGCTCTCGCAGGCATTGCAGCAGCTTGGTAAAGGGCGGTTCCGGTACCAAATACACGAAGGGTTTGTATAGTTCGCGGTTGATCCGGCTCTGTCCTGCGGTGAAGAGCTGTAGATAAACCGCCAATGCAAACACGGGGATAATGCCCCCTTCCCGCATAAAGAAGGCAAAGGCGATCAAAATCACCGCAAAGATCAGCGTGAGCGGCGGAAGCAGCAGCCAACCACCCCGGCGGTTTTCCACTTTATGCTTGTAGTAGAACGCAGAGGCGCCCCAGCCGCCCTTTAAACCAATCGAACCCACCCGGACTTTCCCGGGGACAGCCTCCATGGTTCCTTCCTTTTTCGCCACAATGGCCGACTGGGCCAGTTCTGCCGTGCGGAGAACATCCTCGTACCAATCCCGCTCGAAATGGGTCAGCAGGAAAACCAGCAGAAGGAGCCACGCCACACATAACAGGAGACCGGGCCACCATGCCCCCATGCCCAACCAGCCAGCAAAGGCCCAGCCCAACCAGCCGGCCACAGGGAACACCTGCACCGGCAGGCTCACTGCCGATTGAATCAAGCCGCCCAAACGGTCCTCTGGCGCGTTCCAGACGCCCCAGAGCAGCCAAGCCAGTTCCAGCAACCCAAGCACGATGATCAGCACTTTCAGGGCTTTCTGCACCCCTTCCTGGCTGCTGGTAAAACTATAAATGGTCATGGCCGTCACTTGCCCCAGGAACACCGCGGCGCAGTAGCACAGGAAGATCACCACCATGGTCCCCATGGTGATATTGTAAAGATTGTGGAGCCAACCATACTGGTAAAACAGAAACAGGCCCACCAAAAGCACGGTACCAATCTGCCGGAACAACCCATAGAACAATGCGCGGGTCCGGCCGATGGGGGAGGGAAAGATCAAATTCACATCGGACAGGGAGAAAATCGTGCCCCCCTTAGAAAACCCGTTCCAGACCATGTAAAGGAAAATGAACAGGAACAGTGCCGTGGCCATTGCCACCATCTCCCGGGGATCACGGTAGAGTTCCGGAGAGGACCAACTCTGGTTGCCGCCTATGGCCAACACAAACAGGGCCACCAGGAACACCACGTAGATCAGCCGGGCGGGCTTGCGAAACAGGTCCCGGATGGTGTTTTTCAACCGGGAAAGAGAGAGGTAAATCAGCGGGCTCATGGTGTCTCTTTCCCTCCCTCGGTAATGGCGAAGAAGAGGTCCTCCAGACTGCGGGTCTGCAGTTCTTCCGGGCGGTTGTATTGGGTGGCAGCAAAGCGGCCATTCATCATGATGTGGGTCACGTCCCAGTAATCCTCCACGCTGTCAATCATGTGGGTGGAAATGAGTAGGGCAGCCCCCTGGGCCTTCTGTTCCCGGAAGAGGTTTTTCAGTTCCTTGATGGCGTGGGGGTCCAATCCCACCATAGGCTCGTCAAAAATGATAAGCTTAGGGTGATGCACCATGCCACAGCAGATGGACAGCTTCTGCTGCATGCCCTTGGAAAGGTCCCGGCCCAGCTTATCCCGCTTGTCCGCCAATTCAAACCGCTCCAGCAGCTGCTCTCCGTAGCCGTCGTCCTCCAGCCGATAGGCTCGGCGGATGAACTCCAGGTGTTCAGAGACGGTGAGCATGTCATAGACAGCAGGGGTCTCTGGGATGTAGGCCAGCAGTCGTTTGGCCTCGGTGGTCTTATTCCCAAACCCACCGATGGTGATCTCCCCCTGGAACCGGAGCAGACCCGCAATGCACTTGATGATGGTGGATTTTCCCGCCCCGTTGGGGCCCAGGAGGATGGCAATCTGTCCCTCCTCTACTTGAAAACTGATATCATCGTTGGCTAAATTCTTGCCATAGTATTTGGTGACGTGTTGCAACTGTAACATGCAGGATCTCCTTTTTCTTCTTTTCTTTGTATTGTTCCACACAGATAGAACTTGTATATTACTGTCGGGAAAGCATACCCCCCCGGATATTGGTCCGGCGAATGAGCATCCAGCCAATCCAGCCAAAGAATGCAGTCACCACCAAGAAAACCACGATTCCGCCCCAAGGGGAGGCAGCAAAAAACTGCCCCACCTGCTGCAGCAAAAAGGTAAGAGGGGAGAGGGCCTGCGCAAAGGTCGCAAACAATGCAGGCACCCCTGTAAGTACCACCGGAATGGCCAGTGCGGCCACAATGCATCCCACCTTGCTTAACCGCCAGAACAGGAAGGTGAAAAACAATCCGAAGGAAAACAGCGCCAGCATGCAAAAGGCAGTAAAGACAACCGCCAGCGCTTGATCCAAAGCGGTCATTGTCCCACCATTGCGGTAGAGGGTTTGGAACAGCCCGACCAGGAAATCCTGGAGGCCTGTCCCAAAGGGGGTCTGGGCTGCTACCGCATTGCCGATCAGCATAAGGACCTGTCCGGCAACCGCCATGCACAGCGATGCCACAGCCGCCATCAAGTATAAGCTGAGGTAGGCAGTTCTCCGTGACACCCCCATCTGGACGCACAACCGGGTCGCTTGCCTTGGGAGAACAATGCCAAAGACGAAGAAAAAGATAGTACAGGAAAAGCCATACCAGCTATAGACCTGATACTCGTCCAGTTGGAAGTGCAAAGGAAGCCAAATGCTCAGTAACATCAGGACAACGCTGATCCCCCAAAAAAAGCCGCCAGCCACCAAATACTCCCGCAGCTGGTAGCGCATCGCTGGTTTAAGACGCATGGCGTTCTTCCTCCCTTCCGTTTCCTTTCTGATCCTCCGCCTCCTGCAGGCTGATGAAGTAGTCCTGGAGGCTGACCCGCCCCTGTTCAAGGCCAACCGGCAGGGGATCGGTGAGCGCCCCCTGGAAGGTGACCGACTTAAGCCCGCCTAGGGCATGGCTGGTCAAAATCTCTCGCCCTGCCAGGTATGCTTCCACCAATCCCGCCGGGCCGGAGATGGTGCAGGCGCCCGCCACCAATTCCTCCGTAGGTGCGTCCCGCAGGATTCTCCCTTCCCGGAGGATGATGGTATGGTCAATGAGGTTTTCCACCTCCGCGATTAAGTGGGTGGAGATCACCACCGTACAGGAGGTCTCCATGAACTTTTCGATCAACAGCCGGTAAAAAAGGTCCCGGTGCTGTGCGTCCAACCCCAAAACCGGTTCATCAAAGATCAAATAGGGGGTGTTGACACTCAATCCTAGAATCAGCCGGAAGATTGAAGCATATCCCGTGGACAAATTGACAATCTTCTTTTTGAGGGACAGTCCAAATTGTCGGGAAAGGTCCAAAGCATATGCTACGTCAAAGGTTGGGTAGAAATACGTCATAATTTGAAACGCCCGTCGGACCTTCATATCCTCTGGAAAGAGATTTTGTTCTCCCACCAGAAACACCTTTTCCAGTGCCCTGTCATTGTTGCGGATGGGGGCGCCGTCGATGGTAACCGTGCCCTGATCCGGCAGCTGCCGGTCGGTTAAAATACTCAGCAGGGTACTTTTTCCCGCGCCGTTGTTCCCCAGCAGACCGTAAATATGCCCACTCTCCAGCGTGAGAGATATCCCCTCCAACGCTTGGGTACTTCCAAAACGCTTGGAAACCCCTTGGCATTCAATTGACATCGTGAAATCCTCTCCTTACCAAGTCCAATAGCTGCTCTAAGGTCAATCCCAATCCCTTGGCTTCGTGGACCAGTTTCTCTACATAATCGTGGTAAAAACGCTCAAAACGCTGCCGGCGCAGGTTTTCTCGGGCTCCCTCGGCCACAAACATGCCAATGCCCCGTTTTTTATACAGGAGGCCAGCATTCACCAACAGATTGATACCCTTTAGTGCCGTGGCAGGGTTGATCTTATAGGTGGCCGCATACTCGGTGATGGACGGCACCTGACTGCCCTCTGGGTACGCCCCGGAGAGGATGCCGTCTTCCAATTGTTCTGCCAATTGAAGGAAAATTGGCTTTTCCCCTTGTAGCTGCAATACGGTCCCCCCCTGTCCTTAATTGGTTAATTACTTGAGTAACTAACTGCAAGAGAATTATATCGCGGCTTGTCCTCCTTGTCAAGGGGAATGACTCCTTTTCTCAAGGAATGTGCTGTGTTTTGCTTGCCAGATCCCCCAGCATTGCAAAACCTATGGGCAGATGGTATAATGCCTTTGCCAACTCGGGCCGCCGGAACAATGCGCCGGCCCCAAGGTGGAACCCACAAATGCAACGGAGAGAGGAGTGCGCAGATTTACCGATGGATCTCAACCAATTGCAAGACAAATTCATCCACGATCTCTTTGTTTCCGAGGGATTGGGGGCTGTCATCGACGAAGCCGAGTACGGCTATGCCAAATGTTCCATGGTCATTGAGCCCCGGCACTGCAATGCCCTGGGCATTCCAATGGGAGGCACCATCTTTACCTTGGCCGACTTTGCTTTTGCTGTGGCCTCCAACCAAAACGGCCGGGATGTGGTTACCCAGGCCTCTCAGATTACCTTTTTGAAATCTGCAAAGGGAAAACACCTAACCGCTGTGGCCCGGCAGATCAAAGACGGAAAACGGGTCTGTTTCTACGAAGTCGTTGTAAGTGATGAGTTGGGCACAGAAGTGGCCTTCGTCACCATCAATGGCTATGTGGTCCGTGACCAGGGGGAAGGGTAACCTTCCTTTGTGTTGCACCAAGCACCATGCCCCCACGCAGCAAGTGTTTTGCTGCGTGGGGGCATGGCAGTTATCTGTGTTTTCTCATTCAGAGAGCAAATCAAAGGCCCGCAAGGTCTCCATAAGCTCCCGCCGAGGTCCTTTGTCCATTTTCCAGAGGGGTGGCCGAAGCACGCCGCTGTCCAATCCCAACGCGGCCATGGCCGCCTTGATGGGAATGGGATTGACTTGGGAGAAGAGCGCCTGCATCAGAGGGAGGTAGGAGAGCTGCAGCTCCTTTGCCTCCTCCCAATCCCCCCGGAAAAAGCTGTGGGTCAGCTCCGCCATGGGTTCCGGCACCAGATTAGAGACCACTGAAATCAGCCCCTTGGCCCCCAGAGCCAGCATGGGAAGGGTCTGGTCATCATTCCCGGACCAGATGTTAAGCTCCTCCCCGCAGTAGGCCATGGTTTCCACCAACAGCGAAAAGTTTCCCGACGCTTCTTTGATCCCGTTGATCCGAGGGTGCTGGCTGAGGATCTGATACGTCTCCGCTGTGAAGGAGAGTCCTGTGCGGGAGGGCACATTATACAGAATGATGGGAAGGTCGGTCTGGTCTGCCAGGTATTCATAGTGGTGAACCAGACCGCTTTGGGTGGTCTTATTGTAATAAGGTGTCACCAGCAGCAGCGCATCCGCGCCAGACTCCTGGGCATGCTGGCAGAGATAAAGGGCCGTTTCGGTGCTGTTGCTGCCTGACCCAGCCAATATTTTACACTGGCCCGCCACATGGGCGACGCAGTAGTCCACCAGCTTGACGTGTTCCTCCGTGGTCAGGGTTGCGCTTTCCCCAGTGGTGCCGCAGACGCACAGGGCATCCACGCCAAATTCCAGCTGCCGGTCGATCTGCCGGGCAAAGGTCTCATAGTCAATGGCGCCAGACGGCAGAAACGGGGTGATCAGTGCTGTGCAGGTCCCAGTAAAAACAGGTGTTTTCATACAAACTCCTTTCCCTATGCCAAGCGGCATAAAAAGACAGCCCGGACCGGCTTCTGTCAAACTCTTTGGTAACAGAAGCCCGATCCGGGCTGTTAAAGATTCAGGAAACCTCAGCGGGGGAGAATATATCCCTCTGCGCACAACAGTTCTGCCAGCAGGACGCCGCCACCGGCCGCCCCCCGGAGGGTGTTGTGGGAGAGGCCCACAAACTTATAGTCATACTGGGTATCCGGCCGCAGACGCCCTAAGGTCACGGCCATGCCGCCCTCCAAATCCCGGTCCAGCTTGGCCTGGGGCCGGTCAGGCTCCTCGAAATAGTGGAGGAACTGCTTGGGGGCACTGGGCAGGTTCAGTTCCTGGGGCCGGCCCTGAAAGTGCGCCCAGCAGGACTTGATTTCCTCCAGAGACGGTTTTGTCTGGAAGGAGACAAACACCGCAGCCGTGTGCCCATCCGACACCGGCACCCGCAGGCACTGGGCCGTAATGGAAGGGGAGAGGGCAGGGACAATCTGCCCCTTTTCCACCTTACCCCACACTTTGAGGGGCTCTTGCTCCGACTTTTCCTCCTCGCCGCCAATGTAGGGCACCACGTTGTCTACGATTTCCGGCCAAGTCTCAAAGGTCTTGCCTGCGCCTGAAATCGCCTGATAGGTGCACACCAGCACCCGCTCCAACCCATAGGACCGCAGGGGATGCAGGGCCGGGGCATAGGATTGGATGGAGCAGTTGGACTTCACCGCAATGAAGCCCCGCTTGGTGCCCAGCCGGGCCTTCTGCGCCTCTAGAACCGCCAAATGTTCCGGGTTTACCTCTGGAATCACCATCGGAACATCGGGGGTCCAACGGTGGGCACTGTTGTTGGAGACCACCGGGCACTCCAGTTTGGCGTAGGCCTCCTCCAGGGCACGGACCTCTTCCTTCTTCATGTCCACCGCACAGAAAATAAAGTCCACTGCATTGGCAATCTTTTCCTTATCCGCCTGGGCATCCATAACCACCAGGGATTTGGCCTCTTCTGGAATGGGAGTGGGCATGGCCCAGCGGTGGCCCACAGCCTCCTCATAGGGTTTTCCGGCAGAGCGGGCGCTGGCTGCCACCACAGTCAGCTGAAACCAAGGGTGGCGTTCCAGCAAGGTGACAAAGCGCTGCCCCACCATTCCGGTGGCGCCGACCACACCCACAGCATACTTTTTCATGGCGAAGGACCTCCTCAATTCTTGTCAAAATCACGGGAAAACGGCTTTTTCTGTTGGGAAGGGGAAAAGAACAGTTGAAAAGTCGCACAGGTTTGTACTATAATGAAACAGATTTGCCCCTTCCCCTGCATTGTGTTTCGGAAAGGGACAAATGTTCACTAAGTAAAAATAGCACAGAATGTTTTTTCTGTCAACGAGAAAATCCTTCTGCCAAAGAATCCGTATACCACGATGGGAACTTATTTGCGCTGCGCCTGGGAGGGGATCTCCCGCGTTTGGTTTCCTCTTTCATCCTATGTAAGGCGCAATCGCCGCGTCACTGACACCGGCGTAAATTTCGATTGGGGACTGACTTACCATGAAAACACATGACTTTTACTATGCGCTCCCCCCTGAGCTCATTGCCCAGACGCCCATCCAACGCCGGGACGCCTCTCGGCTGATGACACTGAATAAGGAGACCGGGGAGCTGGGCCATTATCATTTCTATGACCTTCCACAGTTTCTAAAACCCGGGGACTGCCTGGTGCTCAACGACTCTCGGGTTCTGCCCGCCCGTCTCCTAGGGCAGCGGGAGCCCACTGGCGGAGCCTGTGAGGTGGTTCTCCTCATCGACCGGGGAGACAACGTCTGGGAGTGTCTGGTCCGCCCCGGGAAGAAACTGCGAACAGGGGCCAAGCTCTCCTTCGGCCACGGGGCCTTGCAGGCGGAAATCATCGAAGTGTTAGAGAATGGCAATCGGCTCATCCGCTTCTTCTACGAAGGGATCTTTCTGGAGATCCTAGAACGCCTGGGAAAGATGCCGCTGCCCCCCTATATCAAAGCGGAATTGCAGGATGGGGAGCGGTACCAGACCGTCTACTCCAAAGAGGTTGGTTCCGCCGCCGCCCCTACGGCAGGGCTGCACTTCACGGAAGCACTCTTGGAGCAGATCCAAGCCATGGGGGTAAACCTCTGCTACGTGACCCTCCATGTGGGCCTGGGTACGTTCCGGCCGGTCAAAGCGGAGGACATCACAGACCATGAGATGCACAGCGAGTACTGTATGATCCCAGCGGAAACCGCGCGGATCATCAACCAAACCAAGCAAAACGGGGGACGGGTCATCTGTGTGGGCACCACGTCCTGCCGTACCATTGAGAGTTGGGCTGCCGAAGATGGCACGCTGCAGGAAACCGCAGGGTGGACCAATATCTTTATCTACCCGGGCTACCGCTTTAAGGTGCTGGATGGGCTGATCACCAATTTCCATTTGCCGGAATCCACCCTGATTATGCTGGTCTCCGCTTTGGCCGGACGGGAACATGTCCTGCATGCCTACGCCAAAGCCGTAGAGGAAAAATACCGCTTCTTCTCCTTTGGTGATGCCATGCTGATTCTCTGACCCAGGAAAAGGAGGGATCTCCCCGTGTTTACCCTATTAAAAACCGAGGGCCTTGCCCGTCGTGGGGTACTGACCTGTGCCCACGGCACGGCCCAAACCCCAGTTTTCATGAACGTCGGCACCTTGGGTGCCATCAAAGGCGCCGTGTCCGCCCTGGATTTAAAGGAGATCGGCTGCCAGATTGAACTCTCCAACACCTATCATCTCCACCTTCGGCCAGGGGACAACGTGGTCCGGGAGATGGGGGGGCTCCACCGTTTCATGCGTTGGGACGGCCCCATCCTCACCGACAGCGGTGGGTTCCAGGTGTTCTCCCTGGCCAGCCGCCGGAAAATTCAGGAGGAAGGCGTCACCTTCGCCTCCCACATTGACGGCCGCCGGATCTTTATGGGGCCGGAGGAGAGCATGCAAATCCAGTCCAACCTAGGGTCGGACATCGCCATGGCCTTCGACGAATGCGTGGAAAATCCCGCCCCCTATGACTACGTCAAACCGTCCTGCCAGCGCACCCTACGTTGGCTGGCCCGGAGCAAAGCCGAACACGACCGCCTGAACCAGCTGCCAGATACTGTAAACCCTCAGCAGATGCTCTTCGGCATCAACCAGGGCGGTACTTTTCCTGACCTGCGGGTGTGGCACATGAAAGAAATTGCCGCCTTAGACTGCGACGGCTATGCCATCGGCGGCTTAGCGGTGGGGGAGCCTGCCGAAACCATGTACGAAATCCTGGAGGCCGTCGAGCCCTACGCCCCCAAAGAAAAACCCCGTTACCTCATGGGCGTGGGAACGCCCGTCAATATTCTAGAAGGTGTGGCGCGAGGGATCGACATGTTTGACTGCGTACTTCCCGCCCGCAATGCCCGCCACGGAAAGCTCTACACTTGGCATGGAACATTAAATATTAAGAACGAGAAGTACAAAACCGACCCTCGTCCCCTCGACGAGACCTGCCAGTGTCCGGTATGTCGGACCTTCTCCCGGGCCTATCTGCGGCATCTGTTTACCGCAGGGGAGATGTTGGCCATGCGTTTGGCCGTTCTGCATAACCTGTATTTCTACAACGATCTTATGGCGAAGATTCGCCTGGCTCTGGAAGAAGAGCGGTTCTCTGCGTTCTACAAAACTTACAAAGAACAGCTGAACCAGCGGCTTTAAAGAAAAACCGAAGGAACTGGGAAAAAATACTTGTCAAACGGGGAAAACTCTTCTATAATAAAAAGAAAGTTTATTTCTACAGCGGAGGGAACAACTTTGGAAATTCTGATTATCGTCCTCATTGTTTTCTATATCGTCATTTTCTATTTCCTGAAAATGCGTCCGGAAAAGCAGCGCAAAAAAGAGCAGGAGGCAATGAAACGATCCTTAGCACCCGGTGATCCTGTCACCATGATTGACGGCATCATCGGTAACGTCTGTGCCGTCAAAGAGAAGACCATCGTCATCGAAACCGGCGCGGACCGTGTCCGTCTGGAGTATGCCAACTGGGCCATCATGAACAAGGGCGCCTCGGTGGACCAGACCTCCCAGCAGTAACCCAAACAAGCATAGAAAAATCCCTCCCCGCATAGAATCCATCAAAGATTCTCTACGGGGAGGGATTTTTTATGGGAAACACTGGGGAAGACACCGTCAAGAGAAGCACCCAAACTATGGGCAGTACGATCGTTGCCATCCTACTAGGAGGGACCATCGGACTCGTTGCGCTCTTGCTCCTCACCTTGCTGACCGCTGCACTTGTCTGGAGTGGTGCATTGCCCCCTTCCATGGCAGGTATTCTGCTCACAGGGTTTGCCGGCGTCTGCGCCTTTGTGGGGGGACGTATCGCAGTACAGAAGGGGAGCGGAACCGCCATGCCCCTGGGGGGAGGCGTCGGCAGCCTGCTCTGCGCTGTTTTGCTGGTCATCTGCTTCAGCACCACAGGCGTCGATGGACTCCACGGGCAGTTTTTGGGAATCCTGCTGATGCTCCTGGCCGGTGGATGCCTGGCTGGGCTACTCGGAAAACATGCGCATAAGTCCAAAAAGAAAAAACGGTAGCCCCATGCGCAAGTGGAAACGGAAAGAAGGGCGCAAAGAACGGAAGCAGGAGGCAAACAACCAGCAGCGAGATACCGTGCTCCTACTGCTGTCCGCTGCCTTTCTGTTTGGGGCAATTATGGGGTGCCTCTTAGAGGGAAAACTCCCTGCATCCCCATACATGGCTTCTTTTTGGGGCCAAGCAACCCAGGGGACCATCCTACCGCCATTGTGGCGAGAACTTTGGCTTGTCTTTCGGTGGCCCATTGCCGTCGTTGTGCTGGCTATGTTACCCCTAGCGGGAGTCACACTGCCCATTCTGTTTTTTCTACGGGGACTGTTCCTATCCTATGGTTTGGTTGCGCTCATCGGCAGCACAAGCGGGGCAGAGATTCTCTGTACCATGGTGATACTAGGCCCCACTTGTTTACTTACCATACCGATCCTCTTTGTCCTGGGAACCGCTGGTTTACTGCGCAGCACCGAAAGCAGCCCTAGCAGCAGGATTCGCCGGGCGCTGTGTTGCGTCTCTGGGCTGGTCCTGTGCGTGTTTCTGGACCAGGCCGTGGTTCCACAACTACTCACGGTTTTGCTTAAAGGGTTTACCGCCACGGCCGGCTCTGGATAAGGGCAAAGATCCGTCTTGCTTTTTGGTGCAGCAACCGGTATAATAAAAATCACGTAAGCTTGCATGCTCCCATAGGGGAGCATGCTTCTCTTCCCAACAACTTCGTATAATGTAGATTTTGCGAAGTTGGAGGGCAAAAAAAGAAAGGAATCGTACGATATGGCAGATTACCGCCAAGAAGCCCCTCCCATCTTACAAGAGTTCCTGAACTATCACGAGTCCATCCTGTCTCACTCTGCAAAGACGGTCGACGAATACTTCCTGGACCTTCGCAGTTTTTTCCGCTACCTCAAACTCCGTCGTTGTCCGGAACTGCAACAGACTCCGTTCCAAGAGATCTCTATCCTGGATGTCGACTTAGCCTTTGTCTCCAAAACCCAGCTGTCTGAGATCTATGGGTACCTGACCTTTCTCTCTGGACCGTCCGGCAAAGCCGAGTCCTCCACACGGGCGCGAAAATGCGCCGCCATTCGCTCCTTCTTCAATTATCTCTGTCTCCATACCCATCAAATGGAAACCAATCCCACCCAAGCCCTCAACAACCCCAAATTACGGAAATCCCTCCCAAGGTATCTGTCTCTGGCCGAAAGCCTTCAATTGTTGGAGGCCGTATCCGGTCCCAACGAGATCCGGGACTACTGTATCCTAACCCTGTTTCTCAACTGCGGCCTGCGTGTGGGCGAACTGGTAGGGCTCAACGTCCAAGACGTCCGGGAGGACACCATTCGGGTGTTAGGGAAAGGCAACAAGGAGCGGCAGATCTACCTGAACGAAGCCTGCCTGGAGGCCATCCATGCCTACCTCGCCGTCCGGCAGGAACCCAAGGAGGAGCCCCGCCACCGAAACGCCCTCTTCGTCTCCCGGAACCGGACCCGTTTGACCACCCGCGCGGTGGAAAACATCGTCCAAAAAGCGGTGCGCACCGCCGGGCTGGATCCCAAGTACTCCCCCCACAAACTCCGCCATACCGCTGCCACGCTGATGCTGAACAATGGGGTGGATATCCGCACCCTCCAAGACGTCCTAGGCCACGAAAACCTCGGCACAACGCAGATTTACACCCACGTGTCCGATGCCAACATGAAGCAGGCTGTGGACGCCAATCCCTTGGCACATGTCAAAAAAGAAACCCCTTGAACCCCAACCTATTCTAAAATATGATCCAGGCCCTGGGCAAAAATCGTGCGGACATGGTCATCGGCCAAGGCATAGTAGACCATCTTCCCTTCCCGTCGGGATTTTACCAAACGCGCCTGCTTCAAAATCCGTAGCTGATGGGAAATGGCAGACACCGTCATATGTAATTCCTGGGCAATCTCCCCCACGCCTCTGGCTTGGTCAAAGAGTGTATAGAGAATTTTTATCCGGGTACTGTCACCAAAAATTTTGTAGAGCTCTGCCAGGTCATTCAGCATCTCCTCTGTGGGGACCACATGCTCCCTGGAGGTTTGGGGGAATCCTTCCATCCTGCCACACTTCCTCTATCATTTGAATCGTCGCTCAAGTTTAAAATTAGTATATCTAAAAATGGCTTACCAGTCAAGCCATTGCGCAAAAGCGTCGCAGGGTTAAGTCCCTGCGACGCTTTTTCTATCCTAAGGATGATTCTACCGATTATGTTATGAAAGGGTGGTTCCCTCTTGCAGCAACTGCTCCACTTCTTCCAAGGAAAGGACCGGGATACCCAAAGCAGTGGCTTTCTCCAGTTTACTCCCTGCACTCTCCCCTGCCAGCAGGAAGGATGTTTTCTTGGAAACACTGCCAGTTACCTTTCCCCCGTGACGCTGAATCAACTGGGTTGCCTCCTCCCGGCTCATCCCCGGCAGCGTACCGGAGATCACCACCGTCTTTCCAGATAATGGCAGTTCCTCTTCGACGGGGGGCAAAACCTCCTGCACCATGTTCACCCCAGCATCCTTGAACTTTTGCAGGAGTACCTGACTGTGGGGTTGCCGGAAATAGGTGTAGACGCAATGGGCAGAGATGGGGCCGATATCATCGATGTCCATCATCTCCTCCTCCGTTGCCTGGGCCAGCGCATCCATTGTGCCAAAGTGGTTCATCAATGCCTGCGCAGCCGATTTGCCCACATTGGAAATGCCAAGTCCCGTTAAAAGCCGGTCCGGCGGGTTCTGTTTGGCCTTTTCGATGGCAGCCAAGAGTTTATCTGTGTTTTTCACCTTTCCCACAATCCCCTTCTGGATCAACTCCTCACGGTATTGGGAAAGGGTAAAGATATCTGCCACATCCTTCAGATACCCTTCGGCAATGAGGTCATGCACATAGACCGCACCAAACCCCTTAATATCCATGGCCCCACGCCCTACAAAGTGGCAGATCAGCCGCTCCAACTGGGCAGGACAGTTGAGGTTCACACACTTAATGTCCGCTGTCTCCTCCCGCACGGCAGGTTCCCCACAGGCCGGGCAAACCATGGGGATTTGGAACACCTGACTACCCGCCGGCTGCTTCTCCGGGACCACACCAACGCATTTGGGGATCACCTCTCCAGACTTCTCAATCCGAAGGGTGGACCCCAGACAGATCTCCAGGTTGTTGATAAAATCCTGGTTGTGCAAAGTACAGCGAGACACGGTAGTCCCACACAGACGAACCGGGTCAAAGATGGCCGTTGGCGTAATCTTCCCCGTTCGGCCCACGGAGAGCTCAATCTCCCGCAGAACCGTTTCCTTCTGCTCTGGCGGATACTTATACGCCACCTGGTACCCTGCGTTTTTCGCGGTGTCCCGCAGTTGGGACCGCAACATAAGGTTGTTTACCTTGATCACAGCCCCGTCAATGTCATAGGGCAACGTCCCCCGCATGTCTCCGATGGCTTCGATGGCGTTCCAGATCTCCTCCCGGGTCTTGCACACATAGTAGTGGGCAATCACCGTGACGCCACAGTGTTTCAGGTAGTCGTAGGCCTCCGCGTGGGTTTTCAGTTCTTTCCCCTGGATGTCCTGAATGTTGAACACAAAAAAGGACAGGTGCCGCTCCTTGGTAATGGAGGCATCCAGCTGGCGCAGCGTACCAGCGGCACAGTTGCGGGGGTTGGCAAATGGCTTTTTGCCCAACAACTCCTGCCGTTCGTTCACTGCATCAAAGGCAGCGTTGGTCATATAGACCTCGCCCCGCAATTCCAGGTATGGGATGGGGTCCCGCAACGTCACTGCCACATCGTCAATAACCTTGGCGTTGGCCGTGACATCTTCCCCAAAATTCCGGCCATCCCCCCGTGTGATGGCAGTGACCAGGTTGCCGTTTTCATAGCGCAGGGCCATGGAGAGGCCGTCAATCTTGGTCTCCACCAGGAAGGTCACCTCTTCGCCCAGTTTTTCCTGGCAGTCGGTGATGAAGTGGTCCACCTCTTCCCGGGTAAACAGGTCCTGCATGGACAGCATGGGAACTCTGTGGGCTACCAGCACGCCAGCCGTCCGCTTGGCAGTTCCCCCCACCTTTTGGGTGGGAGAATCTGGGACAATGAGTTCTGGGTGTTCCTTTTCCAGCCCTTTCAGCTCCCGCATCAGCCCGTCATATTCCTGGTCGGAAATGGCCGGTGCGTCTTGGTTATAGTAAAGATCACTGTGATGGTTTAACAACTCCCGCAGTTCCTGCGCGCGTTTTGATGGGTCCATGTTGCTGGTCTCCTTCCTGTATTCGGTCACCTCCGTGCTTCCCGCAAAAGTTCATCGGCAGCCAGTAAGATGCCCAGTTTTCCCGACTCGAAGGTCAATCCCCCCTGCATGTACACCGTATAGGGCGGGCGCATCGGCGCGTCGGCGGAAAGCTCAATGGAGGCCCCCTGGATAAACGCGCCGGCGGCCATGATCACCGGGCAGTCATAGCCAGGCATGTCCCAGGGAACGGGCGTAACATAGGAATCCACCGGGGCCCCCGCCTGAATCCCTTTGCAGAATTTCTCCACAGCCTCTGGCTTTTCCAGGTGGATCATCTGAATGATGTCGTGCCGGATCTCTTGCGACGTCGGGTCTGTGCGGTAGCCCAACAGCTCCATGACTTTGGCCGCAAACACCGCCGTCTTGGTCGCCTGTGCTACCGTATGGGGGGCCAGGAACAGCCCCTGGTACAGAGCCCGGTTATTCCCCAGAGACGCACCACATTCCCGGCCGATGCCGGGTACCGTCATCCGCATGGCGGTGCTCTCAACCAGTTCTCGACGGCCTGCCACATAGCCGCCCATGGGCGCTAAGCCACCGCCAGGGTTTTTAATGAGGGACCCCATAATGAGGTCCGCCCCCACCTGGGTGGGCTCTATGGTCTCGACGAACTCACCATAGCAGTTGTCCACCAGGATCCAAACGTGGGGATTGACCTGGCGAATGGCCTGGCAGATGGTCCCAATGGTCTCCACCGAAAGGGAGGCACGGGTGGCATAGCCCCGGGAGCGCTGGATCAGCACAGCCTTCACGTTGGGCTCCTGCACTGCCTGGACAATGCCGGGCAGGTCCGGCGTGTTCTCCGGGGTAAGATCCACCTGCCGATAGGCAATGCCAAACTCCTTCAAAGAGCCGTTGCCGTCCCCGGTGATCCCAATCACCCCTTGCAGGGTGTCATAGGGGGCTCCGATGGCGGAGACCATCACATCCCCGGGACGAAGCACCCCGTAAAGCGCCGAGGCAATGGCGTGGGTCCCGTTCACAAAATTGATGCGCACCATGGCATCTTCCGTGCAGAAGATATCGGCATAGATCTCTCCCAAGGCTTCCCGGCCCAAATCATCGTAGCCGTACCCTGTGGTCCCCTGGAAGAAGGACTCTGCCACCTTGTGCTTTTGGAAGGCCGCCAACACTTTTTCTGTATTAAAGGCCGCAATCTCATCGATGCGGTCAAACTGTTCCGCCAGTTCCCGCTGGGCTTGCTGGCCCAGGGCGCGAACGCGGTCACTGATCTGTAAAGGCATTTTATCTGACATCCTCTGGTTCCTTAAAATTTTTTTGGGCAAACGCGGTCAACAGCCGGGCTGCCGCAGTGACATCCCCCAAGTCCACCATCTCCGTGGGGGAATGCAGATACCGGCACGGAATGGAAATCCCTCCCGTCCGTACCCCGGCCCGGCTCATATGTATGGAGCCAGCATCGGTACCACCGGAGACCATCACGTCCCGCTGGAAGGGAATCCGCTGCTCCTGGGCAAGGCGCTCTAAGGTCTGAACCATTTCCGGGTGGGCAATCACGGAGCTGTCCATCACTTTGACGGCTGCACCGCCGCCCAGGACAGAACTGCTTACCTTTTTGTCCTCTACCTCATCCCCCCGGGTCACGTCTACAGCGATCCCGTAGTCAGGATCAATGGCATACGCAGCCGGCTTGCTCCCACGCAGGCCCAGTTCCTCCTGTACGGTAAACACAAAGTACAGGTCGCTGGTGTAGGTCCGGATATGGCTCAGAGCATCCAACATCACTGCGCAGGAAATGCGGTTATCCAAGTAGGGCGCCACCAAGCGGGTCTCCGTCGTGAAGGCAGGCATCCGGGAAACCGCCGTGTCCCCCACCCGGACCAGGTGGCGGGCATGGGCCGCATTCCTGGCCCCAATGTCTAGGTAGAGGTCGGCAATGGTCATATCCTTCAGCGCTACATCTTTACGCAGCGAGACCACACCACACACCCCATTTTTAAACCGGAAGGGGGTGTGGAGAATGTCCTCCGGCCGGACCCCACCCAACTTTCCAAAGGAGAGGTACCCCGCCTCGTCAATGTGAGTGACGATTAAGCCGATGGAGTCCATGTGCGCTGCAAACATGACCTTAGGGCCGCTCCCCTTTTTGTGGACAATGAGATTGCCCATGGTGTCTGTCCAGCAGTCGTCGGCATAGGGTTCCGCCAAGCGCTGGATGGTAGAGGCGATCTGCCGTTCGTCCCCCGCCGGTCCATGGCAGGCGTTGAGCATTTCAACGACGGATAAGTAATCCATGCATCCTTCCTCCTCATTCCATGGCAGCCACAGCTTGCAAAAACCGCCGGGCCAAAATCAACATATTTTCGCAGTCCTCCAGGGAAACCACGCTGGTTGGGGTGTGCAAGTAACGCACGGCGGCGGCAATTCCCGCCACCCGAACCCCTTCCTTGGTCCGCTGAATGGCTGCGGCATCGGTCCCCCCAGAGAGGTACTCCTTGGTTTGCCACGGGATTTTCCCCTGCTCTGCTTGGGTCCGGAGAAGGTCATAGAGGTCCCGGTCATAGACCGTACCTCCATCCATATATGGGATCACCGGCCCTTTCCCAGGGGCGCATACCCGTTTGTGACCGGGCATCCCGGGTAAATCCGCTGCGGTGGTGCCCTCCAACACCAGGGCAATGTCTGGCGTAACAGAGAACGCTGCCCCGAAGGCCCCTCGGGTGCCCACCTCTTCCTGGACTGTAAAAACAAAGGTGCAGTCCATCGGCAGGGGTTCCTTCAAGAGCTCCACCATAACGGCGCAGCCAATGCGGTCATCAATGGCTTTGGCCTTGAGAAACCCGTGGCCAAACTCCAGGCACGCCGTATCAAATACCACCACATCACCAGGGGTCACCAAGGCACCTGCCTCTTCCCGATTCCGGGCCCCAATGTCGATGTAGAACTCACGCAGTTTGGGGACTGTTTTGGCCTCTTCCGCCGTGGTCAGGTGGTAAGCTTTCAGGCCAATGACGCCGGGAACCTGCTTCTCGCCCACCAGGACGGGCTTTCCCAGGAGGACCCGCCGGTCAATTCCTCCCACCGTACCAAACTTTAAGTACCCCTCCTCGGTGATGATGTGGACCATTAGACCCACTTCATCCATGTGGGCCGCCAGCATCAACTTCTGGCTGCCTGAGATACGCCCTTTCTTTTCCACCAGCAGATTGCCCATGGTGTCCACCCGGATACGATGGGCATACGGCGCCACCTCTTTCCGAAGGAATTCCCGCACCGCATCCTCGCGGCTGGAAACGCCAGGAAGGGCGCACAGGGTTTTTAAGGTTTCAATCAGCAAGGAAGGCACCCCCTTCCTCTCCCAAGCCTTTCACGAAGGCAGCCAGCAGCGACGCCGTGGCCTCCAGATCGGTAAGGTCCAGCGTCTCCACGGGGCTGTGCATGTATTTTAGGGGCAGGGAAACCACTGCCGTGGCAATCCCCTCCCGGGCAGTCTGCACCCGCCAGGCGTTGGTTCCGCTGTGGCCGGTCATCACTTCCGGGGACCAAGCAAGACCCAGCGCTTCCGCCTTGCCGATCAAACGGTCGCTCATCCACCGGGTGATGTTTGGACCTATGCCAATGACTGTCCCCTGTCCGGCCCCAAAGGTCTCCTCCTTGGGGCCGTCTGGGGTGCGGGCGTGGGTCACATCCACCGCCACAAAGCAGTGGGGGCGCAGCGCATAGGCTCCCACCAGAGCGCCGCTGCCATTGACCTCCTCCCGGGTACTGCCCATAAAGTAGAGGTCCACATCCAGCGGTTTCCCTTGCAGATATTCCGCTGTCTGTAGGAGGGCCGCAAAGCCGGCCCGGTCGTCCAACGCCTTGGCACTGACCCGCTCCCCCAAAAGAGGGCGGAAGGGGCCTTTCGGCACCACAAAGGTCCCCACCAGGGCCTCCCCTTCCTCTTGGGTCAGTCCCGCGTCAATATAGAGGTCGGACAGAGGGGTGCTCTTATTGGCATCCCCCGGCTGCTGTACGTGTGGCGGCAGGACCGCCACCAAACCAAAACGAGGCGGCTGAGAAAGGATGGTCACCTCCCGGTTGGGAAGCATCCGAGGGTCAATGCCACCCACCGCCCGGAAAGAGAGGAACCCCTCCTTGGCCCCGGTGATCACCAGGCCCACCTCATCCAAGTGGGCATCCAGCACCACCCGTTTGGCATCTTCCTTGCCGCACCGCCGCACGCCGATCACGTTGCCAAACTTGTCCCGGTACCCTTCATCCACCAGGGGGCGCAGGAGGGAGAGGGCCACTTCTGCCACCTGGTCCTCCCGGCCGGAGGGGCCGTCAGAACCACACAGGGCGGCCAAACTTGCACGGATGTCCATGATACGCTCCTTCCCTCGTTACAATGCGTTGACGATATCTTTAAAGGTCTGCCCCCGCTGGGCAAAGTTCTTGAAATGGTCGAACGATGCGCAGGCCGGCGAGAGGATCACCACATCCCCCTCCTGGGCTGTTTGGGAAGCGGCCAGCACCGCCTGCTTGAAATCGTCCTCCATGAGGATGGTCGGGTGGCCCTCCTGATACCCCTCTGCCTGGACCACTGCCTGGCGGATCTTCTCCGCGGTGTGACCGGTGAGGACCAGGGTCTTTACGTGGTCCTGGACCTCCTTCCCCAGTACGTCGAAGGGAATCTTCTTATCGTATCCCCCTGCAATGAGAATCACTTTCTGGTGGAACGACCGCAGGCCAGCAATGGTTCGAGTGGGGCTGGAGGCGATGGAGTCGTTATAGTAACGCACCCCGTCCTTGGTGCGCACCAGTTCAATCCGATGCTCCACCCCAGGGAAGGTCTCCGCTGTGTGGAGAATGACCTCGTCCGATACCATCCCCTGCACGGCAGCAATGGCTGCCAGATAGTTTTCCACGTTGTGCTGGCCGGGGATGAGGATGCGGTCTGTAGAAAAGAGGGGCCGCTTTTGGCCATTGTGGGCCACATAGATCATCCCATGCTCCACGTAGGTCCCCTCTTCCAGCGCACTGCGGCGGCTGAACTTCATCACTCGCCCAGGTGCCCGTTCCGCCATGGCACGGGTGAGGTCATTGTCCTGGTTGAAGATGGCCAAATCCCCCGGCCCTTGGTGAGAGAAAATGTTTTCCTTGGCCTGGGCATACTCCTCCATAGACGTATGCACATCCAGGTGGTTGGGGGAGAGATTGGTAAACACTGCAATGTCCGGGCTGGCCTGGAGGGTCATCAGCTGGAAGGAGGACAGCTCCAGGACAGCCACGTCGTCCTTCCCCATTCTGTCTGCCTCTGAGAGAAGGGGTTTTCCAATGTTCCCTCCCACATGAACGGTGTAGCCAGCGTTTTTCAGCATCTCCGCAATCAGGGAGGTGGTGGTGGTCTTCCCGTCGCTGCCAGTGACCGCAATGATTTTGCAGGGGCACACTTGGAAAAAGGCCTCCATCTCCGACGTGAGCACACTTCCCTGCTGGATGGCGGCCAGGAACGGGGGAATATCTGGCCGGATCCCAGGGGAACGGAAAATCACATCCTGGTCCAGGCCATCCAGGTAGTGTTCCCCCAACTGCAGGGTAGCTCCCATCGCTTCCAACCGGTCCGCCAACTCCCCAAAGTTCTCCCGGGGACTCTTATCACAGGCGGTAACAGAAATCCCCCCCTGGAGCAGGGTTTCAATCAGTGGGGTGTTGGAAACCCCAATGCCGATCACAGCGACCCGTTTCCCCTGAAGGGAGGCGAGATAGTCTTGCAGTGTGGCAGCCATATGCCATTCCTCCTCACGTATTCAAAAACATACGCCTGGGTGCATACGGAACCCCAGGCCTTTTCTTCTTTCACAATTTCATGAAAAGACAGGTACTTTATTATACGCCAGCTCCCTATAGATTTCAAGGAAACCTTGGGGACGTCTTGCAAAGAAATTGTAGGCAAGATATAATAATCTAACAATCCTTCGCATTTTGGATTCGTCAAACCAAGGAGGGCGCTTATGACCATCCGTACAGAACTCAACCCATACCTGGAAACCCTGGGCCTGCTCTATCTCTCCGCCCATCCGGAGAAGGCTAGTCGATCCTTTTTGGTGTCTGAAGCCAACGAACTGGGGATCGACGGGGATGCGTTGTATCGGAAATTCGGCCCTGTTCATAAGCGGTACGTCTCTGCCTTTCAAAAGCAGTGGAACCGGGAGGAAATCTCTGCCATGGACGGTTTCGACTTTTTCTTCGACACCGACGATTGGATTCCCTCCCTCCTCTTCGTATGCGGAGAGCATCCCCATTGGTTTGCCCCAAACGGTTCCCCTTTACAAGAGAAAGAGATTATTTTGGCCTTTGTCAATCAGATCCTCACGGACCGAACAGTCACAAAGGTCCCCTCCCTGTCGGAGTTGCTGTCTCTCCTGGAACAGTCAGGGCTTTCGACCTCCTTGTGCTGGAAAATGACTCTGCTGCTTCAATCTCCCCTGCCCAGGATCCGTCAACTCATCGCCATTGTCCAAGCGAGCCTGTCCGCCTATCAACACGCATCGGAAACCATTGCCCTTCCACTGGGAAAGCTGCTTGCCGCATTTCCCCATACGAAATATACCACCTCCGCCCTGGAAGACACGGCGGTACTTACGCCTGTCCTGGTTTTCCCTGCCATGGAAGCCATCGTAACCGACACATCCCGCACTTATGGCTACGTCGGTCTGTTTGTAAAGGATGTGTACCGAATGCTAGAACAGGCTCGACGTACCCAACAGAATCTGCTTCCCGCCCTAAAGGCCATCAGTGACAGCAGCAAATTTGCCATTCTGCGCTCCCTGCAAGTATCCCCCAAATATAATTTGGAATTGGCGTCGGAATGTAACCTGTCTGCTGCCACTATCTCACACCATATGAACGCCCTTCTCGCTTGTGATCTAGTCCATGTCGAAAAGCGGGAGGGGAAAGTGTACTATACCCTACAGCGAGAAACCCTGCAGAGAATGATTGACGCTTTACAGTCTGTGTTTTCTCTGTGAGGCGCATCAAAAATATCATATCCATAAAATTTATTTGACATTTATCGAGATATCTGCTATGTTATCTCTCAAGCAGTGGCCTTAATTTTTTGTCTTCATTTTTGATATTTATGAAACAATTTTCATGGATGTGATATCGTGTGCGTTTGGAAGACCAAAACCTTTTCCCTTTTACTCACAGGACAGGGAATCTCACTCCTGGGAAACAGTATGCTAGACCTGGCCCTCTCCATGTATGTATTGGAAGTCACCGGTTCTGCCGCTCTCTTCGCTGCCTTTTTGGCTGCCGCCATGGTGCCAACCATTCTTTTGGCCCCTCTCGGTGGTGTGTTGGCAGACCGGGGGAATCCCAAAACCATGATGGTGGGATTGGACCTTGCCTCCGGAACCCTCACGCTGCTTGCCACTTTACTGGTAGGTCATGGCCACGATTTACCGGTCCTCTGTGCCACTCTCATCCTGCTGTCCATTCTAGGAGCCTTTGAGACGCCTGTCGCGCAGGCCTGCCTTCCCCTACTTCTCCAAGGGGAATCCCTTGTGCGCGGAAATGCTGCCGTCAATCAGGTTTCTGCAGTGTCTTCCCTGGCCGGTCCTTTTCTGGGGAGCCTCGCTTATAGCAGTTTGGGTTTACAACCGGTTCTCGCAGTCAGTGGGGTTTGTTTTCTCCTCACCGCCTTGTTGGAATGCTTTTTGCAGCTTCCTGCTTCTCCCCATCCCCCAACTGGCAACGCAGGAATATGGGCCACTATCAAGTCGGATCTTCAAGGTTGTATCCACCTCATCTGCCGAGAGCAGCCCATGTTGCTCCGTCTCCTACTCCTGATCTCTGTCTTGGCCTTTTTTGTCCAGGGGATTGCCCTGGTGGGCCTTCCCTTTCTCGTCCGCACCGTTTTGGGCCTAAGCGCCACCCACTATGGGATACTGGAAAGTATCCTCGCCTTCGCCAGCATCGTCGGAAGCATACTGGCTGGGCTTCTCACGAATCGGCTATCCACCGAGAGGTTATTTCTGCCTCTGCTCCTGCTGGGGGCGGTTCTCTTTCCCGTGGGTTTCGCGTTCCTTCTCCCCCTTGGCGCTCCTGGGCGATACGGTGTGTTGTTGGCCGCCTCGGCCATCCTGCAAATAGCTGCCACGGTATTCTCTGTGTTCGCCCTGTCCCTGCTTCAGGGGATGGCGCCGACAGCCATGCTGGGCAAAGTGATGGCATTCACAGTCTCCTTTTCTCTCTGTGCCCAACCACTGGGCCAGATCTTGTATGGCGCTCTCTTTGACACTTTCCCCTTTCAGACCGCCGGCATTTTTTTCGGCAGTGGACTTTGCATTCTTCTCTTGGGAGGATATTCCAAAGGAGTATTTCTCCAGCTGTCCAAAGCCAGAAACAAAAACCCATAAACCCATAAAAGGACCCCAGGCAGTATTCCCTGCCTGGAGTCCTTTTATACAAGTGATGTTTACTATTTCGTATGGCAGTGGCCTGAGCACCCCTCACAGCCGCAGCCGCAGGAGGAGCAGCCCTGCCGCTTCTGGCGGACCAGATAGCGAATGATGGACACCACCGCCAGCACCAACACGGCAGTCAGGAGGATAGTGCCTCCGTTCAGTTGCAAAAAGTTCAGCATAGGGATTCCTCCTATCAAATCCACATTGGGGACTATGCGTTAGCGCGTTACACCGAAGCCTTGGCCTTGTTCTTCAGCAGCAGGGTCTCAGACTCCTTATAGGGCCGGGCCAGCTGGAAGATGATCAGGGCAATGAAGAGGATGGCGAAGATCAGGCCGATCACGTTGACGTTCCCCGCAAACAGGGAACCCACCTGATAGATGATCAGGGACACCACATAGGCAAAACCACACTGATAGCCGATGGCAAACCATGTCCACTTGGCGGAGTTCATCTCCCGGCGAATGGCACCGATGGCGGCAAAGCAGGGAGCGCACAGCAGGTTGAAGGCCAGGAAAGCATAACCTGCCAGGGGAGTCAGACCTTCGAAGTCCAGGACGCCGAAGACACCCACGACCTCTTCCTTGGCCACAAGGCCCATGATCGTGGCCACAGTAGCCTTGATCTCGCCAAAGCCAAGAGGGGAGAAAATCCAGCAGATGGCACCGCCGAGGATGCCCAGGACGCTGTTCTCCAGCTCCATCTCGGTGCTGAAGGTGAAGGCACCATCCACATAGCCGAAGGTGGAACCAGCCCAGATCACGATGGTGGCCAGCAGGATGATGGTGCCGGCCCGCTTGATGAAGGACCAGCCACGCTCCCACATGGAGCGCAGGACACTGCCCACAGTGGGAAGGTGGTAGGCAGGCAGCTCCATGACAAAGGGAGCAGGGTCGCCGGAGAACATCTTTGTCTTCTTCAGCATGATGCCGGAGATGATGATGGCGGCGATGCCCAGGAAATAGGCGCTGGGTGCCACCCACCAGGTCCCGCCAAAGAGGGCGGCGGCGATGAGGGCGATGATGGGCATCTTGGCGCTGCAGGGAATGAAGGTGGTGATCATAGCCGTCATCCGGCGGTCCCGTTCGTTTTCAATGGTACGGGAGGCCATGACCCCGGGCACGCCGCAGCCGGTGCCGATGAGGATGGGAATGAAGGACTTGCCGGACAGGCCGAAGCGGCGGAAGATCCGGTCCATGATGAAGGCGATACGGGCCATGTAGCCGCAGCCCTCCAGGAAGGCCAGGAAGATGAACAGCACCAGCATCTGTGGCACGAAGCCCAGCACGGCGCCCACGCCGGCCACGATGCCGTCCAGCACCAGGCTGGAGAGCCAGTCGGCCGCGCCGATGGCGGTGAGGCCGCTCTCCACCAGGGCGGGGATGCCGGGGACCCAGATGCCAAACTCCGAGGTGTCCGGGGCGCCCTCCATGGCGGTGTCGTAGTAGCCGGAAATGTCGTACCCGGCCTCCGCCAAGGCGTCGGCGTAGGAGCCGTAGGCCTCGTCAAAGCCGCCGAAGTCAGCTTCTTCTATGGCCCCCAGAATGTCCTCCGCGCCGATGACGCCGGCAGCGGCGGCATCCTCCACGGTGGTCACCATCTCGTCGGTCCACAGGTTCTCCTGGGCATAGGCAGTGATGGCCTCTTCGTACTCGTCAGTGCCGTTGCCGAAGAGATGGTAGCCGTCGCCGAACAGGCCATCGTTGGTCCAGTCAGTAGCCCAGGTACCTACCGTAGTGATGGAGACGAAGTAAACCAGAATCATCACTGCGGCGAAAATGGGCAGAGCCGCGATCCGGTTGGTAACCACCCGGTCAATTTTATCCGAAACGGTTAAACCTCCGCTTTTCTTCTTTTTGTAACAGCCTTTCAGAATCGAGGCAATGTAGAGGTACCGCTCATTGGTAATGATGCTCTCCGCATCGTCGTCTAACTCTTTCTCCGCTGCCTGAATGTCCGCCTCAATATGGTCCATCACCGGTTTGGGGATGTTCAATTGAGCCAGTACCTTGTCATCTCGCTCAAAGATTTTAATGGCATACCACCGCTGCTGCTCCTCCGGCAGGTCATGGACAGCCGCCTCCTCAATGTGGGCCAGGGCGTGTTCCACAGGGCCAGCAAAGGTATGCATCGGAACCGTCTTGCCCGTGGCAGCGGCCTGCACTGCGGCCTCTGCCGCTTCCTGGACACCGGTTCCTTTCAACGCGGAAATTTCATAGACCGCACAGCCCAACTCCCGGGAAAGTTCTTGGATGTTGATCTGATCCCCGTTTTTCTTCACGATGTCCATCATGTTCACGGCAAGGACCACGGGAATGCCCAACTCGGTAAGCTGGGTGGTAAGGTAAAGATTTCGCTCTAAATTGGTCCCGTCGATGATATTCAGAATGGCATCCGGGCGTTCCCGAATCAAATAGTTCCGGGAAACCACCTCTTCCATGGTGTAGGGGGACAGGGAGTAAATACCAGGCAAGTCCATGATGGTGACATTTTTATGTCCCTTCAGCTTACCTTCCTTCTTTTCCACGGTAACGCCAGGCCAGTTGCCAACAAATTGGTTGGCCCCGGTGAGGGCATTAAACAGGGTGGTTTTCCCACAGTTTGGATTGCCTGCTAAGGCAATTTTTACTTCACGCTCCATAGTTTCTCTCCTTTGCGCAGATTCAAGAGGTTAGTTTTCGCTAACATCTGGGAGTAAAAAAACGGGAAAGGTTCCCGCTTTTCCATTGGCAGAAGGTTATTCCACTTCAATCATTTCTGCATCTGCCTTGCGCAGTGACAGCTCATAATCACGCACGGTGATTTCAATGGGGTCGCCCAGGGGCGCCACTTTGCGCACATAGAGTTCCGCCCCTTTCGTAATGCCCATATCCATGATCCGGCGTTTGACGGCCCCCTCCCCATGGAGTTTGACCACTCGCACCCTTTCACCGACCTTCGCCTGCTTCAGCGTGTTCATCTCTCTCCTTCCTCCTTTACACCATGATCTTCCCGGCCATCTCACGGCTGATGGCAATCCGGGAATCCTTCACGTTGACAATGAGGTTGCCGCCGAGGGCGGAAATCACCGTCACAGGCCCTCCGGCAACAAAGCCTAGGTCCTCCAGGTGTTTCTTCACCTCCGGGTTGCCGCCTACTTTGCGGATGATGTTTTCTTCGCCCACGGATGCTAAGGTCAACGGCATCATCGAGCTCCCTCCTGTTACGTATTTCTGACTTCTCAATTAGCAAACGCTAATATTTGAAGCAAAGAATAGATTAGCTCTCGCTAACCAAAGATATATTACATCTCCTTCCACTCCCTGTCAATGGAAATTCTCGGGAAAGTCATTCTTTGTAGGATCCCCCAAATTATTAGCTTATGCTAACAGAAGGGATGTGCATTCTTTCTACACAGTTCGCAGTGTTGCAAATCTTCGCAATTTATGGTATGTTAAAAATAATATATAAACTACGCGTAGAAAGGACGGCCCCGTCATGCATTTGCAAGAATCTGGTGAAATGTATTTGGAAACCATCCTGATCCTTTCAAAAACAGGTAAAAATGTTCGTTCCGTAGATGTCAGTGAGTATATGGGCTTTTCCAAACCCAGCGTTAGCCGTGCCATTGGCCTGTTGAAGTCCGGTGGCTATGTGACAGTGGACAAAGGCGGTCACCTGGAACTGACAGAGGCAGGGCGCGCCGTTGCGGAAAACATTTTTGAGAAACATACCCTCCTCTCCCGCTGGCTGATGGCCTTGGGCGTGGATGAAGAAACCGCCACCCAAGACGCCTGCCGTATGGAGCATGTGATCAGCGACACCTCCTTCAAAGCCATCAAAAAGCATGCAGGAATGGAGGAATAACTTTCTATCCCGTCATGATAAGGGCCCCGGCCGTTCCTGAGGAACATGGCCGGGGCCCTTTGGTGCATTCGGAGACGAAACGGTTTTGTTTATGGAGGAAGGCGTTACAGATCATAATACAAAGCATACTCTCCCGGGGTGGGCTGGCGGTGCAGTTCCTCCAACTCTCCCCGTTTCCGGTCGATCCAGATCTCGATGAGCCGCTCGGGGAACACGCCGCCCTGGGTGAGGTAATCGTGGTCGGCCTCCAGGGCATCCAACGCCTCTTCCAACGATTTGGGGAGACTGTCAATCTGCGCTTTGTCTTTCTCCGACAGGGTATAGAGGTTAAAGTCATACGGCCCCCAGCCCCGCTCATGGGGATCAATCTGCTTTTGAATCCCGTCCAGCCCAGCCATCAGAATGGCAGCGAAAGCATAGTAGGGGTTGCAGGTGGCATCGGGGTTGCGCAGCTCAAAGCGCTTGTTCTTCGGTGCCTTGGCATAGGCAGGGATGCGTACCACCGCACTGCGGTTGGCCATGGCATAGCCGATGGTCACCGGTGCCTCGAACCCAGGAACCAGGCGTTTGTAGGAATTGGTAGAGGGATTGGTAAAGGCACAGAGGGAGGCCGCATGCTCCAGCATTCCCCCGATGAACCACAAGGCGGGATCGCTGAGTTGAGCATAGCCCTTCTCATCGTAGAAAATGGGTTGGCCGTCTTTAAACAGATGCATATGCACATGCATGCCACTGCCGGCCTCCCCCGCCACCGGTTTGGGAAGGAAGGTCGCCGTACGCCCTTCCCGCGCGGCAGCATTCTTTACAATGTATTTGGCGGCCATGGTACTGTCCGCCATGTGGGTCATTTCCCCCAGCTCCACCTCAATCTCCATCTGGCCGCAGCCGCCTACTTCAGGGTGGTGGTACTTGACTCGGATCCCCCAGTCCTCCAACAGCATGCAGATCCGGCTCCGGAGATCCTGGGTGACATCCTGGGGCAGTGTGGTGTGGTACCCGGCTTTCCGGGGGACTTGGTACCCGTTGTTCCCCGTGCTCCACTGGGCTTGACGGGTGTCCACCCGGAACCCGGAAGCCTCCGGCCGGGTAGAGTACTCCACGCGATCAAAGACATAGAATTCGTACTCCGGTCCCACAATCATCTCGTCGGCAATGCCCAGTTCCTTCATATAGTCAATGGACCGCTTGGCCACGTTCCGAGGATACTGGTCAAAGGGACGGTTGGCGGGGCGGTCAATGATCATCACATCCCCGATCATGGTCAGCGTGGGGACCTCCCCAAAGGGGTCCACTGCCGCGGTGTCCAAGTCGGGCACAAAGACCATGTCGCTGCGCTCAATGGGCGCATAGCCGTAATTGGAACCGTCAAACCCAATGCCGTACTGCATGGTGTCCTCGTTGAGCCGCCCCACAGGAATGCTGAGGTGCCGCCACCGGCCATCAATATCGGTCATCTTAAAGTCGATCATTTGGATTTCTTTTTCCTGACACAGGGCTAAAATCTCCTGTAGTGTTTTTGCCATATTGGACCTCCTTCTTGGCGTTTGTTCCCTTGCCATCCAGCGCAACAGTTTCACTGGAAATTGGTTTCAACATAGCGGATTTTTATTCATTTGTCAAGAAAAAGAAGCTTTAAACCAGTTTTTTCTTTCATTTTGTGCAAACGGGATTCGGCGTACGGACATTCACTCCGCTTCGCCATATCGTTTTGCAGCCCAATAGCTGTACCAAACAGCCACCATACTCCCCACCAGTATCACAAGAATGCCGGCCACAAAGCACCACACACCCTTTAGGAGAAAACAAAAGACAATCATAAGAATCCCCGCCGCCATGAAGAGAATGCCGCCTACACGCTGGGACTTCTTCCACACCACTTCACTGCTCTGGCTCCAAGGGGTGCGCAGGCCCACGAGGGAGTTTCTGCGGAGCTTTGGCATGATGTTGCCTAGGATCACCATGCCCACCCCCCACAGGCCGAAGATCAGTTGGAACAGGTCCAGGTGCAGCGCGGTTAAGTCTGTAACCTGCGCCATGTCCGTGTAGAGAAAATACAGCGTCATGGCATTGAACACCAGCAATGCTATAATACTGCCCAGGAGGGTAACCCGTCGGTTGTTTTGCCCTCCATCCTCCGCCTTACCAGCAAACTTCGCCACCAACAATAAGATCCCACCGGTGATGACGGCAAGGAGAGGAACAATCAGCGTCTCATACTTACTCCCCCACCGGTCCATCTGGCCATCAAACCCGTAGTGGGCAGGGATCTGGTTCGGAAGATGCGGCAGAATCATCAGGGTGATCACCAGGGGCAGGAACATCAGCACTAGGTTCCAGATCCACAGCTTTTTGGGCATCATGGGTTTCCTCTCCTCTCAGTTGGTTCATCCAGAGAATGGCCTCGTCCAATACGGTCAAGTCCAACTCATAATAGATAAAATTCTTGTACTTGGTCTCGTAAATCAATTCTGCCTGCTTCAACTTTTTCAGATGGTAGGACAGCGCCTGGGGCGTCATTCCCAGGGCAGCCGCCAGATCCCCGGAGGAAATCTTCCCCTCCTTCAGTTTGAACAGGATCCTTCGGCGGGTTTCGTCCGCCAAGGCCGCCAAAATGGCAGGGACACCCATTATATCACCACCTATTTCAAAATTTCTTGAACTATTTATAGCACAGTTTCCCACCCCCGTCAAGACTGTTTCAAATTATTTTGAAATAGTTTCGGATAGTATGACGCGGGCGCGGCAGTGTTGCCGCGCCCGCGCCAATATCGTTTTCGCGTTGGGTCACTGAATGGAGGTAACGGGGTAATCCTGGGCTTCTACGGCGTTTTTCAGCACGTCGTTGGCCACATCCGCAGAGAGCGTCACCACGGCTGTACCAGCCTCATGGCTGACCTGGGCGTTCTCCACGTGGTCCAGGGCCTCCAAGGCCTTTTTCACGCGGGCCTCACAGTGGGTGCACATCATGCCTTCAATTTTCATGGTTTTTTCCATGGTTGGTTCCTCCTTTGGAATATCAAGTGTAATGGGGTGAATGGCTTTATCCTTACTCCCGTCGTGGATCCGAACCAGATTCAAACGGAGAGCGTTGGTGACAACGCAGAAACTGGACAGGCTCATGGCAGCTGCTCCGAACATGGGGTTCAACGTCAACCCCAGGGGAATGAACACCCCAGCGGCTAAGGGGATGCCAATGGTGTTATAGAGGAAGGCCCAGAACAGGTTTTGGTGGATGTTCCGCAGGGTAGCCCGGCTGAGACGAATGGCCGCAGGCACATCGCTGAGCCGGCTCTGCATCAGCACCACATCGGCCGCGTCAATGGCCACGTCCGTACCGGCGCCGATGGCGATGCCCAGGTCTGCCCGGGTGAGAGCGGGGGCATCGTTGATGCCGTCCCCCACCATGGTGACCTTCCCCTGTTCCTTCAGCTGGCGAATAACCCGTTCCTTCCCGTCAGGGAGGACCCCTGCGATGACCTGGTCCACCCCCGCCTGGCGGCCGATGGCCTGGGCAGTACGCCAGTTGTCTCCCGTGAGCATAACCACTTGAATACCCATGGCCTGGAGTTCTCGGATGGCCTGGGGGCTGTCCTCCTTGATGACATCGGCCACAGCAATGATGCCCGCCAGACGATCTCCCTGGCTGAAAAAGAGGGGCGTTTTCCCGGCCTCTGCCAGCCGTGCAGCCTGGGCTTCCATCTCGGGCAGCCAGGCGGTGTGAAGGCGGATAAAGTCTGCGTTCCCGCCCCGCAAGGTCTCCCCCTGCCAGACGGCCGTAAGGCCGTTGCCAGGAAGGGCCTGGAAATCCGATACCTCCTGGGACGGCAAACCCCGCGCTTGGGCCTCTTGGAGGATGGCCCGGGCCAAGGGGTGCTCACTCTTTTGCTCCAGCGCAAATGCCAGGCGGAGCAGCGCCTCCTCTGTAAACCCCGGTGCTGGCAGCACATCGGTCACCTGGGGTTGCCCCGCCGTAATGGTGCCCGTCTTGTCCAGAACTACAATCTGGGTCCGGCCAGCGCTCTCCAGGGAAACGGCATTTTTGAACAGGATGCCATGCTTGGCGCCTACCCCGTTGCCCACCATGATGGCCACGGGCGTAGCCAGACCCAGGGCACAGGGGCAAGAGATCACCAGCACAGAGATTCCTCTCGCCAGGGCAAAGCCCACGTCGTACCCCAGCAAAAGCCAGATCAAAGTGGTCACCACTGCAATGGAAATCACCGCTGGGACAAAGATCCCGGAGACTCGGTCCGCCACCTTCGCAATGGGCGCTTTGGTGGCCGCCGCATCACTGACCATCTGGATGATTTGGGAGAGGGTGGTGTCCTCCCCCACCCGGGTAGCCCGGCAGGTGAGAAACCCCGACTGATTCAGTGTGGCTGCAGAGACAGGGTCCCCCGTTGCCTTATCGACTGGGATGCTCTCCCCTGTCAGTGCAGATTCGTTGACGGCACTGGTGCCTTCCACCACCACCCCATCCACGGGAATGGTCTCCCCAGGGCGAACGACGAAAAGGTCCTCTTTCTGGACCTGGTCAATGGGTACCGTGACCTCTGCACCGTTCCGAATAAGGGTTGCCGTCTTGGGGGCAAGGTTCATCAAACCCTTCAGGGCATCAGTGGTCTTTCCTTTGGAGTGGGCCTCCAGCAGTTTGCCTACGGTGATCAAGGTGAGAATCATCGCAGCAGACTCGAAGTAAAAGTCATGGAGATACCCCATCACTGCCACGGTATCCCCTGCCGCTTGGGCGCCGGTCATGGCAAAGAGGGCATAGGTACTATAGACAAACGCCGCTGCTGCCCCCAACGCCACCAGGGTATCCATATTGGGCGCCCGATGGAATAGGCTCTGAAAACCGCTGATAAAAAACTTCTGGTTGATCACCATGACGGCTGCCGTCAGCAACAGCTGGAGCAGTCCCAAGGCAACATAGTTCTCCTGGAAAAAGGTAGGAACCGGCCAACCCCACATGGTGTGACCCATCGAGAAATACATCAGAATCACCAGAAACACCAACGAACTGATGAGACGCTTTCGAAGCACTGGTGTATCATGGTCGGCCAACGCATCCTCCGCTTCTGCCGCTCGTGCCGCTGCCGTCGCGTTTTTCCCCTTTGCCGAAGCGCCGTAACCGGCGCTTTCCACGGCGTGAATGATCTCTTGGGGAGAGGCCGTCCCCTCCACACCCATGGAGTTGGTCAACAAGCTGACGGAGCAGGCCGTCACTCCGGGCACTTTGGAGACCGCTTTCTCCACCCTTGCACTACAGGCAGCGCAGCTCATCCCTGTCACGTTGTATTGTTCCATTGGGCAAACCTCCTTTCCACCGGGAATCCCATAAAAAGGGAGGTTCTCGGTTTATTTCATCAATTTCTGTAGGGTGAGGACCAGTTCATCGATGACCTCATCCTTCCCTTCCCGGATATCCTTGACGACACAAGTCCGGATATGGCTGGCCAGAAGGTCGCGGTTAAACGCATTCATGGCCGCCGTCACTGCGGCAGATTGGATCAGGATATCTGGACAGTAGGCGTTTTTCTCCACCATGCCTCGAATCCCTCGAATCTGCCCTTCGATGCGGCTCAAGCGATTGAGCAGTTTTTTGACCTCTTCCTCTGAGCGTTCCTTGGTTTTATGACAAGTGCAGATGGGTTCTTCCATCCTCTCATCCCCTTTCAAATACCCCCATGGGGTATTTTTATCATATACCCCTCCGGGGTATTTGTCAATAGGGTTTCTTCCACTAGATTTCCCCGGAGCACGCCAACCCATCCCAAAATTTAAGGTTGACGCTGGCATGGTTTCCGGGTATAATAATTGGGCACATCATACGGAGCGGTATCGAAGTGGTCATAACGGGGCTGACTCGAAATCATGTTTCCACTTTGGAAGTCCAAACTGCCGAAAAGCCAGTAACC
>URCB01000015.1 GCA_900546255.1 uncultured Eubacteriales bacterium
CCGGGCTTTCTCTAGAGAAAGCCTGGATCCCCCGCCCGGGACCGGGCGGGGAACCCACGTAGCAGGTCTGAACCTGCAACCGTCCTCATCCAGGACCTGCCCTCACAAGGTCTCAATGAGGGCCATCAGCTCCTCCACCATGGCCTCCTGGGGCACCTGCTTGACCACCTTCCCGTGGCGGAAAAGGAGCCCCTTCCCGTTTCCTCCGGCGATGCCCACATCGGCAGCCGCGGCCTCTCCAGGGCCGTTGACGGGACAGCCCATCACCGCCACGGTGATGGGCTTGGTGACGGTTTTCAGCCGCTCCTCCACCGCCTGGGCCAGGGGGATGAGGTCAATCTTGGTCCGGCCACAGGTGGGGCAGGCGATGAGGTCCGGCCCCTCCCGGCGCAGGCCGATGGCCTTGAGAATGTCCCGGGCGGCATAGACCTCCTCCACCGGGTCGGCGGTGAGGGTCACCCGGAGGGTGTCCCCGATCCCCAGGGCCAGCAGGCCGCCGATGCCGGCGGCAGCCTTCAGCGTCCCCATGTGGGTGGTGCCCGCCTCGGTGACTCCCAGGTGGAGGGGGTAGTCCGACTGCTGGTGCATCAGGGTATAGGCCCCCATGGTGATGGGCACCGAGGAGGCCTTTAGGGAGACGCAGATATCGTCAAAGTCGTAGCGGTTGAGCAGGGCGATGTGGCCAAAGGCGGAGTCCACCATGGCCTGGGGGGTCACCCCGCCGTACTTCTCCAACAGGGGCTTTTCCAGGGAGCCCCCGTTGACCCCGATGCGGATGGGGATGTTCCGCCGGGCACAGGCCTGGGCTACGGCCTTCACCCGGTCCGCCCCCCCGATGTTCCCGGGGTTGATGCGGATCTTATCCGCCCCGGCCGCCACGCACTCCAGGGCCAGGCGGTAGTCAAAGTGGATGTCCGCCACCAGGGGCAGGTCGATCTGTTCCTTGATCTTCCCCACCGCTTTGGCGGCCTCTAAATTGGGCACCGCCACTCGAACGATCTGGCAGCCCGCCGCTGCCAGGCGGCGGATTTGGGCCACAGTGGCCTCCACATCCTGGGTGGGGGTATTGGTCATGGATTGGATGGAGACCGGAGCTCCGCCCCCTACAGGCAGGCCGCCCACCAAAATCTGTTTCGTCATGTCAGTCCACCAACTTCCAAATGTCGCTGAAGGTGACCAGCACCATCAACAGAATAAGCAGGAAAAATCCCACGGCGTGGATCCACGCCTCGTACTTGGGGTTGAGTTTTTGTCCCGAAAAGAGGAACCACACCTCTCCCACCACCAGCAGGAAAATTCGGCCCCCGTCCAGGGCAGGCAGGGGGAGCAAATTCATAATGGCCAGATTCACCGCGATGAGGGCAATGACGTAGCACACGTTCTGCAGGCCCGCCCCGATGCTGCCCCCCTGGCTCCCTGCCTCGCCCAGGTAGGTGACAATGCCCACAGGGCCGGACATGTCATTCAGCCCCACCTGGCCGGTGACCAGCATCACCAGGCCGGACCACACCGCCCGGGCAAAGTACCAGCAGGTGTCCCAGCTCTGCTTCAGCAGACCCAGGGGGGTAACCTCTTCCGTGGCGAAATAAATGCCGTACATGGTCACCGTCTGGCCGTCCACCACATACTCCTGGGGCTGGAGGGGAAAGTCTTCCAGGGTAACCGCCTCCCCGTTGCGCTCCACCACCAGGTCCATGGTGCCCCCTTGGGCAGCGGAAAACTGGGTGGAGACATCGGAGTAGACGGTAACCTTATGGCCGTTGATCGACAGGAACCGGTCCCCCCGCTGCAGCCCATCTTCCCCGGCATAGGCAAACCCCTCTGCAAAGTCTCGGATCACCGGCACGGTATAGCTGCCGGCCACCCCAAAGAGAATGGCCACCAGCACAAAGCCCGCCACAAAGTTCATCACCGACCCGGCGGCCAGGATGATGAGCTTCCGCCAGGCGGCCTTTCGGGAGAAGGCCCGGGGATTCTTACTGTCCTCGTCCTCCCCTTCCATGGCGCAGTATCCCCCGATGGGGAAGGCCCGAAGGGAGTACAGGGTTTCCCCCTTTTGCCGGGAGAAAATGGCCGGTCCCATGCCAATGGAGAACTCATTGACCTGAACGTCCAGGCGTTTGGCCGCCAGGAAATGCCCGCCCTCATGGACTGCAATGAGTAGTCCGAAGAGGAGGATGCCGACGATGATGTATAGAACCAAAGGCTTCACCTCAAAGCAAGGAATCTATGGGCCACCCAGCCACTGGCTGGGTGCCTGTGCCGCGGGAGGGCGTACCCTTCGGGTGTGTCCCTCGGCAGTACCCTTGGGGCGCAGCGCCCCGAGGGTCCGCCCGGCCCCGGGCGGGGGCCCGGCTTTCTTTGGAAGAAAGCCGGAAGAAAGAACACCAAGGCTCTGCCCTGGACCCGGATTTCCAGGCCGCTCGTTCCCACTCGCTGGATTTGGCGTTTGTATGCATCGGAATGGTTGCAAAATGCTTCGTTTCGATATACTAAGACTGATTTGGACCGCATTTTCCGGGAAAATACTCTAAAAAAGAATTTTGCGAAAGAATGCCTCCAAAGCAAAGTACATACCAAGGCCCCGCAACAGGGCAACAGTTGCCCGCTGCAACCCCCGCCCCAAAACAAGCAAGTGCCAACAGGCGGGCCATCCAACCGGGAGGCCACGTGGCAGATTCCAACCTGCCACGAATCAATGGATACCGCCCACCAACACCGGCAGAGTCCCCGGTTCCATGGCCGGCAGATTATGCCTCCCCTTTTGCGGCCTGCCGTGCTGCTTGGTCGGCAGCGTACACCCCTTCCAGAGTGAGGGGTGGGCGGGGCACCGTGTCTAAAGCGTGGGCCACCACCCGGGGAATGTCTAGGAAGCCGATCTCCCCGGCCAGGAACCGGGCCACGGCCACTTCGTTGGCCCCGTTGAGGATGGCTGGGGCCGTCCCCCCCTCTTGGGCGGCGCGGATGGCCAGAGCCAGGCAGGGGAAGGTGTCCAGATCAGGTTTGGCAAAGGTAAGCTGGCCTGCGGCAAACAGGTCCAGTTCCTCCGCCGGACCTGCCACCCGGTCCGGCCAGGAGAGGGCATACTGGATGGGCAGGCGCATATCCGGGGCGCCCAGCTGGGCGATCACGCTGTTGTCACAGTATTCCACCGCTGAGTGGAGTATGCTCTCCCGGTGGATCAAAATTTGAATCTTCTCCGGGGGAACGGCAAAGAGGGACATGGCCTCCAGCAGTTCCAGCCCCTTGTTCATCAAAGTGGCCGAGTCGATGGTCACTTTGGCTCCCATGGACCAGTTGGGATGTTGGAGGGCCCGGTCCGGGGTGACCTTCTCCAGCGCCTCCCGGGTCCAGCCAAAGAAGGGGCCCCCAGAGGCGGTGAGCAAAATCCGTTTCAGCTCCCGGCCGTGGCTGCCCTGGAGACTCTGGAAGATGGCCGAGTGCTCCGAGTCCACGGGGACGATCTCCGCCCCCTTCTCCCGGGCGCGGGCCATCACCAAGGGCCCGGCGCACACCAAGGTCTCCTTGTTGGCCAGGGCAATGCGCTTGCCGGTGTCGATGGCCGCCAGGGTGGGGGCCAGGCCGGCGATGCCCACCAGGGCGGTCACCGCCGTGTCCGCCTGGGGCAGCTGGGCTGCGGCCAGAACCCCCTCCTCCCCCGCCAGGACCTGAATGTCCGTGTCTGCCAGCCGGGACGCCAAAGCAGCGGCGGCGGTTGGATCCGCTGCCGCTGCCAGGATAGGATGAAAGGTCCGGGCCTGCCGCTCCAGCAGGTCGATGTTATGGTGGGCCGTCAGGGCCAGCACCCGGTGGCCGCAGGATGCCGCCACCTCCAAGGTCTGGGTGCCGATGGACCCTGTGGAGCCCAGGATGGCAAGGGATCTCATGCGCCGGCCCCCTTGCTGAAGGCGGGCAGCCACTGGATCAGCAGCTCAATGAGGGGGGCGCAGAAGATCACACTGTCAAACCGGTCCAGCACCCCTCCGTGGCCCGGGAGGATGTGGCCGAAGTCCTTGATCTTCCGGTTGCGCTTCACGTAGGAGAAGGCCAGGTCCCCCACCTCGGTGATGACGCCGCCCAGAATGCCGTACACCGCCAGGAAGTAGTAGTTGACCTCCACGTCGGTGATAAAGTGGAACACCAGGCCGTACAGCAGGGTAATGCCCACCCCGACGATGAGGCCGCCCACAGAGCCCTCCACCGTTTTCTTGGGGGAGAGGACAGGGGCGAAGGGGTGCTTACCCAGGAACATCCCCACAAACATGGCCCCCGCATCCACCACGAAGGGCAGGAGGATGGGTAGGAACACATAGCTGTCCCGCAGCTCCAGGTTCCCCACCCGCACCACAGAGGACAGACAGTAGGAGATGATGAAGGCGAAGAAGAAGCCCGCCCCCACCCGGTCAATCTTCACCCGCAGGTGGCTGGCAAAGGCCTCGGCAAAGACCAGCACCAGGTAGACCAGCAGCACCAGCAGGCCCCATTGCCTGGGTTCCCCAAAGTAAACCCAGAAGGGAATGGCTAGGGCCACCAGGGCGGTGTACAGGGCGATGCGGGGGTGGTTCATGCCGATGGCATGGAGGGCCTCATAGGTCCCAATCACCGACAGCACGGCGATGAGGGCAGGGGTAAAGGCCTCCGGCAGGACGAACAGGACCACTAGGATCACAGGCACACCCACACAGGCCACCAAAATACGATTTCTCACGGTTATACGCCTCCAAACCGGCGCTGGCGCCGCTGAAACGCCGCCAAGGCCTCGTCCAGGACCTGGGGGGTAAAGTCGGGCCAGAGCACATCGGTAAAATAAAACTCCGCGTAAGCTGACTGCCACGTTAAGAAGTTGGACAGCCGCAGTTCCCCGCTGGGGCGAATGATGAGATCAGGATCCGGCATCCCCCGGCTGTCCAGGTAGCGGGAGAAGGCCTCGTCGGTGAGGTCCTCCACCGTCTGCCGGCCGGCCAGCAGGTCCCGCCCCCAGGCTTGGGCTGCCCGGAGAATCTCGTCCCGGCCGCCGTAGTTGAGGCAAATGTTCACCTGGTGCCGCTTGCCGGAGAGGGAGGCGGCCGTCTCCTCCGCCCGGAGACACAGGTCCCGCAGGGCAGGGGGCAAAGGCTCCAGATTTCCAAAAAAGTGCACTCGGAACCCGTCCCGCTCCATCTTTTCCAGCACCTCCAACAGGTACTTGTGCAGCAGGTCCATGATGGTGGCCACTTCCTCCACCGGGCGCTTCCAGTTCTCGGTGGAGAAGGCATACACCGTCAGGTAGGGAATGCCAATGTCCCGGCAGTAATAGGCGATGGTGCGGAAGGTCTCCGCGCCGGCAGCGTGGCCGGCGGTACGGGGCAGGCCCCGCTTTTTGGCCCACCGGCCGTTGCCGTCCATGATGATGCCCACGTGCTGCGGCAGCTGGGTACGGTCCAACCCCTCCCCCGCTGCCGGCACGTCCGGCTTCTTCCGATTCCAAAAAGCCATGGGGACGTTACACCGCCATGAGCTCGGCTTCCTTCTTGGCGGTGAGGTCGTCGATCTCCTTGCAGCGCTTGTCGGTGAGCTTCTGGAGGTCGTCCTCCAGTTCCTTCAGGTCGTCCTCGGTGATCTCGGACTTTTTCTTCATGGCCTTGAACTTTTCCATGGCATCCCGGCGGATGTTGCGGATGGCCACCTTGCCTCCTTCGCCATACTTCTTCACCTGCTTGGTGAGCTCCTTACGGCGCTCCTCGGTGAGCTGAGGGAAGATCAGGCGGATCACCTTGCCGTCGTTCTGGGGGTTGATGCCCAGGTCAGAGGCCAGCAGGGCCTTCTCCACGGCCTTGAGCAGGGTGCCGTCCCAGGGCTGAATCACCAGGGTACGGGGGTCAGGGGTGGAGATGGAGGCCACCTGGTGAATGGGGGTTTCGGTGCCGTAGTACTCCACGGTGATCTTGTCCAGCACCCCGGCGTTGGCCCGGCCGGCCCGGACGCCGGCAAAGTCGCTCATCACCACTTCGATGGTCTTCTGCATCTTCGCGTCATAGGGTTGGTTCATTTCCTTCATGACTTTGTTTCCTCCTCTACAATGGTTCCAATTCTCTCTCCCATCACCGCCCGGAGGATGTTTTGAGGATCCGCCAGGGCGAAGATCATCACGGGAATGTGGTTCTCCATAGCCAGGGACGTGGCGGTCAGATCCATCACCTGCAGGTGGTCGGCCAGAACCTGGTCATAGGAGATGGCGTCGTACTTCACGGCGCCGGGGTCCTTCTTGGGGTCGGCGCTGTAGACGCCGTCGATGTTTTTGGCCAGGAGGATCATATCCGCCTGGATTTCCGCCGCCCGGAGGACGGCGGCCGTGTCGGTGGAAAAGTAGGGGTTGCCGGTACCCCCGGCAAAGATCACCACTTCCCCCGCCCGGAGGTACCGGTCCGCAGCGGGGCGGGAGAGGATCTCCCCCACCGGGCCCATGGGGATGGAGGTGAGCACCCGGGCAGGCTGCCCCACCTGCTCCAGCACATCCTGGAGGGCCAGGCTGTTCATCACAGTGGCCAGCATGCCCATCTGGTCAGCGCGAGAGCGCTCCATCTGGCCGCCCCCGTCCTTCACGCCACGCCAGTAGTTGCCGCCGCCCACCACCAGGCCCACCTGGACCCCACGGTCGACGCAGTCCTTCACCACCTGGCACACTTGGCGGACAAAGGGAAAATCAATCCCTCGCCCGGCCGGGCCAGCCAGGGCCTCCCCGCTGAGTTTCAGCAGGACCCGCTGATACTTTGGTTGTTCCATAACTACCTCCCCGGCCCACGGGATCCGCAGGCCTGCCTGCCCCCCAGCGGGGGACCATTTCTTGGGTTTATTCTACTATAGTTCAAACCAAAAGTAAACAACAGCTTTTCATAATTTCTGTCCCCTGCCTCCCTCCCCAGAAAGGCCCGGCCAAAGGGGCTTCGGCCAGGTGTGGATATGGGAGAGGTCTCTCCCCTGGTTTAATTCTCACAATCTCAATAGGCAATTGTCCTTCTTTTTCGTCGCCTTTTTTCGACCCGTCCATTGACTTTCCCTCCTCTATTCCCTACAATGGAGGTGTTCTTTGGAACAAGCGGACATTCCGTGGCACGGCAGGTGCGGCAGTCTCTTTACGCTCTCTCTTTCTGTCTTCCTGAACCACAGGCGCACCTGCCCTCTGCCACGTCCTCCTCCGCTGCCTTGGGCAGCGGTCCGCTTCCCCCTGCGGCGCTTTCCTCTCCTTTGGAAAGGGCCGCTTTTTCTATCCCCTCCGCAGCCCGACATGCACCTCCTCGCAGGGGAAACCTGCCCTGCCGCAGAGCAGAGCATCGGGTGGTTTTGGGCCCCCAAGGCGTGTTTTTCGTTGGAGCAGAACCTTTGCAGCCGAGAGTTACCATCGCCGCACAGGCATCGCAGGAGGGAAGACATTCCCTCCATTTTTGTATGATTTGAAGTTTTTTGACAGGAATAGACTGCAAATTCTTGTGATTTTTTGATCAACTTTTTCCATTTCCCCGTTTCCCTCTTGACAACACCCTTTTTCCGGAGTAGCCTGTTAGCAGACAACAAAACAGCGATCTTCAGGGCAGGGTGAAATTCCCGATCGGCGGTACAGTCCGCGAGCCGGCAACGGCAGGATTTGGTGCAATTCCAAAACCGACAGTATAGTCTGGATGGAAGAAGATGGGTAAACAGTACGCGGGATCCCCGCGTCTATTTTCCGTGGAAGTATGCTCTGGGATGGTATCATTCCAGAGTTTTTTCATGGGAAAAGACACGGGATACCTGTGCTCGTTTTGACGCGCTCTGAAGGTTTGCTTCAGAGCGCTTTTTGCATTGTGAGGTGTCACTATGACCGACCAAGAATATATGGCCCAGGCTCTCTCTCTGGCCCAGAAAGGCGCCGGGTGGACCAGCCCCAACCCCATGGTGGGGGCCGTGATCGTCAAGGACGGCCAGGTCATCGGCCAGGGGTACCACGCCAAGTGTGGGGACCTCCACGCCGAGCGGGCTGCCCTGGCCGCCTGCACCCAGGACCCCGCCGGGGCCACCATGTATGTCACCCTGGAGCCCTGCTGCCACCAGGGCCGCCAGCCCCCTTGTACCGAGGCCATCCTGGAAGCCGGCATCGCCCGGGTGGTGGTGGGGTCTGGGGACCCCAACCCCAAGGTGGCGGGGAAAGGGCTGGCCATCCTCCGGACCCACGGGGTCCAGGTGACCGAGCATGTACTGGAGGCCCAGTGCCGGGCCCTCAACGAGGTGTTCTTTCACTACATCCAGACGGGAAAGCCCTATGTGGTCCTGAAGTACGCCATGACCTTGGACGGAAAGATGGCCGCCTACACCGGGGCCTCCCAATGGATCACCGGGGAGGAAGCCCGCCGCCACGTCCACACCCAGCGCAACCGGTTCCGGTCCATCCTGGTGGGGGTGGACACGGTGCTCGCCGATGACCCCCAACTCACCTGCCGCATCCCCGGCGGCCGCAATCCCCTGCGGATCGTCTGCGACACCCACCTGCGCACCCCCCTCACCGCCCAAGTGGTGGCCACCGCCCGCCAGGTGCCCACCTGCCTGGCCACCTGCGTCACCCAGCACCAGCTCCTGGCTCCCTATGAAGAGAAAGGCTGCCAGATCCTCTCCCTCCCCTCTGCCCAAGGGCACGTCAGTTTGCCCGCCCTGTTGGAGCGGCTGGGGGAGATGGAGGTGGACAGTGTCCTGCTGGAAGGGGGCGCCGCCCTCCACTGGTCGGCGGTCCAGGCGGGCATCGTGAACAAGGTGCAGGCCTATCTGGCCCCCAAGATTCTAGGGGGCCAGGGGGCAAAGTCCCCCGTGGGCGGCCAGGGGTTCCCCCACCCGGACCAGGCGCTCCGCCTGGCCCCGCCCACCCTCACCCGGCTAGGGGAGGACATTCTGCTGGAAAGTGAGGTGATTGGCTGATGTTTACCGGCATCGTGGAAGAAATGGGCACCTTGAAGGCCATCCGCAAAGGCCCCCACAGTGCCGTGCTGGAGATCCAAGCCAAAGTTGTTCTGGAGGACATCCATTTAGGGGACAGCATCGCCGTCAACGGCGTCTGCCTCACCGCCACATCCTACTCCCCCACCGGCTTCACCGCCGACGTCATGCACGAGACCTTGAACCGCTCCGCCCTGGCCACCCTCCGCCCGGGCAGCCGGGTCAACCTGGAGCGGGCCATGGCGGCAAACGGCCGCTTCGGAGGCCACATCGTAGCCGGCCATGTGGACGGGGTGGGCACCGTGCAGCGGATCACCCGGGATGACAATGCCATCTGGTATACCATCGCCGCCGGGCCGGAGATTCTCCGGTACGTGGTGGAGAAGGGCTCCATCACCATCGACGGCATCAGCCTCACCGTGGCCAAGGTGGACAGCCAATCCTTCGCCATCTCTGCCATTCCCCACACCGTGTCCGTCACCGTGCTGGCCGACCGGAAGGTGGGAGACCTTGTCAACCTAGAAACAGACATCATCGGAAAGTACGTGGAAAAACTCCTCTCCCCTGCCCAGGAGTCCCCCGCGCCCGCCTCCGGTATCACCAAAGAATTCTTAACTCGCTATGGCTTTTGAGCCAGGAAAGGAGCCTTCCATGTTTCAGTACAACACCATCGAAGAGGCCCTGGAGGACCTGCGCCAGGGCAAAATGATCCTCTGCACCGACGACCCCGACCGGGAGAACGAAGGGGACCTCATTTGCGCTGCGGAGTTTGCCACCACGGAAAACGTGAACTTCATGGCCACCCATGGCAAGGGGCTCATCTGCATGCCCATGTCCTATGAGTATGTCCGCAAGCTCCAGTTCCCCCAGATGGTCACCCGGAACACCGACAACCACGAGACCGCCTTCACCGTCTCCATCGACCATGTGGACACCACCACGGGCATCTCCGCGGCGGAGCGCTCCCTCACCGCCATGAAGTGCGTGGACCCGGAGGCCAAGCCCGAAGATTTCCGCCGCCCCGGGCACATGTTCCCCCTGCTGGCCAAGGACAACGGCGTGCTGGAGCGCAACGGCCACACCGAGGCCACCGTGGACCTGATGCGCCTGGCCGGCCTGAAGGAGGTGGGCCTCTGCTGTGAGATCATGCGGGAGGACGGCACCATGATGCGGGCCCCGGAACTCCAGGAGAAGTCCAAGGAATGGGGCCTGAAGTTCATCACCATCCGGGACCTGCAGAACTACCGCAAGCGCCACGAAGTGCTGGTGGACCGGGTCACTGTCACCAAAATGCCCACCAAGTACGGGGACTTCATGGCCTACGGCTACGTCAACAAGCTCAACGGCCAGCACCACGTGGCCCTGGTGAAAGGGGAGATTGGGGACGGGCAGGATCTGCTCTGCCGGGTCCACTCCGAGTGCCTCACCGGGGACACCTTCGGCTCCCTCCGGTGTGACTGCGGCCAGCAGCTGGCCGCCGCCATGACCCAGATTGAGCAGGAGGGCCGGGGCATCCTGCTGTACATGCGCCAGGAGGGCCGGGGCATCGGCCTCATCAACAAGCTGCGGGCCTACGCCCTCCAGGACCAGGGGATGGACACCCTGGAGGCCAACCTGGCCCTGGGCTTTGCCGGGGACCTGCGGGAGTACTACATCGGCGCCCAGATTCTCCGGGACCTGGGGGCCAAGACCCTCCGCCTGCTCACCAACAACCCCGACAAGGTCTACCAGCTGGCTGACTTCGGCATGGCCATCAAGGAGCGGGTGCCCATCCAGATGGCCGCCACCCCCCACGACCTCTTCTACCTCCAGACCAAGCAGAAGAAGATGGGGCACATCCTCAACTACTAAGTTCCAACCCCCACAGAGTATTAGAATAAAGGAGACATACTGCCATGAAAACCTTTGAAGGAAACCTGGTCGCACAAAACATGAAGGTCGCCCTTGTGGCTGCCCGGTTCAACGAATTCATCACCTCCAAACTCATCGGCGGCGCCATGGACGGCCTCACCCGCCATGGGGTCCAGGAGGAGGACATCTCCTTGGCCTGGGTCCCCGGCGCCTTTGAGATCCCCCTCATCGCCTCCAAGATGGCCGCCAGCGGCAAGTACGACGCGGTGATCTGCCTGGGGGCGGTGATCCGGGGCAGCACCAGCCACTACGACTACGTCTGCGCGGAGGTGTCCAAGGGGATCGCCCAGGTCTCCCTCCAGAGCCAGGTCCCGGTGCTCTTTGGGGTGCTCACCACCGACACCATTGAGCAGGCCATTGAGCGGGCCGGCACCAAGGCGGGCAACAAGGGCTATGACTGCGCCCTCAGCGCCGTGGAGATGGTCAATCTCATTCGAGAGGTGGAGGTCTAACCTGCCCTCTGCATGGCAAAAGCGCACCCCGATGGGGTGCGCTTTTCCTCTTTCTGTCTCATAGTCCGTCAAACGAGCGCCTTTCCATCCCCCGTCGGACCGCCAAAGCAGGCCTCACTGCCCCTCTTTGTGGGCGCGCTCCTTCCACTGGAGGAGGAAGGCGGCGTTGATGATCACCACCACAGACCCGGCGTTGTGAACCAGGGCCCCCACCACAGGGTTTAGGATCCCCAAAATGGCCAGGACGATGGCCACAAAGTTCAAGGCCATGGAGAAGGTAAGGTTACACTTGATGGTGAACATCATTCGCCGGGCCAGGCGGAGCAGGTGGGGCAGCTCCTGGATGTCGTCGTTGACCAGGGCGATGTCCGCCGCGTCCACGGCGATGTCGCTGCCCACACCCCCCATGGCGATGCCCACGAAGGCCTTCTTCAGGGCGGGGGCATCGTTGATGCCGTCGCCGATCATGCACACCGGCTGGCCGTTCTGCTGGCTGGCGTCGATGTAAGCCAGCTTGTCCTCCGGCAGGCAGCCCCACTGCACCTCTGGGATGCCCAGCTGGCCGGCGATGTGCTGGGCGGCGTTGGCGTTGTCCCCGGTGAGGAGGACGGGCTCCACCCCCGCCGCCTGGGTCCGCTGGATGGTCTGGGCCGCCTGGGGCCGGAGGGTGTCCGACAGGGCCAGGAACCCGGCCAGCCTCCCATCCACCCCACAGTAGATGACGGTGCACCCCTCCTGGAGCCACCGGTCGGCCGCCGTCTGGGCCTGGGCAGGCAGGTGGATGCCCAGCTCCGCCAGCAGTTTGGGGTTTCCCGCCGCCACCTGGCGGCCCTGGCAGGTCACTTGAACCCCACGACCGGGGAGCATCTGGAAGTCCTCTCCGGGGGGAATCTGGCCTGCCCCCTCCTCCCGGAAGCACCGGACCACCGCCTTGCCCAAGGGGTGCTCTGACAGGGCCTCCGCACAGGCGACCTGGGCATAGAGGGTTTCCTTGCTGGTGGCGCCGTCCAGGGGGACCACGGCCACCACCTGGGGTGTGCCGAAGGTGAGGGTCCCCGTCTTGTCAAAGGTCACCTTGGTCACCTGGGACAGGCGCTCCAAGGCATCCCCCTCCCGCACCAGGAAGCCATGGCGGGTGGCGTTGCCGATGGCCGCCATGATGGCCGTGGGGGTGGCCAGCACCAGGGCGCAGGGGCAGAAGACCACCAGGATGGTCACCGCCCGGATGATCTCCCCGGTGACTGCCCAGGTGATCCCCGCAGAAACCAGGGCGATGACCACGATCCAGGTGGCCCAGCGGTCGGCCAGGTTCACGATCTTGGCCTTGCCGGCGTCGGCGGACTGGACCAGGCGGATCATCCGTTGGATGGAACTGTCCTCCCCCACCTTGGTGGCCTCCATAGTAAAGGCCCCAAACTGGTTTACGGTGCCGCTGGCCACCTCGTCCCCCTCCCCCTTGTCCACAGGGAGGGACTCGCCGGTCATCACCGCCTGGTTGATGGAGGTCTGGCCTTGGAGGATCACCCCATCCACCGGAACGGTCTCCCCGGGGAGGACCCGCAGCTGGTCCCCCACCTGGACCTCCTCCGCGGGGATAACCTTCTCTCCCTCTGCTGTCATCACCCGAGCGGTGCGGGGGGTAAGGTGGACCAGCTTCTCAATCCCCGCCCGGGCCTTGGCCACGGTGAGGTCCTCCAAAAGGCCGCCCAGCTGCATGATGAAGGCCACCTCGCCGGCGGCAAAATCCTCCCCAATGAGCACCGAGGCCACAAGGGCCATGGACACCAGCACATCCGCCTTGATGTCAAAGGCGGTGACCAGGCCGATGATGGCCTCCAGCAGGATCGGCACTCCGCAGAGGAGGATGGCAACCCAAGCCGGATCCACCGGCAGATTCTCCCCCCAAAAAATGCTGCACAGGAGAGACACGCCGCCGAGGACCAGGAAGGTGATGTCCTTCTTGGTCCCGCCCCACTCCAAAAACGCTTCTAAACGCTCCATAGTTTCCTCCTTTTCTCTGTAGAAGAGGGGGATCCAGCGGATGGATACCCCCTAGGGTATTTCCATTATACCCATAGGGGTATACCTTGTCAAGATGAAACAAGAAAACCGGCTGGAATCTTTCCCGCCGGTTTTCACGCTGTTGGTGGTCAATTCATATTCGCAAACCGCTCCACCGCTTTGGTGAAGTTGGCGATGGTCTGGTCCGGGTCGCCGTGCTCCAGGCCATCCCGGACACAGTGCTTGATGTGCCCTTCCAGTACCACTTGGCCGGCCTTGTGGAGGGCCGACTTGGCGGCGTTGATCTGGGCCAAAATATCTTCACAAGGGATGTCCTCGTCGATCATCCGGTCAATGGCCTGTACCTGGCCGATGATCTTTTTCAGCCGGCGGTGCAGGTTATCTGCGTCCATACATTGCCTCACGGTGCGCACCTCCTGTCCCTTCAGGGAACTCTTTTCTTGTTATTATCCAGCAAGCAGGGCAGTTTGTCAAGTCGTGCGCCGCCCTGTAAGTCCCCTACGGCACCGGTGCAAGATACCATAGGGGGTATCTGCTTTCCAAGGGGATCTCCCCTTCCTGATTGACATTTCTCCCCTACTATGATACCTTTTTCTTACTAGAAATCCGTCATCTTTCCCAAGACAGGAGGTTTTTTCATGTCCTACGATCTCCCCGCCCTTTGCCGTCAGGTCCGGCGGGACATTCTCACCATGACCCATGCCGCTGGGTCCGGCCATCCAGGCGGGTCCCTTTCCGCGGTAGAAATCCTGGTTACCCTCTATTTCGATCAAATGCACCTGGACCCCGCCCAGCCGGAGGACCCAAACCGGGACCGGTTCCTCCTCTCCAAGGGCCACGCCGCCCCGGTGCTTTACAGCGCCCTGGCCCGGCGGGGCTTCTTTGATCCCGCCCTTCTGCCCACTCTGCGGCAGTTGGACTCCCCCCTCCAGGGCCACCCCCACCGGGAAAAGCTGCCGGGGCTGGACTGCTCCTCCGGCTCCCTGGGCCAGGGGTTGTCCGTCGCCAATGGCCTGGCTCTGGCCGCCCGGCGGACCGGGCGGTCCTACCGCACCTACTGCCTCTTAGGGGATGGGGAGGTGCAGGAGGGCCAAATCTGGGAGGCCGCCATGACCGCCGCCCAGTTCTCCCTGGACAACGTCTGCGCCGTGGTGGATGACAACGGCGTCCAGCTGGACGGCCCCACCAAGGACATCATGGACGTGGAACCCCTCGGGGCCAAGTTTGCCGCCTTTGGCTGGGAGGTGTTGGACATAGACGGCCACAGCCTGGCCGCCCTGCGGGACGCCTTCCGCATCGCCGCGGCCACCCAGGGGCGGCCCACCGTCCTCATCGCCCACACGGTGAAGGGCAAGGGGGTCTCCTTCATGGAGGGCCAAGCCGCCTGGCACGGCAAGGCGCCCAATGATCAGGAACTGGCCGCTGCCCTGACAGAACTCGCAGAAGGAGGCACGCCCCATGAAGCTTGATCAAGTCAACCATATCCCCCAGCGGGACGGGTACGGCCAGGGCCTACTGGACCTGTGCGCCGCCCGGGAAGACGTGGTGGTGCTGGACGCCGATGTGTCCGCCTCCACCCGCACCAACTGGGTCCATGACCGGTACCCCGATCATTTTTATAATGTAGGCATCAGCGAGCAAGACCTGGTGGGCACCGCCGCAGGGCTGGCTCTGGGGGGGCAGGTGCCCTTCGTGTCCACCTACGGCGTCTTTCTCTCCGGCCGGGCCTTTGACCAGATCCGCACCACGGTGTGTTACAACGACCTCCATGTGATCTTCGGCGGCGCCCATGCGGGGATCTCTGTGGGCCCCGATGGAGCCACCCACCAGGCCCTGGAGGACCTGGCCCTGGCCCGGGTCCTGCCCCGGATGACCGTGGTGGCCCCCTGCGACAGCGAGGAGACCCGGAAGGCCGTTCTGGCTGCCGCCGACCACCCCGGGCCGGTCTACCTCCGTTTCGGCCGGGAAGCCGTGCCGGTGATCACGGACCGGACCACCCCCTTTGCCATCGGCAAGGCCCGGCCAGTGCGGGAGGGGCAGGACTGCGCCGTCTTTGCCTGCGGCGCCCTGGTGTACGAGGCCCTGCTGGCGGCAGAGGAGCTGGCCGCCCAGGGCATCTCCCTCCAAGTTACCGACCTGCACACCATCAAGCCCCTAGATACCGAGGCGGTTACCGAGGCCGCCCGCCGGTGCGGCGCAGTGGTCACCGCCGAGGAGCATCAGGTGGCCGGCGGTCTCTTCGGTGCGGTGTCGGAGCTGCTGGCCCGCACCTGCCCGGTGCCCATGGAGGCCGTGGCCGTCCAGGACACCTTTGGGGAGAGCGGCCCCCCGGCGGCCCTCATGGCCCGGTACGGCCTGGATGCTGCCGCTATCGTCCGGGCGGTGCTGGCCTGTTTGGCCCGGAAGGGGTGAGGCCCTTGCGACGTGCCCTTTCCCTGCTTCTAGCCCTGTGTCTGGGGCTGTCCCTCCTATCTGGCTGCCAATTCTCCCTGGACCGCCTGGCCAACGGAGGCACGATCCCAGAGCCCCCTGCTGATTACACTGGCACCCAGGACGGGTTTCGACACACCAAATCCACCCTCTCCGGCCAGGAGCGCTACCTCTACGACCAGATCCTCCCCGCCCTGCAAAACCAGGAGACGGAGATCACAGACCTCTATCCAGACACCGCCATGATCCAAAAGGTGGTCACCGCCATCGACCGGGATTACCCGGAACTCTTCTGGTTCTCCGGCACCGGGCAGATTGAGACCACCCTTCTGGCCGGGAAAGCCCTGGAGGCCTCCTACCAGCCGGTGTACACCATGGACGCAGCCCAGCGAGAGGCCACCCAAACCCAGATTGACCAGTGGACGGCAGACTGCCTGGCCACCATCGATCGGAGCGCCTCGGAGTATGACCAGGCCTTGGGGGTGTATGCCTACCTCATCAACCACGCGGACTACCAGATGGTGGACAGCAACTCCATCGTAAACATCATGGTAAACGGCGCGGGGCTGTGTGGGTGTTATGCCAAAACCTACCAATACCTTCTCCTGCAGCTGGGGATCGACGTGGCCTACGTCACCGGCCAGGCCGGGGGGGAGTCCCACGCCTGGAACCTAGCTTGGCTGGACGGCACCCCCTGCTGGATTGACCCCACCTGGGGTGACCCCGTCTTCACCGGCGGGGACGAGAGCCAGGGGCCCGCCTATGAGTACTTCGGCCTGACCTCCGATGACCTCACCCGCACCCACACCATCGACAGCACCGTCCCCGTGCCCGACTGCACGGCCAACACCAACAATTACTTTGTCCGCAGCGGGCTGTACTTCCCCTCCTATGACGCCACCGCCCTGGTCTCCACCCTGCAGCGGGCCATGGCCGCCGGAGAGGCCCAGGTCTCCGTGCGCTTCGCCGATGACGCCTACGTCACCGCCTGCGCTTCCCTGTTGGATGGCGGGGAACTTTCCAACGTCTTTCAGCAGGCCGCCCAGAGGGCTGGCATAGAGGTCGCGCCCCTCTCCTCCCTGTGGTACACCCGCAACGACGAGATGGGGGTACTGACGTTCCTGCTGCCCACGTAAGCGGGATTCTCTCCCCGGCGACGGCAGTCCCGCTGGATGATGTCCACCCAATGGGGGAAGGGGATTTCCCTGTTCTATTGTCGTTCTCCCGAAGTCTTTCCCATCACACCTTACCATGTAAAAAAAGGAGCGCCCCGACCGGGAAACCCGGTCGGGGCGCTTTCTGTTGGTTCTGTTTCAGGGTTCGTTCACCTTGGGCAGGCCAGCAAAGCCCTGCTCCAGGTCGGCGTCGGTGGGGATGTAGTCGCTCATCTCCCCGTTGTTGAACTTCTCATAGGCCACCATGTCGAAGTAGCCGGTGCCGGTAAGGCCGAAGACGATGGTCTTCTCCTCCCCCGTCTCCTTGCACTTCAGGGCCTCGTCGATGGCCACCCGGATGGCATGGCTGGACTCCGGGGCAGGGAGGATGCCCTCCACCCGGGCGAAGTAGGTGGCAGCCTCAAAGACCTTGGTCTGCTCCACGCTGGTGGCCTCAATGAGGCCGTCGTGGTAGAGCTGGCTGACCACCGGGCTCATGCCGTGGTACCGCAGGCCGCCGGCATGGTTGGCAGAGGGGATGAAGCCGGAGCCCAAGGTATACATCTTGGCCAGGGGGCAGACCATGCCGGTGTCACAGAAGTCATAGGCAAACTTGCCCCGGGTAAGGCTGGGGCAGGAGGCCGGCTCCACAGCGATGATCCGGTAGTTGGCCTCGCCCCGGAGCATCTGGCCCACGAAGGGGGAGATCAGGCCACCCACGTTGGACCCTCCGCCGGCGCAGCCGATGATGATGTCCGCCTGGATGCCGTACTTGTCCATGGCAGCCTTGGTCTCCAGCCCAATGACGCTCTGGTGGAGGAGAACCTGGTTGAGGACGGACCCTAACACATAGCGGTACCCCTCCTGGCTGGTGGCGGCCTCCACAGCCTCGGAGATGGCGCAGCCCAGGGAGCCGGTGGTGCCCGGGTGGTCGGCCAGGATCTTCCGGCCCACGGCGGTGGTGTCCGAGGGGGAGGGGGTGACAGAGGCGCCATAGGTGCGCATGACCTCCCGGCGGAAGGGCTTCTGCTCATAGCTCACCTTCACCATGTACACCTGGCAGTCCAGGCCCAGGTAGGCACAGGCCATGGACAGGGCGGTGCCCCACTGACCGGCTCCGGTCTCGGTGGTCACCCCCTTCAGGCCCTGCTTCTTGGCATAGTAGGCCTGGGCGATGGCGGAGTTGAGCTTGTGGGAACCGGAGGTGTTGTTCCCCTCAAACTTGTAGTAAATCTTAGCCGGGGTCTGGAGCTTCTCTTCCAGGCAGTAGGCCCGGACCAGGGGGGAGGGGCGGTACATCTTGTAGAAGTCCCGAATCTCCTGGGGGATGGGGATGTAAGCGTTGTCGTTGTCCAGCTCCTGCTCCACCAGTTCCTTACAGAACACGCCCTCCAGCTCTTGGGCAGTCATGGGCTGGCCGGTGGCAGGGTTGAGGAGGGGGGCGGGCTTGTTCTTCATATCGGCCCGGACATTGTACCATGCCTGGGGCATCTCGTTCTCTTCCAGGTAAATCTTATAGGGGATCTCTTTTATTGCTGCCATGGTCATAGACTCCTTTCTGGGATTGTTCCGGGACAAAAACAAAAACGCTCCTGTCCCATGCTTGTTTTGCAGGGACAGAAGCGGAAACAGCTTCTGCGGTGCCACCCGGCTTGGCGCCATCGGCGCCCACTCAGCGCACTCCAACAAGTGCCGGCACATGGTAACGGCGTGCCTGACCCGTCTCCCCTACTAGAGCATCTGCTCGTTGGGCTTGCCCTCCCGGGACCATTCCACCGGGCCGCTCCCTGCCACGCTTGCACTATCCGCGGCTCGCTGAAAAGGGCGGGATCCTGTGTACTCTTCCCGTTCCTCGGTTTATGCAAGAGAGTATAGCACCCCTTGCAGGCCTTGTCAAGCCCCAAGGGAAACTTTTTTGCCGTTGCTAGATTCCCCTCCTCGTGGTAAGATACCCGCAGAACATTTCCCCCCAGGAGGTCCTGTCCCATGCCATCCTTCCACCTTCGCCCCGCTACCCCAGAGGATGCGGCTGCCTTGCTGGCCATTTACCGCCCCTATGTGCTGCACACCGCCATCACCTTTGAGTACGATGTGCCCACCCTTTCGGAATTCACCCGTCGGGTGGAAGCCACCCTGCGCACCCACCCCTATCTGGTGGCAGAGCAGGCAGGGGAACTGTTGGGCTATGCCTACGCCGCCCCCTTCCATGTCCGGGCAGCCTATCAGTGGGCCGCGGAGAGCACCATCTACCTCCGCCAGGATCAGCGAGGCAACGGCCTGGGGCCCCAGCTCTACGGGGCCTTGGAACGGGTGCTGGCCGCCCAAAACGTCCTCAACTGCAACGCCTGCATCGCCCTTCCTCAGGCAGAAGACGCCACCCTCACCCAGGCCAGCGTCCGCTTTCACCAGCGGATGGGGTACACTTTGGTGGGGCAGTTTCATCAGGTGGGATATAAATTTGACCGGTGGTATCACATGGTGTGGATGGAAAAGGCCCTGGGGGCCCATACCGTTCCCCCGGCACCCTTCCTTCCCTTTCCCCAGATTGCAGAGCAGGTCTGCCCTGCTGGCCAGCGTTACGACAAGACCTTTTCCAGGCGGCGCTGGAGCAGGGGCTGAAGCTTCTTGGCGGTAAGCCCCACCAGGACCGCTGCCGCCACCGTCCCTTCCCGGACCCCATAGAGTCCATGGAGAAAGCCCAGGGACAGCACCACAGAGATGGCCACCAGGGTCAGGTCAAACCCCACCTTCATGTTGCCAAAGGGGATGGCCGTCACCTGGCACACCGCCAGGATGAACCCCTCCCCTGCCAAGGTGACCACCCCAGCGATGACCTCCAGAGCCACCCCAACGGCCACCAGCACCACCCCGATGAGGCAGTAGAGCCACTGCACCCCATAGTTGGGCACCGGCAGTCCCTGGACCACCCACACCCCAAGGTCGGTAAGGTAACCAAACACCACCGCCACCGGCAGCTGCATCAGCTGGATGGGATCGTAATTCCGGCGGAGGATGAGAATTTGCAGGAGGATCAGCACCACGTGGAGACAGATGGTCGCCTCCCCCACCGTAAGGGGGATCAGCAAGCTCACCACATAGGGCAGGCTGGAGATGGGAGAGGTCCCCAAGACCCCCTGGATGGAAAAGGCAATGCCGAAGGCCATAATCAGCAGCCCCACCCCCAGGACAGCATATCGCCTTCCCAAGGCGGGGGGACGAGTGGGATGAAAATGCTGGTGAGGATGGTGCATGGCAAAGCCTCCTTTCTCCGGGACGTGAAAAAGACCCAACACGCCGCAAGGTCACGGGTTCGGGTCTTGTGGGCTCGTGTATGGTTGTCAGGCAGCGCTGGGTTCCCCCGCTGGCTGGGTGGTTTGGGACCAGGCAGTGGTGGCCCCGGAGGTGGCATCCTGCCCCCCTCTGGGCCAGAAGGCCATCAAGACCAGGGCAATGAGCACTACCACGGCGATGATAATGTTCCTCCGGTTCTTGTTCACGGCGTCTCCTTTTCCCAGGCCAGCACGGCAGCTTTGGCGGCAGCCTGCTCGGCCTCCTTCTTGCTGTGCCCCTGGCCGGCTCCAATGGGCTGGCCGTTGAGGCAGACCTCCATGGCAAAGACCTTGGCATGGTCCGGCCCACGCTCCCCGGTGAGGTGGTAGGCCAGCACCTGGCCGCTCTCCCGCTGGGCCAGCTCTTGCAGGGCGGTTTTATAGTCCCGTCCGGCGGCGGTTTTCTCCTGCTCCTGGTCCAGCACCAGGGTGTGGATCAGCTTCCGGGCCTGGCCAATGCCTCCGTCCAGATAGACGGCAGCCAGCAGCGCCTCCACCGCATCGGCTTGGATGGAGGGGCGGGCCCGGCCGCCGCCGTGGTCCTCCCCCTTGCCCAGGCGGAGATAGCTGCCCAGATCCAAGCTTTGGGCCACTTCCACCAGGCTGTTCTCACACACCAGGGCCGCCCGGATGCGGGTCAGGTCCCCTTCCGGCAGGTCTGGACGGGTGCGGTAAAGATGGTCCGCCACCACCAGGCCCAGGATGGAGTCTCCCAGAAATTCCAACCGCTCGTTGCTGTGGGTGTCACTTCCCCGGTGCTCGTTGGCATAGGAACTGTGGGTGAGGGCGTTCTCCAGCAAGCGTTTGTCCTGGAAGGTATAGCCGAGTTTTTCTTCCAATGGCTGCATTGTTGTCTTCCTCCTCCCGCAGACAGCCCCATCCATCCGGAGGGGGCCGCAGGCCCTTGGGCCTGTTAAAGGTCCAGTTTACCCTGTAAGTAGTTGACCAGGTCCCCCACGGTTTTGATGGTGGCCAGGTCCTCTTCACTCATCTCGCCAATGTCAAATTCCTCTTCCAGGGCCATAGACAACTCCACGATATCCAGAGAATCCACGCCCAAATCTTCCTCAAAGTTGGTGTCCATGGTGATGCTGTTGCCATCTACACCCAACTGATCTGCAATCAAGGTCTGTAATTTCTCTAAAATCATATCGACATGCTCCTTTTTGGAATTCTGGTTTCTTGGGGATGCGCTGGGATTTGCTGTACCTTAATATAGGGACGTTTTGTCGTTCTGTCAATAGGGAATCGGAAAAATCATCCCTCTTTCTTCCCCCGGGGCAAACTCATGTGGTCTACGTTGGCGGCGATGTCTCCCACAATGTCCCCCTCGGCCACCACCTTGGCCTGGCGGATGGCGTTGAAGAAGGCATACCCGTTGGAGGAACCATGGGCCTTGATCACCGGTTGGGAGATCCCCAGCAGGGCGGTGCCCCCCACCTCGTTGGCATCAAACCGCTTCTTAAACCCTGCCAGGCTGTCCTTCAGCAGCAGGGCGGCCAGTTTGGTCTTGGTACTGCCCAACAGCATGTCCTTCAAGGCGTGGGTGAAGAGGGAGGCCGCCCCCTCCATGGTTTTGAGGAAGATATTTCCAGTGAATCCGTCGGTGACCAGCACGTCCACCCCTTGGCTGATGGCCTCCCGCCCTTCAATGTTGCCGATGAAGTGGATGCGCCCCGCCTCGTGGGCCTGGGTCAGCAGGGCGTGGGCCGCCTTCTGGAGGTCCATGCCTTTGCTGGGCTCGGTGCCGATGTTCAGCAGGCCCACCCGGGGGTTCTGGATGCCCAAAAACCGCTGGGCATAGTAGGAGCCCATGAAGGCAAACTGCAGCAGATACTCCGGGGTGCACTCGGCGGTGGCGCCGCAGTCGATGAGCACCATGTTGCCTGTGGCGTTGGGCACCACCGGCGCCAAAGCCGCCCGGCGGATGCCGCGGATCCGCTTGACCATCAGAGTGGCGGCCGACAGCAGGGCCCCGGTGGACCCGGCGGAGACAAAGGCGTCCCCCTGCCCGGCCTTCAGCAGGTTCAGGCCCACGGTCATGGAGGAGTCCGGCTTTTCCTTAAAGGCCCGGGCGGGGTTGTCCTCCATGTCGATGACCTGGCTGGCCGGGACAATCTCCATGCCCTGGGGCGGGGCCTCGTGGCCCAGCTTAGCCAGGCAGGCGGTGATGTCCTCCGTCCGGCCGGTGAGGAGGATCTCCACCCCCAGGTCCTTCTGGGCACGAAGGGCCCCCTCAATGGGGGCCTGGGGGGCATTGTCGCCGCCCATGGCGTCTACAATAATCTTCATTGGGGTTCCCCTTTCTCAAAGCGGCCCCAGCCCCGCCAGGCACTCCAGGGCCCGCTGGGACAGGGCAGCGTTCTTATTCCGTTTCCCCTTCACCCGGTAGCCCAGGGGGGGCATGATGCCAAAGTTCACGTTCATGGGCTGGAAGTGGGCCACCGTCTCGTCGCTGATGTACAGGGCCAGGGCGCCGATGGCGGTCTCCCTGGGAAAGTCGATGGGGGGCTTCCCCTCCAGCCGGCGGGCCAGTTCCAAGGCCGCCAGGCAGCCGGAGGCGGTGGACTCCACATACCCCTCCACCCCGGTGATCTGGCCGGCAAAGACGATGCGGGGCTCTGCCTTCACCCGGTAGTACCGGTCCAGCAGCCGGGGGGAATCCAGGTAGGTGTTGCGGTGCATCACCCCGTAGCGGAGGAATTCCGCATGGCGCAGGGCGGGGATCATGGAGAACACCCGCTTCTGCTCCGGCCAAGTGAGGTGGGTCTGGAAGCCCACCAGGTTATAGATGGTGCCCACCGCGTTGTCCCGCCGCAGCTGGACCACGGCGAAGGGCTCCTGCCCGGTCTTGGGGTCCCGGAGGCCCCGGGGCTTCAGGGGACCGTAGCACAGGGTCTGCTCCCCCCGCCGGGCCATCACCTCCACCGGCATGCACCCTTCAAAGACATTCTTATCCTCAAACCCGTGGACCGGGGCCTCCTTGGCGGCGCAGAGTTCCCGCCAGAAGGCCAGGTACTCCTCCTGGGTCAGGGGGCAGTTGATGTAATCCGCCGTGCCCTTGTCGTACCGGGAGGCAAACCAGGCGCTGTCCATGTCGATGCTCTCGAAGGTCACCAGGGGGGCAGCGGCATCGTAGAAGTGTAGGTATCCCCCGGCAGGGAACCGCCGGGCGATGTCTTGGGCCAAATCGTCGGCAGTGAGAGGGCCGGTGGCCACAATGACCTGCCCCTCCTCCGGCAGAGCCTTCACCTCGCCGGACTGGAGGGTGATGTTGGGATGCCCCTGGATGGCCTCGGTGATGGCCTGGGAAAAGGCCATCCGGTCCACCGCCAAAGCCCCCCCGGCAGCCACCCGATGGGTGTCGGCACACCGGAGGATCAGGGAGTTCAGCCGCCGCAGTTCCTCTTTCAGCAGGCCCACCGCATTCTCCAGCTGGTCAGACCGCAGGGAGTTGGAGCACACCAATTCTCCCAGCAGGGGGGAGTGGTGGGCAGGGGTCATCTTGTCCGGCTTCATCTCCCACAACGTCACGGGGATCCCCCGGTTGGCCAGCTGCCAGGCGGCCTCGCACCCAGCCAGGCCCGCACCTAGAATTGTCACCGGTTCAGCCATGCTCTTCCTCCAAACCCGGCGCCGGGGCCGCTTCCTCTGCCGCTGCGGCCTTCTTCGCCGCAGCTTTCTTGGTGGTCTTCTTGGTTGCCGTCTTTTTGGCCGCCGGCTTCTTGGCCCCGTCGGCTTTCGCTGCGGCGGCGGTTTTCTTGGTGGTGTCCTTTGCCGCTGCCTTCTTGGCAGTGGTTTTCTTGGCCGCCGGCTTGGCAGCGGCCTCCCCCTCGGTTGGGGCGGTCTCCGCTGCGGTGCCCTCTGCTGGGGCAGCGGCCTCCGCCGTCTCGGTTTTCTTCCTTCGGAAGCCCCCCCGCTTCTCCTCTGGAACAAAGGCAGGGCAGGCCTCGTTGATGCAGAAGGGCTTTTTAAACCCTCGGCCGGACTTCTTAAACATGGTCCAGCCACATTCGGGACAGGTCTCCTTCACCGGCACGTCCCAGGTCATAAAGTCACAGGCCCGGCCCAGCTTGTTCCCGTTGTACTCACAGCCGTAGTAGGTGTACCCGTTGCGGGAGGTCTTTTTCAAAATCCGCCCCCCGCACTTGGGGCACTTGCCGGGCATCTGGATGACGATGGGCTTGGTGAAGGTACACTCCGGGAAGCCGGGGCAGGCCAGGAAGCGGCCGAACCGGCCGGATTTCACCACCAGCTGCCGTCCGCACACGTCACAGACCTCGTCAGAGACCTCATCGGGCACCTTGATCCGGGTGCCGTCCAAATCTTTCTCCGCCTGGACCAGTTCCTGGTGGAAGTCCTGGTAAAAATCCCCCAGGAGTTTTTTCCAGTTCTCTTCCCCGCTTTCCACCTTGTCCAGCCGGCCTTCCATGTCGGCGGTAAAGGCGTAGTCCACAATGTCGTGGAATTTGTCCTTCATCAGGGTGGTGACCACCTCTCCTAGGGGGGTGGTATGGAGGTATTTCCCATCCTTCACCACATACTCCCGGGCCATGATGGTGGAGATGGTGGGGGCATAGGTGGAGGGCCGGCCAATCCCCTTCTCCTCCAAGGCCCGGATGAGGGTGGCCTCGGTGTACCGGGTGGGAGGCTGGGTGAACTTCTGCTCCGGCTTGGTCTCCCCCAGGGTCAGGGGTTCCCCCTCCTGGAGGTTGGGCAGGCGGGTCTGGATCTCCCCGCCTTCCTCGTCCTTGCCCTCCTCATAGACGGCCAGGAAGCCGGGGAACTTCACCTCAGACCGGCTGGCCCGGAAGGTGTACCCGGCACTGGTGACCTCAATGTTCACGCTGTCATAGACGGCAGAGGCCATCTGGCAGGCCAGGAACCGGCTCCAGATGAGCTTATAGAGGCGATACTGCTCCTGGGTCAGGCTCTTCCGGACGTTCTCCGGGGTGAGGGCCACATTGGAGGGGCGGATGGCCTCGTGGGCATCCTGGGCCCCTGCCTTGGCCTTAAACTGCCGGGGCGCCTCGGGCAAATACTCCTGGCCGTATCGGGCCCCGGCAAAGGCCCGGGCCGCCGCCACTGCCTCGTCGGACAGCCGCAGGGAGTCGGTACGCATGTACGTGATGAGACCCACGGTCCCCTCCCCCTCGATGTCCACGCCCTCGTAGAGCTGCTGGGCAATGGACATGGTCCGCCGGGGGGTCATGTTCAGCTTCCGGGAGGCCTCCTGCTGGAGGGTAGAGGTGATGAAGGGGGGCGCCGGGGCACGGTTCTTGTCCTGGCGCTTGATCTTACTCACCGAGAAGGGGGCGGTGCGGATGGCGGCCAGCACCTGGTCCACGTCCTCCTGGGACTTGAGTTCCATCTTCTTCTCCCGGCCGTAAAACTGGGTTTTGAAGCTGCCCTGGTTGGGGGCCACCCGGTCCAGGGTGACCTCCAAGGTCCAGTACTCCTGGGGCACGAAGGCCCGGATCTCCTCCTCCCGCTCGGCCACCAGCCGGGTGGCCACGGACTGCACCCGCCCGGCAGACAGCCCCCGGCGGATCTTTTTCCACAGCAGGGGGGAGAGTTCATAGCCCACGATCCGGTCCAGAATCCGCCGGGCCTGCTGGGCATCCACCAGGTTCTGGTCGATCTCCCGGGGGGCGGCGATGCTCTCGGTGACCACTTTCTTGGTGATCTCGTTGAAGGTCACCCGGCTGGCCTTGCCGTCCGGCAGGTCCAACAGCTCTTTCAGATGCCAGGAAATGGCCTCCCCTTCCCGGTCCGGGTCGGTGGCCAGGTAGACTTTTTGGCTGTGGTCCGCCGCGTCTTTCAGCTCTTCAATGACCTCTTCCTTGCCGGGGATGGGCTGGTAGTTGGGGGTAAAGTCCCCGCTCTCCAGGTCCACCCCCATCTTGCTCTTGGGCAGGTCCCGCACATGGCCCATAGAGGCCAACACCTGGTAGTCCGGCCCCAGATATTTCCCAATGGTCTTTGCTTTGGCTGGTGACTCTACAATCACCAGATTTGATTTTGCCACGTGATTTCCTCCGAATTTCTGTCCCATGCCGGCCATTCCGGCGCAGGAGTGTGATGGGCCAAAGGCCCTCTATGGTCTCATCCGGCCGGAGCCGGATGTCACGATTCTTCTTGTAGTTCCACCGGGGTAGAAAACCGGCGGCCCTCCTCTTCCACCAACTGGCGGATCTGGAGAAGGGTCAAGGCGGACAGCACCCGCCGGGCAGGGATGCCCGCGGCCTCCACCAACTCCTCCGCAGACAACCGTTTCTCCCCCTGCAGCGCTCGGAGCACCACCAGCTGGTCCTCTGTCAGCGCCCCCTCCTCTTGGCGGGGGTCGATGACCAGCTTTGGCCGGGAGACGTCCTCCTGTGGGGGCTCGGGTGCCGGCGCAGCGGTCTCCGGCTTCCTGCGGCGTTTCTCCGCCGGGGCGGGAACCTCCTCCGGCGGAAGGGGGTGGGGCACCGGCATCCCCTGGGTCAGCCGGGTCTGGGCTGTGGGGGGCGCCAGGGGGGTCTTTCCCTGGAGTGTATCCGGGAACAGGGCCCGGTATTCCTCCACGATGTCCCAGGCGTCCTGGACCAGCTTGGCCTCTCCCCGGCGGATCAGGCCGTTGGGGCCCCGGCTCAGGGGGGCATCGATGCCCCCGGGCACGGCGAACACGTCCCGCCCCGCCTCCAGGGCCCACCGGGCGGTGATGAGGGCACCGCTGGTCTCCGTGCCCTCCACCACCAACACCCCCAGGCTCAGCCCGGCAATGAGGCGGTTGCGCACCGGAAAATGGGCGCCTGCCGGCGGCGTCCCCGGGGGATACTCACTGAGAAGGGCCCCCGCCGCTGCCACATCGGCATACAGGTCCTCGTGGCCGGCGGGATAGGTCACGTCGATGCCGTTGCCCAGCACCGACACCACCTCTCCCCCGCCCCGGAGGGCGCCGTTCAGGGCGGCAGCGTCCACCCCGTAGGCGCTGCCGCTGACCACCAGAATGCCTTGGCGGGCCAAGGCCAAACCGAACTGCCGGGCAGCCATCACCCCGTAGGGACTGGCCTTCCGGGCCCCCACAATGGCCACCACCGGCAGATGGTCCAGCTGGGGCAGGGTACCTTTGCCGTAGAGGACGCAGGGGGCGCTCTCCAACTGCCGCAGCCGCTGGGGATAGGCCGCATCCTGCATCGTGAGGATCCAGATCCCCTGTTCCTTGCACTTGGCCAGGATGGTCTCGGCTGGGGTCAGGTCTTTGTCCTCTAAGGCCTGGCGCACGGTCCCCGGAATCCCGGGGATCTGCCCATAGGCGGCACTGTCAGCGTAGTAGGCCCCTTCTGGGGTGCCGAAATGCTCCAGAACACGGGCTGCGTACATGCCCGGGGCAGGGCCCCGGGTGCTCAGCCACAGCCAATGGCGCAGGTTGCTCATGGCCGCCTCTCCTTTCTGTTTGTCAGGCGCCGTATCCCATCTGCCACAGCACCACCGTACCGGCGGCCGCGGCGTTGAGGGACTCGCACCGGTCCTCCATGGGGATCTGAAGGGTCTTTTCGCTGGCTGCCAGCACCGGGGGGGAGACCCCCCGCCCCTCGCTGCCAATGACCACCGCCGCCCGGCGCAGGGAGACGGTGCGAATGTCCTCCGTATCCTCCCGCAGGGCGGTGGCGTACAGCGGAAGCTCCGCCGCCTGCAGACGGGGCAACAGTTCCTCTAAAGTCCCCTCCCACACCGGCAGGCGGAAGCAGGCGCCCATGGTGGCCCGGAGGGTCTTGGGCCCCCAGGGGTCGGCGCAGCCGGGAAGAAGGATCAGCCCATCCGCCCCAAAGGCGTCGGCTGTGCGCCAGAGGGTTCCCAAATTTCCTGGATCCTGGAGGTTGTCCAGCACCAGGTACCGGCTGCCGGACAGCTTCGCCGGCAGGGCATGGTCGGGCAGGGCGCAGAGGAAAAGGACCTGCTGCGGGGTCTGGGTGGGGGCCACCGACCGGAGCAGGTCCCCCGGCACGGTCACCTGCCGCACCGTAGGGGGGATCCCCTCCACCGGTGCGGCCCCAGCTTCCCATAGGATGGTATCCAACGTTGCCCCCCACCGGAGGGCCTCGCCCAGCATTTTGGGCCCCTCACACACCATAAGGCCCTGGCTCCGTCGGGTTTTTCGGCTGACGGTGAGTTTACGAATGTGGGTAATCAGGGGGTTGGTTCTACTTGTAATGGTCTCCATGGTCACTCCATAGCCCACCCCCGAATGGCCGGTGGGATTGGGCCGGTTCTGTCCGTGCATACCAGCAGGCAGCCCTGCCAGTATGCTGTCTTGGAGGGGAAGTGGGGCAATGTCAGCCGGGAACCTGGTGCCCTACACGGCAGCCCGTCCCCCAGGACACCCCACCTTCTCCTGTGGATTCATACAAAGATAACTATAGCATACCCTTCCAGGATATTCAAGTCAACGATTTTTCACGCGCCCTCCCGATTTTCATACCTTCTCTCTAAAAAGGGAAAGGCCTTGCTGGAGGAAGCGTTACAAATTCAACAGGGTCACAGCGCCCTTCTTCCCCGGGGGTCCCCCCGGAGGGGAAAGACGCTTCCTCCCTCTTCTGGAGGCACAACCTTGGCGGACTGCCGCGTTACTTTTCCTCCGGCGGGAGGGGGCTTTCCCTGTGGATTCCCGCGATCCACCCGTCCAGCTTCCGGCACAGCGCCGGCACGCCAACGGCCTGGAACAGCCGGATTCTCACCACATCAATCAGCGAGCAGATCAGATAGATGCCAAAGGCCAGCGCCACCACCCACAGGAGCATCCGCCACACAGGATAGGCCGCAGCAAAGGTCAGGCAGTCCCGCAGCACATAGTTCCACACCAGGGGATGCACATGGATGATATACACCCCCAGGGCCGCCGGAGAGAGCACGGCGATCCCCTTTCGCAGCGCCTTGCTGCGAAACTCCGTCCGTGCAAAAAAGCACAGCAGAGCCACGGCGTTGATCACAATGAAGGGGGAGACGTAGGACACAAAACTGGTGCCCCCCGCCGGGTACCCCAACATACGGTTGGTACCCCATTCGATCACCACCTTGCTCAGCCAGGCCAAGAGGGTGGAGATGCAGAACACCACCACTGCCTTTTTTCGGGAGAGCTTCTGAGGAATCTCATACTTTCTCAAATATCCCCCCACCAGGTACAGCATAATCAGCCACACCATGCTGTAGCCCCGGTGCAGGCCGTAGGGGGAGTCTTGCAGCAGGATGGTAAACAGACAGGGCAGGAAGGAGAACACCACCAGGACCGCCACCAAAAACTCCGTCAGCATCCGTTTGCTCGCCTTCTCTAGCACCAAATTCATCAGGGGGATGAAGAAAAACATCCCCACATACGCCGTCATGAACCAGTACTGATTGCTGGTGATGGGGAAGATGGCCCCAAACCAAGTCCGTTTTGACACCACCTCCGGCATCCAGACCGCGAACAGAGCAGTGAGCAGCAGCGTGTAAAAGACGATCCCCAGCCACAGGTTCCCCACCCGGGACCAACGAAACTTTGCAGTGCTTCCCACATAGCCACTGATGAGGGCAAAGCAGTCCACCGCGCACAGGGCCACCGTCTCCAGCAGCCACCCCGCCAGGTACTGGCTGGACATCCACGGGGTGTTGGCCAGCACCCCGCCGTTGCCCAAAATATGGAGGATGGGCACCAAAAACATGAGGAACATCCGCAAAAAATCCACGCCTGTCTTTCGTTCCAAACCGGTCCTCTCCTTTTCTCTTTCTTCCATGCCATGCAAAAGGGGCCAGACTCTCGCGGAGGCTGGCCCCTAAATGTTACCGTGGTACCCTTCCCCCTCTTTGGGGGCGTGGGTCGATCAATACAGCTTGGCCCCGGCGGGGATGCTGTCGTCCACCAGCAGGAAGTTCAGCCGTTCCTGGCCCTCCTCGTGGTGGATGGCGGAGATGAGCATCCCGCAGGAGTCAATGCCCATCATCTTCCGGGGGGGCAGGTTGGTGATGGCCACCGCCGTCTTCCCCACCAACTCCTCGGGCTCATAGTAGTCGTGGATGCCGCTGAGGATGATCCGGTCGGTGCCGCTGCCGTCGTCCAGGGTGAATTTCAGCAGCTTCTTGCTCTTTTTCACCGCTTCACAGGCCTTGATCTTCACCACCCGGAAGTCGGACTTGGAGAAGGTCTCAAAGTCCACCATGTCCTGGAAGAGGGGTTCGATCTCCACCTTGGACAGGTCGATGGCCGCCGGGGCGGCGGGGGCAGCCTCCTGGGCGGGAGCGGAGGCCTTGGGGGCCTCGCTGTCCAGGGGCTTCATGGTGGGGAAGAGGATGACGTCCCGGATGGAGTCGGCCCCGGTGAGGAGCATGACGCACCGGTCAATGCCGATGCCCAGGCCGCCCGTGGGGGGCAGGCCGTACTCCAGGGCGTTGATGTAGTCCTCGTCCATCATGCCGGCCTCCTCGTCGCCCTTGGCCCGCATCTCCACCTGCTTCTGGAAGCGCTGCTTCTGGTCGATGGGGTCGTTGAGCTCGGAGAAGGCGTTGCCCATCTCACTGCGGCAGATGAAGAGCTCAAACCGCTCGGTGAGCCGGGGGTCCTTGGGGGACCGCTTGGCCAGAGGGGACACATCCACCGGGTGCATGGTGATGAAGGTGGGCTGGATCAGCAGCCCCTCCACCTTCTGGTCAAAGCACTCGTAAAGGGCGTGGCCCCAGGTGGCCTCCACCCCGTCCATGTCCACGCCGATGGCCTTGGCGGCAGCCACGGCCTCGGCGTCTCCGTCGATGGCCATAAAGTCCACCCCCAGGTACTCCTTGACGGCCTCGGCCATGGTCATCCGCCGCCAGCCAGGGGCCAGGTTGATGGCCTCCCCCTGCCAGGTGACCTCGTAGGTTCCCAGGATCTTCTGGGCGGCGGAGGAGAGGAAGTCCTCAAAGAGGTCCATCATGTCGTTGAAGTCGGCATAGGCCTGGTAGAGCTCTACGGTGGTGAACTCAGGGTTGTGCTTGGTGTCCATGCCCTCGTTGCGGAAGATCCGGCCGATCTCATACACCCGCTCCAGGCCGCCTACGATGAGGCGCTTTAAGTGGAGCTCCGTGGCAATGCGCATGTACATGTCAATGTCCAGGGTGTTGTGGTGGGTGATGAAGGGCCGGGCGGTGGCCCCGCCGGAGATGGTGTTGAGGACGGGGGTTTCCACCTCCATATAGCCCCGGCCGTCCAGGAAAGACCGCAGATAGCTGACCAGCTGGCTGCGGATTTCAAAGTTGCGGCGGGACTCGGGGTTCACGATGAGGTCCACGTACCGCTGGCGGTACCGCAGCTCCTTGTCCTGCAGGCCGTGGAACTTCTCCGGCAAGGGGCGCAGAGACTTGGAGAGAAGGGTAACCTGCTTGCACCGGACGCTCATCTCTCCCCGCTGGGTGCGGAAAACCTCGCCTTCCACCCCCACCAGGTCGCCGATGTCATACTTTTTAAACTCGTTGTAGTCCGCCTCGTCCATCTCGTCCTTTCGGGCGTAGAGCTGGATGCGGCCGGACTTGTCCTGCAGGTCGCAGAAGCTCACTTTGCCCATGCCCCGCTTGGACATCAGCCGGCCGGCGATGGTGACGGGCTGGCCCTCCATCTCCTCGAAATGGTCTTTGATCTCCTGGGCGTGGGCGGAAACCGTAAACTTGGTCTGCTGGAAGGGGTCCTTCCCCGCCGCCTGGAGGGCGGCCAGCTTGTCCCGGCGCACCTGGAGGATTTGGGACAGGTCCTGCTCCTGCTCCCCGGTCTGGTCCTTCTTGTTCTTCTCTGCCATGTTCTGCCGCTCCTTTTCTCTATTATCTCTGGATCTCCAGGATCTGATAGTGGATGTTGCCGGCGGGGGCTTCCACCACCACTTCCTCTCCGGCCTTCTTACCCAGCAGGGCCTTGCCGAAGGGGGAGTCCTCAGAGATCCGCCCGTTCATGGGGTCGGCCTCCTGGGAGCCCACGATTTGATAGGTCAGGGTCTCGTCAAACTCCAGGTCTTTCACCACCACGTTGTTGCCCACGTGGACGATGTCCCGGGCGGTCTCCTGCTCCTCGATGATGGTGTAGTTGGACAAAATCTCGTCCAGCTCTGCGATGCGGGAGTAGAGCTTACCCTGCTCGTTCTTTGCCTCGTCATACTCGCTGTTTTCCGACAGGTCGCCGAAGGAGCGGGCCTCCTTGATGAGTTCCGCCACTTCCTTTTCCCGGACGGTTTTCAGGTAAGTGAGCTCCTGCTTGAGTTCTTCCAGGCGCTCCGCGCTGAGTCGATATTCCTTTGCCATATTCAGTGACACACCTTTCAAATGTGATTGGTGACGAAATTGCCAACGGGCCCGGGCGCCCTACACATATAAAAATATAAAATCCCGGTTATACGCCTAAGTATTATAGGAAGTTTCTCCCGGTCTGTCAAGGGGAAGTGGTGGGACAGCCGCTGCCGGCCCCCGGGCCAGGCTGCCTTACGAGAGGCCCAGCGCCGCCACTGCGGCCTGAAACTGCGCGTCCTCTGCCGGGGTAAGCTCCCCTGCCAGCAGTTTCTGCTGGTCCTCCTCACTGAGGGTAACCTCTGTGTCCGGCGTAAGCCCTGTGCCAATGAGAGACACCCCCTTGCCGGTATAGTACCGGGCCGTAGACAGGCCAATGGCGCTGCCGTCGGGCAAATCGAAGAGGATCTGGGAATACCCCTTGCCGCTGGTCTGCTCCCCGACCACCGGAGCGCCCGCGGATTCCCGGAGCTGAGCGGCAAAGAACTCCGCAGCGCTGTAGCTGTTGGCATTGACCAGCACCGCCATGGGGAGATCCACACAGCTGGCATCGGAGGTGTAGGTCACTTCCTCCCCGTCGTTGGTCCGGCTGATGAAAATGTTCCCCTCTGGGAGAAGATAGTCCAAAATCTCCGTGAGCTCTGTGACGTATCCCCCCGGGTTGTTCCGCAGGTCAAATACCAAGGCCTGGGCCCCCTCCTCCTGGAGCGCTGCCACCCCCTGCTTTACCAGGTCGGCGGTGCCGGCGTAGAAGTTCAGGATGGTCACCAGGCCCACCTGGTTTTCCGTCATGGTCCAGGTGGCGGTAACCCCGTGGATCTCCTGGCGGGTGACCTCCACGGTGCGCCGGGCCCCGTCCGTCCCCTCCACTTCCAGGGAAACGGTGGTCCCTTCCTCCCCCTGGATGGCGGAGAGCATGGTCTCCCGGTTGTCGGATGTGATGGCCTGACCATCCACCCCACGGATAATCTCCCCTGCCTGGAGGCCCGCCTCCTGGGCCGGGCTGCCCTCCGTCACCCGGAGGATTTCCAGCCCGTCCTCCACATTCTGGCCTACGGTGATGCCAATGCCCACGTAGGTGTTTTCCCGGTTGGCCTTGACCTGCTGCGCCTCCTCTGGGGTGAGGTAGTAGGACCACCGGTCCCCTAAGGCGTCCACCATGGTCTCCAGGGTGGTTTCCAGGTGGGTTTGGCTGTCATACTCCCCCACAAACTCTGACCGGATCAACTGGTAGGCCTGGAGGAGGGTGCGCCCATCCTGGCCCACCACCTTCCACACCACGCCCAAGGTAACCAGCCCGCCCAGCAAAAAGCACACCAGCGCAATGAGCGCCCCCCGGACGCGACGTTTTGTTGTCTCCTTCATAGAAAAGCCTCCTATCTGCCCCGCTGGCTGCCCCGCGGAGAAATACAAAGCGGCGGCCGAAGCCGCCGCTTGCTCGGGTTTTCACTGTCTTAGTCCGTCTGCCCTATCAGTAGGCCAGCAGACCGGCCACCAGGGAAAGGACGAGGGAAATACACAAGACCACCGCAATCACCGCCATGACGCGCCGCTGGCGGCGATACGGGTCCCAGGATTTCTTCTGTTTGCTCACGCCTTGCACCTCGCTTCCCAGGGTTTACACTTTCAGGAACTTCCGGATGGCCATCACCGAACCGCCGCCACCGATGGCGAAGCCAACCAACAGGAACACCAGCAGCACCACGTGGGAGATGTTGCCGAAGGGCACCGTGGTGATGATGCTAAAGATCCCGCTCTCCATCATGGCCCTGGTGATGAGCCCATAGATCCCCCACTGGCAGAAGAAGGCAATGATGCCCCCGGCCAGGCCCAGGATCACACCCTCCACCAGGAAGGGGGCCCGGACAAACCAGTTGGTGGCGCCGCACATCTTCATGATGGCGATCTCCTCCCGCCGGGTGAAGGTGGACAGTTTGATGGTGTTGGCGATGATGAACACCGAAATCACCACCAGCATGACGATGAGGATCACCGCAATGGCAGTGGCCACGTTCCGAACCATCACAAAGCCATCGGCAATCTCCAAGGAGGCCTCCACATCGGCGATGCCATTGACTTGCTTCACTTGGTCTGCCGTATCCTGCAGCTGCTCAATGTCCTCGACATGGATGCGGTAACGGTCCCGCAGGGTCTCGGCGGAGGTGTTTTCGAAGAGCTCTGCGGTTTCCTGCTGGGCGATGAAGTCCTGCAGGGCCTGCTCTTTGGTCACAAAGGTCACCGAGGACACATTGGGGATCGCTTCGATCTCATCCTGCAGGGCTCTGGCCTCGTTTTGGCTGAGGGATTCGTCCACATAGGCCAGGAACTCGTTTTCATCCTCCAGATCCTGAAGGATGTTCCCGGCGTTAACTGCAATGAGGGAGAAGGAGCCCATGATCAGCAGGCAGGCCACGGTCATACACACCGCCGCAAAGGACATGAGCCCATGGGTAAAGATACTCCGGACGCCCTCTTTGATATAATACCAAATTTGTCTATCACCCATTGCCGTAATACCCTCCTGCTGCGTCACTGATGATCCGCCCACTCTCGATGGCCACCACGCGCTTGCCGAAGCGGTTGACCAGCTCCCGCTCGTGGGTGACCACCAGGATGGTGGTGCCCATGTCGTTGATCTTCTCCAGAAGGGACATGATTTCCAAGGACCGGGCAGGGTCTAAGTTGCCGGTGGGCTCGTCGGCGATGATCACGCTGGGGTTGTTGGCCAGGGCACGGGCGATGGCCACCCGCTGCTGCTCCCCGCCGGAGAGCTGGGTGGGCAGCCGCCCCCCCTTGCCCATCAACCCCACCAGATCCAATACGTAGGGGATACGCCGCTGAATTTCCCGGGTGGTGGCGCCCACGGCGCGCATGGCCACCTCGATGTTCTCATAAACGGTTTTCTTCTCGATGAGGCGGAAGTCCTGGAACACCACGCCAATGGTGCGGCGCATCAGGGGGATCTGTTTTTCGCTGATGTCCCGAAGGTTGTAGCCATTGACCATCAGCTTCCCTCGGGTTGCCTCAATCTCCGCCGTAATCAGTTTGATGATGGTGGACTTCCCGGAGCCGGAGGGCCCCACCAGGAAGACGAACTCCCCGTCATCAATCTGCAAACTGACCCCTTTCAGGGCCTTGGTGCCGTTTTGATACTCCTTATGGATATCAGTCAGTCGAATCAAAATAACACTCCTTTGTCTGTTGTAATCTGTCCAGAGGGATCCCGCTGTACCGCCGGCATGGCACGCACTGCAGGGCCCCTGCACGCTGTTTTGCCGCATCCAGGGAAATGGACGCTACACATGGCCGGGAGAGCGCGATTCCCACTGGAATTGAATTCCCCCGGCCACACGGCCCTTCCTCCCAGAACGCAGCAAAACCACAGGGTGGTTCTCCGCCTTAGGATTCGATCCCTCTGGACACCAGGTACTTTTTGACCATGAGGGCCACTTTGAAGGTGATGGCATCGTCAAACTCCCGCAGGTCCAGGCCGGTGAGCTTCTTGATCTTCTCCAGGCGGTAAACCAGGGTGTTCCGGTGGACGAAGAGCTTTCGGGCCGTCTCGGAAACGTTGAGGTTGTTTTCAAAGAACTTGTTGATGGTGAAGAGGGTCTCCTGATCCAGAGCGTCGATGGGGTTCTTCTTAAAGACCTCCTGGAGGAACATCTCACACATCACCGTGGGCAGCTGGTAGATCAGCCGGCCGATGCCCAGGTTTTCGTAGGTGATGATGGTCTTTTCCGTGTCAAAGACCTTGCCCACGTCGATGGCCACCCCGGCCTCCTTATAGGCCCGGGCCAGGTCCCGGATGTGGCTGACCACCGTGCCGATGCCGATGGTGACCTTGATCTTCAGGTTCTGGGCCAGGGCATCCTCGATGCTTTTGGCGATGCGGTAGATCTCCTTCCCGTCGCCCCCCTCGGTGAGGGTTTTGATGACGGCAATGTCGGTCTCGTTGATGGAGATGACGAAATCATCGGGGCTCTCAGAGAACAGGTTCTGCACCACATCCACCGCTGCAATGTCCGCCGACTCCACCTGGCGCACCAGGAAAACCGCCCGCTGGGCCTCTGAGGCAAAGTGGAGTTCCTTGGCGCGGACATAGATGTCGCCCAGAAGGATGTTATCCGAAATGATGCTCTTGACGAAAGCCGTCTTGTCATGCTTCTCCTCGTAATAGGCCTTGGCGCTGTTCAGGGCCACGGTGACCATGGAGCAGATGAGCCGGGCCTGCTCGTCGCTGCCCTGGACGAAGGCGGCATAGTCATAGTGGGAGCTGCGGCTGGCCAGGGGCTTAAAGGTCTTATCCCCATAGATCACCACGGCGCCGTCGTTGGTGTTCAGGGCGGAGGCAGCGCCCTCCCATTTCTCTCCAATCCAGGTCAGCTGATTGCAGGAGACCACGGTGCCCTGGTCGTCGATGACGCCGATGACCCGGTCCGTGCACTCTTTCATCTGGAGTACAATGCTTTGAAATACTCTGCTGGACATATCCATTTCCTCCTTATTCCTATATTCCTATCCGTTGAACAGAGGGACACTCTCCCTTTCGACACGTGAAAATTCGAATTCCCCCGCATGGTGTCGTGGAATGGTCTTTATTATAGCCGTTCTTTCGAGCGATTTCAATAGCTTTTTTGTGAACATTTGTGGAAAATGCCGAAATCTTTCCCTTTCAGCACCCCAGCTGCCCCAGTTCCCCTCGGTTCAAGGGGCGCCAAGCCCCCAGGGGCAGGTCAGGATCCAAGGTGATGGGACCCATGGAGAGGCGTTTGAGGTAGGTCACCGGCTTTCCCCGGGCTGCCAGCATCCGTTTGACCTGGTGGTATTTTCCCTCCTCCAAGGTGATCAGCCCTTGGCTGGGCGGGTCCAGCACGGTGAGTTCCGCAGGCAGGCATACCGTTCCATCCCGTAAAACAAGGCCTCGCCGGAACACCGCCCGATCCTCCTGGTCCAGCTGTCCATCTACCTCCACATAGTACACCTTGTTCACATGGTGGGCCGGGGAGAGGAGCCGATGGGCCAACCCTCCGTCGTTGGTGAGTAAGAGCAGGCCTTCCGTATCCTTGTCCAACCGCCCCACGGGGAAAAGGCCCCGGCGGCGCAGGTCAGGGGGCAGCAGGTCCAGCACCGTCTTGTCCCGGCTGTCCTCCGTGGCGGAAACCACGCCGGCAGGCTTGTGCAGCATGAGATAGGTGAAGGTCTCCGTCTCCACCAGGCGGCCGTCCACGGTGACGGGGGTCCCTGGAGTTACCTTGTCCTCCGGCCCCTGGGGCAGCACGCCGGCCACCCGTACCCGCCCCGCCTTCACCAGGGCCTTGGCTTCCTTCCGGGACCAGCGTCCTGTGGCAGCCAACAGCTTATCCAGTCGTTCCATGGCGAACCCCTTCCTTTTCAGTCTATTTGGCCTATTGTAGCATAGTTTCTCTCCGGAGAACATAGGGTAAGGGGAAGATTTCTACCGCCGGGCCCCTGCTCTGGCCGCCGGCGCTGAGAGGAGCTGCCATCCATGATTATCATTACCAAAAAACTCCGTCCCCGCCGGCTGGTGGCCGGCTGCGCGCTGGCGGCGGTGGCCATCGCCGCCGTGGGGGCAGGCCTGGACCTGATCCAGGACGTGCAAACCGCCCAGGCCGTGGTCCAACTCCAGGCCAACCCAGAAAACGTCAAAACCAACGACGACCGCGTGGCCTATCTGGAATCCTGCGGCTGGCTGGTGGGGGAGGAAGCCGCCAACCAGGAGGACATCCGCCTGCCGGATGTCTTTGATGACTCCTATGAGGCCTACCTCACCCTCCAGGAATCCCAGGGGTTCGACCTCACCCAGTATGCCGGGAAGACCATCCAGCGCTACACCTATGCGGTCAAGAATTTTCCTGGCCTCCAGGAAAACATCTGGGCCAGCCTATTGCTCTACCAGGACCAGGTCATCGGCGGCGAGGTATACTCCAACCAAGGGGATGGGTTTATGCAGGGGCTGGCCTATCCGGCGAAGCAGTAAGGGGGGCAAGGGTTGACCTCCCGCCTTCGGATCCCGTTCCTCCGGGTGCATTTCCCTTCCTAGGTTTCCAGCTCAGAAACAAAAAGGCTCCCCTCTCTCCAGTGTTCACAGACCAGAGAGAGGGGATCTTGTTGCCGCCTGTCTGAACGAAGGGATGAAATGGGGAGGAAGGCTCTGCGCCCACATTTTTCACTTTCGGAGGGTCACTTCCATCTGAGGATAGGGAATGGACAGCCCTGCCGCATCGAAGGCGCTCTTCAATTCTTCCAGCAAGTCGTAATAGACGTCCCAGTAGTCCTCGGTACGGCACCAAGCCCGAACGGCATACCCCAGGGCATTGTCCCCGTAGGAGGAGAGACGGGCAAAGGGGGCTGGGTCCTTTAGGACTTTGTCGTGCCGGGCCAATACCCCTTGGATGACGTCCTTCACCTCCTCCACCGAAGCGCCGTAAGAGGCGGTGATGGTCAAATCCACCCGGCGCAGGGGTTCGGTGGTGTAATTGGTGACCTCCGCATCCACCACAGTGCTGTTTGGCACCAGGATACGCCGGTTATCCCACGTGGTTAGGCTGGTGTACACCAGGCCAATGTCCTGGACCGTACCTTCAATGTCATCGATCTGCACATAGTCCCCTACCTTGAAGGGTTTGGTGCCCAAAATGGTCAGCCCCCCTGCCAGGTTGGACAAGCTGTCCTTCACCGCCAGGGAAACTGCCAGGCCTAGGATACTCACCAGTGCCAACAGGGAGCTGGCATTGATCCCCAAGGACGAGGCCACCACCATCAAAGTCACAAACCACAGCAAAATGTTGGCCGTGGAGCGAATGAAGGTGTGCAAACTCCGCTCGATATGGGTCAGCCTATCCAAGCTGCGATCCAAAATTTTCAGCAGGATAGCCTTCACCACCAGGCAGAGCACCAACAACAGGATGGCAAAGAAAATGGTCCGAAGGGCAGACTCCCACCCACTGTGGAAGAGGGTATTCAAACTGGTTTGGACACTGTCCCCCAAGGCTTCCGTGTCAATGGTGGTGTCAGTACTCATAGGGTTCCTCCTTTCCTGGGTTCAAAGGTCTTTGAAAAAAAAAACAGAAGGGCAAAGCTTCCGCTTTGCCCTTCTGAAAGGTGCGAGAAATTACTCGGCAACTTCGGTGACAACACCGGAGCCCACGGTACGGCCGCCCTCGCGGATAGCGAAGCGCAGGCCCTTCTCGATGGCGATGGGGGTGATCAGCTCCACCTTCATGTCGACGTTGTCGCCGGGCATGCACATCTCAACGCCCTCGGGCAGGGAGATGACGCCGGTCACGTCGGTGGTACGGAAGTAGAACTGAGGACGATAGTTGTTGAAGAAGGGGGTGTGACGGCCGCCCTCGTCCTTGGACAGGACGTAGACCTGGCCGGTGAACTTGGTGTGCGGATGGATGGAGTTGGGCTTGCAGAGGACCTGGCCGCGCTCCACGTCGGTCTTGGCAACGCCGCGCAGCAGGGTGCCGATGTTGTCGCCGGCCTCAGCAAAGTCCAGCAGCTTGCGGAACATCTCGATGCCGGTGACGACGGTCTTCTTCTTCTCGTCGCTCAGGCCGACGATCTCGACTTCCTCGTTCATCTTAATGATGCCGCGCTCCACACGGCCGGTGGCCACGGTGCCGCGGCCGGTGATGGTGAACACGTCCTCGACGGGCATCAGGAAGGGCAGGTCGTCGTTACGGGCGGGGGTGGGGATATAATCGTCCACCGCGTCCATCAGTTCCTTGATGCAGGCAAAGTCGGGATCGTCCACGCCGCCCTCGCAGGTCAGAGCGTTCAGAGCGGAACCCTTGATGATGGGGATGTCGTCGCCGGGGAACTCGTACTTGGACAGGACCTCACGGACCTCCATCTCGACCAGCTCCAGCAGCTCCTCGTCGTCGACCTGATCGCACTTGTTCAGGAACACGACCATGGCGGGCACGCCCACCTGACGGGCCAGCAGGATGTGCTCACGGGTCTGAGCCATGGGGCCGTCGGTAGCAGCGATAACCAGGATAGCACCGTCCATCTGAGCAGCGCCGGTG